>CAZZKP010000149.1:0-4677 GCA_964654675.1 uncultured Bifidobacterium sp. | reverse complement strand
CAAATCTTTTTTTAGGTCTGGGTCGTCTACATGAGACAATGCTTTGAGTACCGATTCGCGGGTAATCATCTCTTTCTACCAAATAAGCGTTTAAAAAAGCGCTGCTCAAAGGCCCAAAAGTACTTAAACTGTCCAAAAATGAACCCGTAAAACAACAACAAGAGATTATAGAATGGCAAAATCAATACATAATAAACCATATCAACCCACCAATCCTCACCCAAATAAGGCTTAACAAATTTCTTTAAGTACATCACCGTGAATCCGGTCAAGGCAAATACCAATAGGATTACCCAAACCATCCATGCTTTCTGCACGTTCCAACGCGTTTTAAGTCGATTAATAAAACTCACTCGACAAAGTTACTTGATAAACCCGAGCGAATTAATTCAACTGACGGTTAAATGACAATTTTCCCTAGGCAAAAGATAAATTGCAGACTTCGATCGATAAAGTTGAAATTTGCAGGAATGGATGACATAAACATCAACGATGCTCATTTGGAGACACCAACGCACACTCCTTTGCTACAAGAATCAGCCGAGGGAACCCAAGAAAGCAACAACACCCAACTCATTCTCGTGCCACTTCCCATTGGCGAACAAAGTTGGCTTTGGATGAATACCCCACAATACATCAACGCAATCACTCCTATCAGACATTGGGTTGCCGAGGATGCAAGAACCTTAAGGAGATTTCTTTCCAGCCTTAAAGTGGGCATTCCGTTGAACGATCTCGACATTTTTGAACTCAATACCAGAACGCCCCAAAAACAATTGGAAGCGTTTTTAAAAGCCATTCAAAATACCAAATTAATTGGTGTTGCCTCTGAAGCGGGCATGCCATGCATTGCCGACCCTGGGGCGATGTTGGTGAAAATCGGACATCAACGCGGATGGGACATCAAACCAATCATGGGACCAAACAGCCTGATGCTAGCCTTGGCCGGCAGCGGACTCAGCGGACAAACATTCACCTTCCATGGCTACCCACCTATCAACGAAAACGAGCTCAAACAACTTACGCTCCTGTTGCATAACAAAGCGACCGATAAACACAGTCATCTGTTTATCGAGACCCCGTATCGAACGGACAGGTTACTTCAGTTTTTTTGTAAAAATCTTCCCCAAGATATGCTGCTTTGCATTGCCAAGGACTTACATGAGCCCAACGAGCACATTCTCACCCAACCCATCAGCGCGTGGAAACGAAAGGTTGAAACCCTGGGTAAAAGTCCATGCGTTTTTATCGTTGGCAGATAAGGTAAAAGCCTATCAAATGATCCATTCAATCTTTGTTTTTGACATAACAAAATTCACTTTAATGACCGGAGATTTGGCTTATTCACAAACAGAGAACAACTTCTAAACAATAATTATCAATACACTGTTAAATTTGCATCAATCTATTTGTAGTCAATTATCATGAGAGACATATTCGACAAACTACATGAACGCATGGGTCCTTTGGGCCAACACGCGGACAACGCACACGGTTATTACACTTTCCCCAAATTGGAAGGGCCCATCGGTCCAAGAATGATTTTCCGGGGAAAAGAACGCCTCAACTGGAGTTTAAATAATTATCTGGGCTTGGCCAACCACCCCGATGTCATGAAAGCCGATACGGATGCCGCCGCACAATTCGGAATGGCCTACCCCATGGGGGCAAGAATGATGAGCGGAAACAGCAATTACCATGAGCAATTGGAGCGCGATTTGGCCAGTTTCGTCCAAAAACCCGACTGCATCCTGTTAAACTATGGCTATCAAGGTGTTTTGAGTGCAATAGATGCTTTGGTCGATCGCCACGATGTCATTGTTTACGATGCAGAATCACACGCTTGTATCATCGATGGTGTGCGTCTTCACATGGGCAAACGTTTCGTTTACAACCATAACAACATTGAAAGTTTAGAGCAACAGCTCAGACGTGCTACCAAAGTGGTTGAAGCCACCGGCGGTGCGATATTGGTCATTACCGAAGGGGTTTTCGGCATGACCGGCTCTCAAGGCAAACTGAAAGAAATCGTTGAACTCAAAAGCAAATTCAATTTCCGCCTATTCGTGGACGATGCGCATGGTTTTGGAACGATGGGTAAGACCGGAGCAGGTACAGCAGAAGAACAAGGCGTAACGGAGGGAGTGGACATTTACTTCTCCACCTTTGCAAAATCGATGGCCGGGATTGGCGCCTTCATCGCGTCCGAACCACACGTCATCAAATTCCTGCGTTACAACATGCGGTCTCAGATTTATGCCAAGGCGTTGCCGATGCCATTGGTTGTGGGTTCTATCAAACGGTTAGAAATGATTCGCACACAACCCGAGCTGAAAGAAAAATTGTGGACCATCACAAATGCTTTGCAGAACGGATTGAAAGAAGCCGGCTTCAACATTGGCATCACAACCACACCAGTTACCCCTGTGGTATTAAACGGAACGATCCCAGAGGCAACCCACCTGACCCATGATTTGCGTGAGAATTTTAACATTTTCTGCAGCATCGTGGTTTACCCCGTGGTACCTAAAGGTATGATTATTTTGCGTTTGATCCCTACCGCAGTGCACTCTCTGGAGGATGTCAAAGAAACAATTGACGCTTTTAAATCTATCAAAAACAAATTGGACTCTGGCGAATATCGCAAAGAAAAACTGGCTGAGTTCGCCTAATTTTGCGCCTGTCGTTTGGACAGGTTTGCGGTGTTAGGATTACGAAAAAATATTACGCAAGGGTCGTTCTGGTTCGCCATAACGACCCTTTCTATTTTGGGCATTGTTCGATGCCATTCCCAAGCACAACGACAACAAACGTTAAAAGAACTCAACGCCCCCGCGCATTCACCAACCTCCACGAAGGGATATAGAAACGCAAATGGCCACTCCAAATTTGAACGCCGGTGGAAATCAAATCACGGCGAATTCGGAACCCATCCACCTCATACCCATTCGAAATACCCAAAACCCTTAACCAATAAAATGGCATTCGCCCTTTTGATGGAATTGCGAAAATCCCAAGAAGGAAAAAAGCCATTGCAAATTCTACAACCCCAACTCACAAAACTGCTGGCACAGAAAAATCCATTCCCATCGAACATCAACATCAATAATATTGACAGCGCGAATCTCGATCAACTGCCAGGGATTGGATCAGCCATAGCCAGGAGAATTCTGCGTTTCAGAGAAAAAATGGGAGGGTTTTATTCACCTCACCAAATGATTGAAATTCCCAAAATCGACACCACCCTCATTGAATTCATGATGCCTCATGTCATCATTGACAAATCACAACTCATCATGCTCAACGTGCAGGTCGACTACAAGCAACTCTACAAACATCCTTATGTAGGACCGAACAAAGCAAAAATACTTGGCCCTTTTCTGATTCAACATCCCAAATTAACCCACCAAGAATGGGAAGAAATGAAAGGAATCACAGCAGAGGAAAAAACAAAAATCGCCCCTTATTTGCATTTCACAGATCAAACAAAATAGCACGCCCATGATCCTTACGACCAACCCACAAATTTCTTCGAACAAATAGGCAATCTCCTTATGGGTTAAGCGATACGTTTAATATCTTTGTAGGTACTAAATATGATGAATTTCCAAGAAAGTGAAAGCGTTTTAATGGTAAGACAGACCGTTCGCGACTTTGCCGAAAAAAACATACGTCCACACTTGATGGATTGGGATGAGTCTCAAACCTTCCCTATTCACATTTTTAAATCCCTTGGCGAATTGGGCTTGATGGGTGTTTTGGTACCCGAAAAATACAATGGCTCAGGATTGAGTTATTTTGAATATGCAGCAGCCATTGAAGAATTGGCCAAGGTTTGCGGGAGCGTTGGATTGTCGATGGCAGCCCACAACAGCCTATGCACAGGTCATATTTTAACCTTTGGAAACGAAGACCAAAAACAAAGATGGCTACCGAAGTTGGCAACGGCGGAATGGATTGGAGCTTGGGGCCTTACAGAAGCCAACACAGGTTCTGATGCTTTGCGGATGCAATGTGTTGCCAAAAAGGACGGAGACCATTGGGTACTGAACGGCTCAAAAAATTGGATCACACATGGAATCACCGGCGATGTAGCAGTGGTATTGGCAAGAACCGGTGAACTACTGGATTCCCGTGGCATAACCGCTTTCGTGGTAGAAAGAGGCACCCCAGGATTTAGGGGTGGCAAAAAAGAAAATAAATTGGGAATGCGCGCAAGCGAAACTGCAGAAATGATCTTTGAAGATTGCAGAGTCCCTGAAGCGAACATCCTTGGAAACATCGGCGATGGATTTATTCAAGCCATGAAAATCCTTGATGGCGGTAGAATTTCAATCGCAGCACTGTCTTTGGGTATCGCAAAAGGCGCCTACGAAGCGGCAGTAAAATACTCAAAGGAAAGAGAACAATTCGGAAAACCCATCTCAAGTTTCCAGGCAATTGCGTTCAAATTGGCCGACATGGCAACGAGAATTGAAGCCGCTGAACTCTTAACGCAAGAAGCCGCTGATAGAAAAAACAAAGGGCTTAGTATGACAAAAGAAGGCGCGATGGCAAAATACTATGCATCTGAAGTGAGTGTCTATTGCGCCAATGAAGCGGTGCAAATATTTGGTGGTTATGGATATACGAAAGATTTTCCCGTAGAAAAATTCTACAGAGATTGCAAACTTTGCA
>CAZZKP010000148.1:0-4749 GCA_964654675.1 uncultured Bifidobacterium sp. | reverse complement strand
TTACCCTAAAGCAATATGTGAATTTACAAAGAATTTTTCATCCCCGCACCCCGTAGTTACAATTTTTACAAACGCTGCTGATATTTTTGGTTAATTTGCAACAAAAATTGATGTCGTCCCCGTCAAATTCATCCGTTTTGATAAAAAAATACGCAGTTCAAGCCATAACCGATGAATTGGATTCACTTCAATCATTAAAACAATACGTAGATAACGACTTCGTCTCGGTCGTTCAAATTTTGCTTTCCAATCAAGGACGCGCCATATTTACTGGCATCGGAAAAAGTGCCATTATCGCCCAAAAAATTGTGGCAACACTAAACAGCACCGGTCAGCCCTCACTATTTATGCATGCCGCAGATGCCATCCATGGTGATTTGGGAATGATTCAACAAAATGACATTGTGATTGCCATTTCAAAAAGTGGCACAACCCCAGAGATCATCTCTTTGGCTCCTTTGGTAAAACGATTTAACAATACCCTAGTGGCAATGGTAGGAAATACCAACAGTCGATTGGCTCAACTTTCCGATTTTGTCATCAATACTACCATTGATCGTGAAGCCTGCCCCAACAATCTAGCACCCACTACGAGTACAACCGCACAGTTAATCATGGGTGATGCTCTCGCCATTGCGCTGATACAAATGAGGGGTTTCTCTAGCGACGATTTTTCAAAATACCATCCTGGTGGGGCCTTAGGAAAGAGGCTGTACTTGCAGTGTGGCAGCATTGCGGAACAAAATTCCAAACCTTCCGTGAATGCCTCAACACCCTGGAAAGAAGTAATTCTCACCATCACAAAAAACCGATTGGGTGCAACTGCAGTCATCGATGAGAACAAAAAAGTCATTGGCATTGTAACGGATGGAGACATCCGTAGAATGTTAGAAAACCACACAACATTTGACCACCTGACCGCGGAAAACATCATGGGGAAATCGCCCATCACTGTAGAATCAGAAACAATGGCAACTGAGGTTGCGGCGATAATGCAGGAGAAGAAAATAACCCAAATAATTATCACACAACAAACTATTTACTTTGGAATGGTACATTTGCACGACCTTTACAAAGAGGGTATTTTATGAGTCTAAATAAAAACTATTACGTTTTAATCATGGCCGGAGGAATCGGCAGTCGGTTCTGGCCCGTGAGCAAAAAGAGTTTCCCAAAGCAGTTCATTGATATTATGGGGACAGGTGAATCCCTAATAAAACAGACATACAATCGCTTCAGCCATATGGTACCACAAGAGAATATTTTTGTGGTAACGAATACAGATTATGTCCCCCTAGTGCAATCACACATTCCAGAAATGCAAATTTCGAGAATTTTGCACGAACCCCTTGCAAAAAATACCGCACCTTGTATTGCCCTTGCAAATAGACATATTCAAACCCTAAATCCCGATGCAGTATGTTTGGTTGCCCCCAGCGACCACCTGATAAGCAATGAAATGGCTTTCATCGAAACGTCATTGCAAGCCATGAATTTTGCATCAAACAATGACGCTTTGGTCACCTTGGGTATTAAACCAACCCGACCTGATACTGGATACGGCTACATACAATTTAACCCAGAGCTTGATCCTCGTGGTTTGCATCGAGTAAAAACTTTCACAGAAAAACCCTCCGAAGAAATTGCAAAGAGCTTCTTGGAAAGTGGAGAATTCCTGTGGAATGCTGGCATCTTTGTCTGGAGCATGAAATCCATCAACAATAGCATTGAAAAACATCTACCCGAGATTTTTCAAATTTTTGCCGATGTTCATCCAAATAGCCCAAATTACAACGACCAACTAGAGCAGGCTTATGCACTCACACCAAGCATCAGCATCGACTATGGCGTCTTGGAAAAAGAAAAGGATGTTTTCGTGATGCCCGCCAATTTTGGATGGAATGATTTGGGAACCTGGAAGAGTTTATGGGATGTGAGTGAGCGAAACGATAAAAATAATGCACTCATTGGAAAAAACATCCACACCTACAATACCTCCGAATCCATGGTTTTCAACAACTCCAATAAGTTGATTGTTGTCAATGGATTAGACAATATCGTTATCGTTGAATCCGATGAGGTTTTATTGGTCATGAACAAGGACAAAGAACAAGAATTGCGCACCATTGTTAACGAAATCAAAGACCGTTACAAAGGAAAATTCAATTAGAATTGTTTTGCATTTTTTTCTAAAATCGCTATATTTGTATTGTTATCGGTTATTTCGATAACGCCAACTGTTACGCGCTTTTATATACCAACATCCTGGCCGCTCTAATCAGCGGCCTTGATTTTTTAAACAGGTTATGGCTTCCAAAAAATCCCCCCGAACCAAAGCATTTATTGCACTGCACATCGCCGTTTTTCTTTGGGGATTTACCGCCATATTGGGCAAGCTCATTTCCTACGGATCAATTGCTTTGGTTTGGCATCGAATGTTACTTACTGCCGCAATTTATTTGTTGATGCCCCCGGTTTGGAAATCGCTTAAAGGGCTTTCTCTTAAAACGATATTCATATTTTTCGGCATTGGAATTTTGGTTTGTGCACATTGGCTCACTTTTTATGGCAGCATTAAATTGGGAAATTCCGTCTCTGTAACACTCGCATGCTTGGGCTCAGCCTCATTCTTTGCTTCCATCATTGAACCCCTCGTTCTGAAGCAACCCTTTTCCAAAAGAGACATTTACATGGGTTTGATTGTGGTGCTTGGAATCCTATTTATTTATTTCTCGCTCCCAGAAAATCAACCTGGTCATATCGCAAAAATTGGCGACGTATCTTATGGATGGGCTGTCGTTACAGGATTACTTAGTGCCGCTCTCGCCGCTACCTTTACAACACTGAATAAGGCCCATATTCATCGCGCCAAACCGCTTGCTATATCAACGCTGGAAATGATTTCCGGAGCACTCATTTTAACAGTGATTGTTTCTCTCATTTCAACCGACCACATACCTTGGCTGCCTCCTTTTGATATTGAATTATTAACGATAGAAAATATCGCCTCCGGTCCATGGGACTTGATTTGGATCCTTCTACTCGCGGTGCTATGCACTAATCTCACCTTCTATCTGGGCACCTATGCATTGAACCAATTAAGCGCTTTCACTTCAAACCTCACTGTAAACCTCGAACCGATTTATGGCATTGTCTTGGGCGCTGTGATTTTTGAAGAAAACAAAGACCTAAACATCCTGTTTTACACAGGTGCAACAATCATCTTAGCTGCCATTTTTACCCAAGCATACCTCAGCAATCGCGAGCAATCCGCAATGGGTTAAATTACCAAACCACAAAGGAACTCCTATTCCCCCCCCCATCAAATAAATCGATTCAACGGAGGAACTCAGACTTAATAGGCTTTCGCGAATACCACTCTGCCCCTGCTTGGCTTCCCGGAAAATACACAAACGCCCTCTTCCAATTTCTGGTCAATCGCAATACAACGAATGGTAGCTTTGGTCAATTCCTTGATCTTCTCTTCGGTTTCACCCGTTCCATCCCAATGCGCAATCGCAAATCCCTCTTTCACATTGATTACCTCCAAAAATTCATCCCAACTGTTCACCTCTTGGGTTTTCTCTTCACGATATTTTGCTGCGCGATCAAACAAATTTTGCTGAATTTCATCCATCAACGAAACGATTCGCGACTGCAAATCTTCCATGGCAACCACTGACTTCTCCTTGGTATCACGACGCGCGACTTCTACCGTTCCCGCCTCCAAATCACGCATACCTACCGCCAAGCGAACCGGTACTCCCTTCAATTCCCATTCTGCAAACTTATAACCAGGCTTGTATGTGTCGCGATCATCAAATTTTACCGTCAATCCCAGTGCTTTTAATTGAACCGACAATGGTTTCATGGCCTCTTTAATTTTTTCGAGGTCCTCTTCGCTGCGATAAACGGGTACAATTACCACATGAATCGGCGCCAATTTGGGTGGCAAAACCAACCCTTCATCGTCGCTGTGTGTCATAATCAAAGCACCCATCAATCGGGTAGAAACGCCCCAACTGGTGGCCCAAACATATTCCAATTTGCCCTCTTTGCTTTGAAATTTCACATCAAAGGCCTTGGCAAAATTCTGTCCCAAAAAGTGACTTGTCCCCATTTGCAGTGCTTTACCATCTTGCATCATTCCTTCAATGCAATAGGTATCATCGGCACCGGCAAAGCGCTCGTTTTCGGTTTTCACGCCTTTGATGACTGGCACTGCCATAAAAGTCTCAGCAAACTCAGCATAGACATCCAACATTTTCCGGGCTTCCACCAATGCTTCCTCTTGGGTTGCATGTGCGGTATGTCCCTCCTGCCACAAGAATTCTGCCGTACGCAAAAACAATCGGGTGCGCATTTCCCATCGAACTACATTGGCCCATTGGTTGATGAGTATTGGAAGATCGCGATAACTTTGAATCCAATTTTTGTATGTATTCCAGATGATGGCTTCTGAGGTAGGACGTACGATGAGTTCCTCTTCCAACTTGGAATCGGGGTCGGCCATCAAATGTCCAGGTTTATCGGGGTTTGCTTTAAGGCGATAGTGGGTAACCACGGCACATTCTTTGGCAAAACCTTCTGCATTTTTTTCTTCTTTTTCGAAAAGGCTTTTGGGGACGAACAGCGGGAAATAGGCATTGACGTGGCCTGTTTCTTTGAACATATCATCGAGTTGACGTTGCATTTTTTCCCAGATGGCATAGCCATAGGGTTTGATAACCATGCAGCCTTTTACGGCAC
>CAZZKP010000147.1:0-4753 GCA_964654675.1 uncultured Bifidobacterium sp. | reverse complement strand
GCCAAATCACAAATTTTATCCAGTTGCGCTACATATCCGTCCATCGAGAAAACCCCATCGGTAACCACCAAAATGAATCGGGCACCTTTTTCACGGGCTGCAATCAACTGGGCTTCCAAGTCGGCCATATTATTGTTTTCATATCGGAAACGCATCGCCTTACACAAACGAACTCCATCAATGATAGACGCATGGTTTAAACTATCCGAAATAATTGCATCCTGTTCTCCCAATAGAGGCTCAAATACACCGCCATTGGCATCGAAAGCAGCCGCGTAGAGTATTGTGTCTTCGGTGCCATAAAAGTCAGCAATTTTGGCTTCCAATTCCTTGTGAATGTCTTGTGTTCCGCAAATAAACCGGACACTACTCATTCCAAAACCGTGGGTATCAATCGCACGCTTCGCCGCTTCCAAAACGCGAGGGTGGCTACTCAATCCCAAATAATTATTGGCGCAAAAATTCACCACTTCGCTGCCATCTGCCAACTTAATTACAGCGTCTTGCGGGGTTGTGATGATGCGTTCTTTTTTGAATAATCCGGCTTCTTCAATGCTTTTCAGCTCAGCCGCCAAGTGTTGTTTAATGGCTCCGTACATAGGTCTATAAAAGACAAAAATACGATTTTAACAGTTAATGTAAACCCATCGAGGCCTTGATTTCATCAATCACTTTGCGATCATTACTCAAACGGGGCACTTTGTTCTGCCCGCCCAACTTTCCTTTCGATTTCAACCAATCATGAAATGTGTTCTTTGGCACAGCAAGAACCTTTGGCAACTTCATTACGATATCGCCTTGGCGCTTTGCTTGATAGTCCTCATTCGCTTGCTTTAATGCGGAATCCAACTGTCTAGTAAACTCCTCTATGGATTCGGGCTCCTTGCCAAATTCGATCAGCCATTCATGACCCGCATCCGCTTGATCCGACAAATAAATGGGTCCAGCTGAATAATCCGTTACGATGGAACCGGTTTCCTTTGATGCAATTGCGATAGCAGTTTCCGCGTTTTCAATCACCAACTCCTCACCAAACGCATTGATAAACAACTTGGTTCTCCCCGAAATTTTAAACGTGTAGGGCCGGGTATCTGTGAAAACCACTGTGTCGCCAATAATATATCGCCACAATCCACCCACCGTAGTAATAACCATGGCGTAATTCACACCAACAATTACATCGCTCAAAGGAATAATGAAGTCAGGGCCTTTGGCAACAGGATAAAATTCATAAAAAACTCCGTGGTGCGTCATGAGCAGCAAATCTGATTTATTCGGCGATGCCTGCAACCCAAAAAACCCTTCACTTGCGTTATAGGTCTCAAAGTAATTCATTTTGTCTGAGGGAATCAGAGATCTAAATTGATCTTTATAGGGCTCAAAACTCACGCCCCCATGCAAAAACAGTTCTAAATTTGGCCAAATTTCAAGAATATTATGCTTCCCCGTAATTTCCAACAATCGATTTAATAGAACCAATGTCCAAGTGGGTACACCGCTCATGCTCGTCACGTTTTCCTGGTAAACCGATTGCGCCATTTTCTCCAATTTCTCTTCCCAGTTCTCCATCATCGCAATTTCCATGTCTGGGGTGCTTTTCCAATTCACCCAAGCTGGCAAGTGATTCATCAGCACCGCGCTCAAATCGCCGTAATACGCATTTTGATTTAACTCATTCACCCGATGACTACCGCCAATGAGCAAACCCTTGCCCTTAAAAATTTCCGTTTCGGGATAAAACGAACAATATTGGGTTAGGGTTTCTCTACTACACTCATAATGGTTGTATTCCAAGCTATCAAAACTCATGGGAATAAACTTGGCCACATTACTCGTTGTACCACTGCTCTTCGCATACCAAACGATATCACCCGGCCATAATAATTGTTGCTCACCGGCCATGTTGCGATCTATCCAGGGCTTTAAATCCTCATAAACTACAACTGGCACCTTGGCCCGAAAATCATCATAAGTACTGTTCTTTGAAATTTGATATTTCTCGCCATAGCGTGTGTTGGCCAAACGCTCCGTTAACTCCACCAATAATTCTTCCTGCTTCTGATTTGCGCGTTCTAAGTTCTCGCGTAGATCACGACTACGCTGCTTAAAGTACCAGTTGATAACAGGAGAAATCATAATTCAATGACTCCGTCTCGAAGGCGCACAATTTTTTTTGCATGCTTGGCGATGTCTTCTTCGTGCGTAACCAATACAATCGTATTTCCAGCAGCATGTATTTCCTCAAACAAGGCCATTATCTCATGCGATGTTTGGGTATCTAAATTTCCCGTGGGCTCATCCGCCAACAATAAACTGGGGTTGTTGATTAGTGCCCTAGCTACAGCAACGCGCTGCCTTTGACCACCCGATAACTCATTGGGCTTGTGATGAAATCGATCGCCTAATCCCACCTTATTTAAAGTCTCCGCAGCCCTTTCATTTCGCTCTTTTATTGGAATACCCGCATAGACTAGAGGCAATGCAACATTTTCCAAGGCAGTAAGTCTTGTCAGCAAATTAAACGTTTGAAACACAAATCCTATTTCGTCGTTCCTAACCTTGCTTAATTCCACATCGCTCATTTTGCTGACCTCCTTGTCGTTGAGCCAATATTCCCCCTGCGATGGCGTATCTAAACAACCAATCACATTCATCAAAGTACTCTTTCCAGATCCCGAAGGTCCCATCAAAGCAACATATTCACCCCTCTGAATTTCGAGGTCGATTTTCTTTAAGGCGTGCACCGTTTGTGCGCCCAAAACATAGGTTTTTCGAATGTTATGTAGCGATATTAAAGCCCTAGACATTGCCGTCGATTACCTTGGGAACACGGAAAAAATCGCTGTCGCTTTTTGGCGCATTTTTCAATGCCTCCTCATGGGTGATGGTTTGAACAATGGTATCTTCTCTAAGTACGGTATTGCTGTCTGTTAGATAAATTAATGGTTCTATTCCCTCCGTATTCACAGATTTTAATTGTTCGCACATACCCAGTATTTTCTCCAAATCCTCCTGCATTTTTACCAAAGCAGGGCCCTCAAATCGCAATCTCGCCAAATGGGCCAATTCCTTAACGCGTTGTTCCGTGATTTTCATATTACCCCAAGTGTATTAAGTTGTGAAGATATAACATCATAAACTCTTTGTTGCAGTGCGGGTATGTCATCCATCGACAAACCTTTGGTTTCAATCGGTGCATGCACAAACATTCTCATTTTTCCGGGTGATCCAACAAAATGGTCGATGTCTAATCTCTTTAGATTGTCGGGTAAAGTAACCGGTACAATGGGTAACTGCTTCTCAATCGCCAAACGGAAGGCACCCACTTTAAATGGAAATTTTATTTTCGGCGCATCGTCCGGAATTCTGCCTTCGGGATAAATGATAAGATTGGCACCCGTTCTATCCATTTGCTCAGAAGCATCAACAAAAGCCTTGTGCGAACCACGCAAACTCTCTCGCTTCACAGCAATATCTAAGGTCTTGAACCAAATACCAAACAATGGAATATTGGCAAGCTCTGCCTTACCCATAAAAAAATTAAACCCGGGGAGAAAACTCCCACAGCACAAAATGTCGATATACGAAATGTGATTGGGACAAAAGATCAATTGTTGATTTTTTGGCAATGGTGTTTCAAAAGTTACCTCGGGTATGATGAATCCCAAATAGCAGCAGGTTGTTCCCCAAAAACGACGTAAATAGTGGGCAAATCGGTAAGTTTTCGGGGTAATGACCAACATCAGCAAGGGTATGTAAATCAACAAGAAGACTGCAACGAACCAAAAGCCCGCCCATACCAACCATAACCTAGCGAAAAACTTCTTCATGTACTACGAAACTATGCTGTTTGCTTATAATTCCAAACAAACACGATCAAGCATACAACCATACCGGTTGAAACACACATCATCAATTCAAAACCTCCAAATGCCGAAGGCCCTATTTTAACTTCAAAATTCTCTTTTAATGTCGATTTTTGTTTCGCCTTATCCGCCAAAGTGACCGAATTGTCTCCATCCACTGATTTGTCGATTGCGGCATATTGAAGCGACCTCCAATCTTGAATGATTTCCTTTTTATTGGTATAAATGTGTTGGTAGGCAGCGATGTTAGTTCCCGCCATAATCAACGACATCATCAACGACAGAAACAAGGCTTTACCCATATTTATTGGTGTTTCACCTTGTGTTTGCATCAAACTTTTCACAAATAGGTACACGCCAACGCCAGGAATTACCAAATTAAAAAACATCGGGAAAAAGGCCGCTGCCGAATTGGATCGATACAAGCCATTGAGGTATTGAACCAATAACATTGAGGCACTTAACGAACCAAAAGCAATTCCGTAGAAAAATACACGTTTAAACACTGTACAAAAATAGGAAAAGGAAGGGCAAAACCCGTCCCGCAAAAAAAGTAGGCAATTTTGGGATTACGCGAAATCGTCGTCCTGACGATCGTACTCATCAAAATTGTATTCTGGCAACAAGGTCGTTTTCACATGGCCAATGGTTTCAGCCAAGCCATCACTAAACTTATTAAAGTCTTCTTTGTATAGATGAATCTTCATTTTTACAAAGTTGCCATCATCAAATTTACTGCGCTTACTTTCTGTAATCGTGATGTAATAATCATTGTTACGTGTAGCCTTTACATCAAAAAAGTAAGTCCGTTTTCCTGCACGAACTCGCTTTGAAAAGATCTCTTCTTGCGAATCTCTGTTGTAGTTTTCTTCCTGCATCATCTTCTT
>CAZZKP010000146.1:0-4757 GCA_964654675.1 uncultured Bifidobacterium sp. | reverse complement strand
TCATTTCAACTTTTCAGGCACAAAAGTTGTCTAAATTTGAAAAAGAAAATAAGCGTGCTTAGAATTCTGAAACGTTGGTTGGTATTGGTTGTTTTGTCGGTTGCTTCAATCGCACATGCCACTCACCTTGTTGGTGGATATCTAACCTATCGTTATTTGGGTTCCAATGGCAGCAACAGTCAATATCGGATTAATATTTATACGTATCGAGATTGTTCGCCTTTGGATGGTGGGGTAAAGTTTGATACTGAGGTTGGACTTTGTGTTTACAACGACAATAAGACGCTCTTTACTTCTTACAAAGCAAAGTTGATTTCGGAGAAAAGTGTGAATCCGGTGGGAAACACGAGTTGTCCTGAGGTCGCGAAAGCTTGTCTAAAACAAGGAATTTACGAGGTTAATATTACGCTTCCCAATTCTACAACGGGTTATCATTTGAAATGGGAGCGATGCTGTAGAAATACACAGACGAATTTGATTGATGACAATGGTACTCCCTATCAGGGTCAGACCTATTACGGTTATATACCTCCTACCGCGATTCAAAATAGTTCCCCTTCGTTTTTGGATATGCCTGTGCCTTTTATTTGTGCGGGCGATACAACTACGATTCGGAATCGGGTGATAGATTTGGACGGGGATTCGCTGAGTTATCGTTTGGTTACGCCCTGGCAGGGAGGTCAAGCCAATTGGGTTGATGTATTGAATTGCCCTGATCCTATGGCTGTTTTTGATACGGTTCAGTATGTGGCAGGATTCAATTCAAGGAAACCTTTTGGTAGCGGGGGATATGCTTTTGTGGATGCTTTTAATGGATTAACGACCTATATGGCGCCGAGCCCGGGTAGATATGCGGTAGCCATTGAGGTAACGGAGTGGCGCAATGGCATCGCGATTTCATGGGTTCGATTGGATTTGCAAATCATGGTGATTACCTGCGGGGTAAACAATAAACCTCGGTTGAGTTATGAGGGTGGGAGTTCAAATTGGTACGTGGAGGCAGGGGAAACCATATGCAGGAAAGTTACGGCGACGGATTTGAAAGATACGGGCGACATTCTTACGCTGAAGGCCTATGGAGATATTTTGGCGGGCACCAATGGCTACAAAGGAACAAAAGCGACTATGTCGCCCAGCACCAACAGTGCAAGGAAAAAGGTGGAGTCTACTTTTTGTTGGACGCCGGATTGCAATACGAATGCGAAGGTGCCATATCGGGTTACGTTTGAGGTATACGACAATGGATGTCCGTCGAAGTTTGTGAATGAAAACGTTTTGATATATGTCAAGCCTTTTGTTCCGAGCGAGACGGTAAAGGGTTCGGTGAATTTATGCCAGAATACCTTGAATCAGTTGTACGAAGTGAACAAATACGATGCTGCACGACAGTATAAATGGTCTGTAACGGGAGGGGTAATTAGTGGTTCCGATACTGGGAGGTACGTGAAAATACATTGGGGTTCCGCGGCTACAGGCAAGATTACGATTGGGGTGAAGAATAAGTTTGGGTGTAGTGCGGATATTTCTTTGAATGTCAATTTGATAGCGGCGCCGGCGAAGCCGGCGCTCGCTGGACCCGACACCGTTTGTCTAAACCAGACTTCCATTTTCACTACGGCCAATCTGCTGCCTAAATATTCGGTTTCGGTTGTGGGTGGTTCGCTAATCTCTGCAGCGGTGAATGGGACATCCTATCAAATCAAAGTACTTTGGAACAAGCCGGGTAAAGGCTCAGTCCTCATTTTCGGAACCAACTCAGTGGGATGTAACAGCGTGGTGGATACCTTGAACGTGTTTGTTAGTTCTCCAGCCGGTAGTGGTATCATTGGTCCCGTAAGTGTTTGTCCAAACAACAAGGGTATCTTGTATTCTTTGGACAAGAAATATTACAAGGCCACCTACAGTTGGTCGGTAACAGGTGCTACGGCATCGAAGAATATTAGCGATACTTTGTTTTCTGTAGATTGGGGAGGATTGGGGACAGGAACTTTGAGGGTGATTGTAACAGATCGATTTGGATGTGTGGATACCGCAAATCTGTCGGTCAAGAAAAATCATGCGCTTGCCGGTCAGTCTCCTACGGGTCCAGGGAATCTGTGTGAACTTTCGAGTGGTATCGCCTACTCCGTAAAGCCGGTGAGGGGAGAGTCCTACGCATGGAGCGTTTCGGGGGGTAGTTTGTCCGGCGCTTCGGTTGGTAGTTCAATTAAAGTGAATTGGGGCGCTGCAGGGTCTGCGTGGGTGGGTGTGATTTCTGCCGCCTATGATTCAGTGAGTAAATTGCCCTGTCTTTCTCCTTTGACAAAATTGCCTGTCGTGCTCAATGGTGCGCCCAAATTGTCACCTCTGAACGATGTCACTTATTGTCAAACCAAAACGCCATTGGGTTATTGGACCGGCAAAAATGCGGGCGTAAAAAAGTATGAATTTGATTTTTCAGGTTTAAAGGTGACACCCACAGTTTCTTCGGATTCTTCTCAGTGGGTGTTGACGTTAAACCTGGATACTTTCGGTATTTTTCCCGCGAAGATTCGTGCCATTTCTAGCACCGGATGTCCAGGGCCTTGGATTTCTGCGGTCATCACCATCAATCCCAAACCCAAAACGCAATTGATATCGGGTTCTGCGGCGGTTTGCGTTCCCAACCTTACAGGGTATAATTACGGTATTACGGGTTTGCCCAATAGCACTTTTTCTTGGTCGTTGGGTGGAGGTAGTTTTGTTTCGGCGCCATCGCCTACATCAAACAGTGTGAATGTTGATTGGACCTTGGGTGCACAGCCCGGTTTTGTTCAAGTCATTGAGCGGAGTGAAAAGGGTTGTGTGGGAGACACTTTGCGATTGGAGGTATATGTGGACAACAGCAGTTTGGATTTGCGATGGGTGAGTATTGCTCCTCCACCCAGTTCTGATGGGACGATGAATTTGCGATTTGAATTGTTGAATGGCCCGCGGAACTTGGGTAATTTGGATATTGAGCGCCGCCCTGCGGGCGGCGCCACCTTCACAAAAGTGGGAAGCGTTGCAGCCAATGATACTTTCTATGCGGATCATACCATCGCTCCGGATGCCTCGGCCTATGAGTATCGCATCGCAACAAAAAACCTTTGCGGACAAACCCTATACAGCGCGCCCCATACCTCCGTTTTGCTCAATGGGGTCAAAACCGGTCCCTTTACCATGAACATCACCTTTTCGGGGTATTTGGGTTTCCCGGGTGGAATCGGTCGCTATGAATTGTATCGATCCTTGCCCGGTAGCAGTGGGTTCCAGTTGTATCAAAATTACGCGTCGCCAACCACCGACAATTTCAATAACGGACAAGACAATTATCAGCAGATTTTCCGAATTAAGGCCTATGAACAGGGTGGGAACCGAGTGAGTTGGAGCAACGATATTGTCATCAACTTTGAACCCGTCGTCTTTATTCCTGATGCGTTTACGCCCAACAATAATGGCAGAAATGAGGTCTTTTTGCCCTATACAGGCGGTTTGAAAACCTACATGATGGCGATTTATGATCGTTGGGGCGAGAAAATCTTTGAAACCAGCAGTACCACCGAAGGCTGGGATGGAACGGTGGGCGGGAAAGACGCGATGGAAGGAATTTATGTGTATCGACTGCAGTATACGGATTTCAAAAACAAAGCATACAGCAATGTGGGAACGCTCCATTTAATTCGTTAATGGGTTTCATTCAATCGAATAGCCATTTGATGCGTTTTGCAAGAAGAGCGATAGCAAGAAATTGAATCGATGAAGTGCATAAATTTCCTTGTGAAAAGGAAACGAAATCAACAGAATTGATATATAATTGAAGTAATTTAGTACGAAGAAAAAAACGAAAAAAAAATAACTATGAGTAGTCCATTTTTATCAGACAAAGCATTCGATGGGTCACGCGTGGCTTCATACGATGGCGAAATGACAGTGAGCGGTACGGTAAACAAAACCATTACCTTGTTTTTGATGATGATCATTCCAGCCGCCTTTTTGTGGCTCAAGTTTGATGTTCAAGGCGGGGAAGGTCAAGAAGGTTTGTCTTACGCATTCAACAACGGCCTCTCTGGCTACATGTGGGGCGGATTGATCGTTGGATTTATTGCGAGCTTGGTGATGATGTTCAAACAAACTTGGGCGCCCTATTTGGCTCCGGTGTATGCAGCGGCTGAAGGGGTTTTCCTAGGCGCAGTTTCTTTGGTGTTTAACGCGATGTACGATGGGATTGTGATGAACGCAGTGGGTATCACCCTGTTGATTTTTGCTGGAATGTTGTTGGCATACCGTTCAGGTTTGTTGAGAGCCACCCCGATGTTTACCAAGGTAATCATGTTTGCCACAATGGGTGTGGGCTTATTTTACCTGATTACAATGATCATGGGAATGTTCGGTGTAGAGAGTTTCTACTACGGTAGCAGTCCTTTATCCATTGGCATCTCTGCATTGATCGCGGGAATTGCAGCGTTCAATTTGATTATGGATTTTGATTTCATTGAAAGGCAATCTGCTGCGGGTGCACCCAAATATATGGAGTGGTTCGCTGGTGTTGCGTTGTTAATGACGTTGGTGTGGTTGTATCTTGAGATTTTGCGCTTGTTGGCAAAATTGCAAAGTCGCGATTAATCACTTCAATCGTCTTCGTACTCCAGTTCCAACTTGGCACTTTGGAGTTCGCTTAAGGCGTGTAATTCTTTGGCGGCCTTGGCGTGTTCAATCCCCAGATTGAGCCACGCCAAGGCCGCCTCCTTTTCCCCCTG
>CAZZKP010000145.1:0-4778 GCA_964654675.1 uncultured Bifidobacterium sp. | reverse complement strand
AGACCAAAGAAAATACGGTCTTCAAAATCACCACCCCGGCCTTTTCACCCGGTGAGTCTACACTCACAATTATTAACCGCTGGGGCGAAATCTTGGCCAAAGTAGATGCTTTGGTGGGCTGGGATGGCATTGATGCCTCAGGCAACCACCATCCCGGTGGCGTTTATGTTTATTTGTTTGACGCCTCATACAACAACAAGCGAATCAGCAAGTCTGGTACTTTTTTAATAATTGACTAATGGAGACCATTCAGTTCACGGGAAAACATCGCTTCTTACGTTTATCACAACGCAAAAAAATACGGTTCTTGCTGAATACAACTTCGAAAGCCTATTCAAAGAAAATAGAGTCTCTTCAGTATGTTTTTGTTGACGATGATGCGCTCCTCCAAATAAATTTGGATTTTCTCAATCACGACACGCTCACAGATATCATTACTTTTGACCTTGGAACTTCAAAATCCCAAATTGATGGTGAAATATATATTTCTTTGGATCGAGTAAAAGAAAATAGCGAAACGCTCGGCACACAGTATTCTGAAGAGTTAATTCGCGTTATTTCCCACGGCTTGTTACATCTAATTGGATTCAAAGACAAAACGGCAAAAGATGCCGCAATAATGAGAAGCAAAGAAGAGGAGTGCTTATCTTTGTGGAGATCGATTCAGTAGGTTTCACGTGAAACCCAAAACTTTTATGGAATCAAAATACGACGTCATTGTAGTTGGTGCTGGCCATGCTGGTTGCGAGGCTGCCCATTCCGCCGCAACCATGGGTTGTAGGGTGTTACTTGTTACAATGAATCTTGAGACCATTGCTAAAATGAGTTGCAATCCAGCAATGGGTGGCGTTGCTAAAGGTCAAATCGTTCGTGAGATCGATGCACTCGGGGGCATGTCCGGAATTATCACAGACAACACGATGATTCAATTCAGAATGCTCAATAGAAGTAAGGGTGTGGCCATGTGGAGCCCACGGGCGCAAAGCGACCGTTGGCGATTTTCAGAGGCCTGGCGTTTGGCCCTGGAATCGAATCCGTTGATTGATTTTTTTCAAGACGGCGTTTCTTGTTTAATGTTTGACAATCAACGAGTTAGTGGAGTTATCACAACGATGGGGATGCATTTTTTTGCAGAAGCCGTAGTCTTAACAACTGGAACTTTTCTCAACGGTTTGATTCATATCGGTAGACAAAATTTCGGGGGTGGGCGGATGGGCGAGCAAGCATCAAAAGGAATCACAGAACAGTTGTTTGAAAAAGGTTTTATCACGGGAAGGATGAAAACCGGAACACCTCCCAGGGTAGATGGTAGATCTTTGGACTACAGTAAAATGGAAGAACAGGCTGGTGACTCAGAGCCCACAAAATTCAGTTTCTCAACAACAACCCAACCCCTAAAAACCCAACGCTCTTGCCATATCACTTATACCAACGAGGCGGTTCATGATGTTTTAAGAACCGGTTTTGAAGATAGCCCCATGTATAACGGCAGTATTCAAGGCTTGGGTCCACGATATTGTCCAAGTATCGAAGACAAAATCAATCGATTTGCTGAAAGAAACCGACATCAGATATTTGTAGAACCAGAGGGATGGAACACGGTTGAAGTGTATGTCAATGGATTTAGCACATCACTGCCCGAAAATGTGCAAACCAAAGCCTTGCGATTAATTCCCGGTTTTGAAAACGCCAAAATATTTAGGCCTGGATACGCAATAGAATACGACTATTTCCAACCCACTCAACTCAAAAACACACTAGAAACGAAAGTTGTAGACGGCCTTTACTTTGCCGGCCAAATCAACGGAACTACCGGATACGAAGAGGCTGCATGTCAAGGTTTGATCGCTGGTATTAACGCAGCACTGAAAATACAGGACAAAGAACCTCTGATACTCCAAAGAAATGAGGCATACATAGGCGTGTTAATAGACGATTTAATTAATAAGGGTACCGAAGAACCCTATCGAATGTTTACTTCTCGAGCGGAATACCGCATTAGTTTAAGGCAAGACAACGCCGATGAAAGGCTTACACCTCGTGGTTACCAAATTGGATTGGCAAGCAGCGAAAGAATGGCAGTATTAGAAAAGATCAATCGTGAAGCAAAGGAGATATCCGAAATACTGTCACTCACAAATATTTCACCCGATGAACTCAGAGATTTTCTACCCAGTGATCTTGCACAAATATCTGAAAAACAACGAGCGCACAAATTGCTATTGCGCCCACAAGTTGAGTTAAACCACCTCGAGGCGATACCATCACTAGGCGCTAAACTCAAGGATTTTAATACGGATGCAAAAGAAAGGGCATCGATAAAAATTAAGTACCAATCGTATATCGATAAAGAAATCGATTTGGCGAGTAAGGTACAACGACTAGAACACACCCCTATTCCTATTGACTATAATTATCACCTTATCCAAAGCTTGAGTCACGAGTCTAGAGAAAAACTCAGCAAAACGAAGCCACAAACCATAGGGCAGGCATCTAGGATTAGTGGCGTTAGTCCAGCAGATATTCAAGTTTTGCTTATTCACTTGGGTCGATAAATACACCAACAACAAATACTCTCATTGTCAAATAGATTGAGGCCAGCACTTATCATATCGAAACAATACAGGGTTGTTTTGACGCTTTTCTTTACAATCATCTTGTTCGCACGTTGTGCAAACCCTGTTCCCCCGCTCGGCGGCGATAAGGACACCCTTAGGCCTGTGCTTGTTCGTATTACGACTACTATCAAAGAGAATCGACGATCGGTTCGACTTGAATTCAGCGAGAATATTCAAACCAAAAACAGTTTGGTTGTTTCACCGATCACCAAAGAAACCCAGCAACAAACAACGGCAACAACAAACAGAAGAAAAATACAGATAACCACACCTATCAATACGAACACACTTTACTTAAACGGCTACCTATCGGATCTCAACGAAAACAATCCAGTCAAAGAACCCACCTTGTTATTAAGTAACGACACCGGGGAATTGGTTGTTTCAACGCCTTTAAAGGATAATAAAATTAAAAAACACGTATTTATCAAAGATATTAATAGATATAAATTAGAGCCCGAACAAACGGATACATCGCTCATATATCTACCCACCACGACAGACAATGTAAATTTTCATTTTCACGGATTAACAGATAGCTTACATCTCGTTTACGTGGTTTACGAAGACAATGATTACTATATCTCAAAAGACGAGAATGCTAATTGTTCCTACCTTTTTAATAGTTATAAGGATACTTTTAAGGTTACTAGTACATTTAAGAAAAAGAATTACAAATCCGCATTTAACTACAAAGACAGTTTGTTTATCATCACTGAACCTACGATAGATATCAATTGGTTCAATAACAATGTTGTACACTATTTCTATCGAGACACCTTAATTGTATTAAAAAAGAACATTGATAAAATTAAAGATGTTTTATTCATCGATAGTTTCACAAACACAAAAAAACTTTCAAGTACATTCATCGATGATAGACAATATTTTACTGTTTTAAATAATAAAGATACCATCTCTGTGAAACCTTTCCAACCCATTTTCACTCATACCAATACTCTAACAAAAACAATATCAAATCGTAAAAATCCAACTAATAAGGTTGGGGTCATACATCTATCCAATCCCAATCAATCTCCAATCAATCTTACCTTTCAAATGGGTGCCTCTGTAATATTTATTCAAATTGAAGGCAAAAGTGATAGGAGTTTTTTTCTCACAGAGGGTTTGTATAATTACCGATGCTGGTTGTCTAGGCCAAATTCACAAATTACTGTATCACCTGAGTTAATAGACTACACAAGACAGATTCCACTCAATGATCCTGATTACGTAATCACACCCATTAAACCATTCACTGTCAGTTTTACTTTGGAAAATATGTTAATATTACCTGTGTTAGATTACTTCTAATCCGGTACAATATTCAAATAACATCCGTTTCACGTGAAACCGATAATTTCGATACCCTACCCAAATGCAAGTTAGTTTAAAACACCCCAACAACTACACAAACAACAACAACGGGAAGTGAATAAAGAAGTAAGAATTTTATAAAACCGAATTGAAAAAATAATCACTTAAGACATTAAAAATCAATTAATAACGTTTTGCTATTGTTGGTAAAAAACAATAAAAAATTGAAGTTATCACCATATCCACATAACTATATTATATACTACGTAATACCTTTTTTTAAAATTAAATCATTCTTATTAATACTATAGCAATGGGCCGTAGTGTGGATTGTTGGAAATTAGAAATGGTCACAAGGAAAATAAAACAACATCAATCTTTAGATTTGTAGAATGATTGACAGAATATCAGATATACTGAAAGATGTGAATGATGTTGTTTTCGAAAACGATAACAATGCGGAATCCTTCCGATTGTTGTATTTATCGAAAAAAGGAATTGTTACCAGGTTATTTGATGAATTCAAAACGATACCGAACGACCAAAAGAAAGCTGTAGGTGCCCAATTGAATATTTTAAAACAAAGGGCTGAGGAAATTTATCAAATTCAAAGAGAGATTGAAGACAATTCGAAACAAGGAAATATTTCTAAAGAAGATACAACTCTACCTGTTTATCAAGAGGGTCCAGGTTCATATCATCCATTAAGAATTGTTGAAGATAGGTTGTTGGAAATCTTTTTTTCTTTGGGTTTTGATTTGGCGGAAGGTCCAGAAATTGAAGATGATAAACACAATTTTGCATCGTTAAATTTCGCTGAAGATCACCCTGCGAGAGATATGC
>CAZZKP010000144.1:0-4802 GCA_964654675.1 uncultured Bifidobacterium sp. | reverse complement strand
TAAACTACTTTGCTTTCCGTCTTCTCCCACAGCAAAATCATAACTAATACCTGCCTGTGGCCCAGTAAATGCTGAAGGTCGTGTTTGGCTATCAAAAACTCCTTGCTGATAAACAAATCCACCACGCAAGGTCAAGAAATCCTTATAAGCATACTCACAAGCCAATGTCAATTGGTTCGCCGTATATGCATAATTCGTAAATCCAAAGCCCACAGTCAGTTTATTGTCGTACTGATTCGCATTTCTGTCCAAACGAATATCATAGGAAGCCGCAATGTTTAACAACGCGGGCAGTTTGATTCGATCCACCTTCACTTGAACTGTCTTGGTAAAAGTTCCATTGTCCAAAATGGCTTTGTAACTCAATCCATCGCCTGTATGTTTCATGTCCGGGCCAATGTTTTTCATCGAAATGCCAAACTTGAAATCGTCCTTCTTCATACTACCCTTTGTGGGGCGGAAAGTCGTTACATATTGTACACCTGCATCCAAAGCCAAACCCGAAGCATTGGCATCTGGAATGCCTTCCGAAACAATTTTCGCCATTACACCGGCAGAGATGTTATTACTAAAGCTCTTTGAATACGCCAATCCGATATTGGTCATATTCACCCTAAACGTACCAATTCCGCCATAGGGATTTTGCTCTGTGGTAATATCAATGGGCTTGATGCTGTACTGCATCACAGAGACACCCAGCGTGCCACCTTCGCCGGCTTCACCCATCTTCTGAGCCAAAGCAACGCTGTTGATACCAATTCCTGAACCCATCAACCATTCCGTACGTGCAAAAACCAATTCTGTGTTGTTTTTGAAGCGATCCAATCCCCCCACATTCATGTACATGGCTTCTGCACCCGATACCTTACCGCCGTTGGCCCAACCCATACCACTTGATCTCGCCCAACCATTGATGGTCAATTGTGCGGCACCGGCCTGACCCTGACGTTCGGGGTTACCACCAAATGCAGTTCCTACAAATCCAACAGCCATCAAACTGGCCCAAAGTATATTCTTTTGTTTGCGATTCATTGTTCTATTTATTAATAACTATCCAAATCAATGGCGTGCATAATGCCATACCAACGTATAATTTTCTCACCCAAATCCTTGGTTTTTACATGGATCAAGTACAAGCCACTTGCAATCGGAACATTACTTCCATTTTTCAAATCCCACTCGTAATAAGTATTCACGTCGGACTTATTCACTCTGCGAATCAAATTACCCGCCATGTCATAGATTGTGATCGTACAATCCGGAGGCAAATTTGTAATCTTTACACGTGAATCGATCGGTGAGTTTTCATAAGAACTGTATCCGCGATAGGGGTTAGGCACAACATTTACCAAGTCCAAATTCTTCTTGCCAATCTCATTGCTTACCTTGGGCGCAATGCTTGCCGCATCAAACTCATACATCGGACGATCATTGTTAATCGCATTGCCTGCGTTGAAAGTTGTATACGCTTTCCGGATGTTAATCTTGATTTTCACATTGGTTGGAGGAACATTCCCATTTTCCATCTTGTAACCCGCAGCCATGTACGTGGGAATTACCCACATCGCTTGCGACAACAATTTCATTTTTTCTGTGCTCGAAACCGAACCTCCCGCCGTTGTTGGCAACGCCGCCGTCTTGAATCTTTGGAAATTGGCTTCTGCATCTCCCAAATATCTCTCGCCTTTCACGTTACGAGAAATGGCCGACAAACCAGTTCCGAAGATGTAAATGAAGTGTTTGCCACCCATCGCAGGATAACTTCCATTGTCGTTGATCACTTTGTCCGTGGGATTCCAAATCATATCACGTCCATTTTCACCAGCCAAATAACTGTCCTCAGAGAAAGCTATCACCAAACGTTCTCCCGTTTCCATGTTCACCGCATAACCTGGGAACCAACTCAAACCTTGAGAACCCGCGACATCTTTGCCATCCTTGTCTTTGGACGTACCCCATCGCATATTGAACTTGGCCATCTGCCCTTCTGTTGATCCCTTCATCTCATCATCCGCCATTTCAAACACAGGACAACGTGTCCACAAACTCTTATCTTTTGTAATTACCAATTCAATACTTGCCAATTCCGACATGGGGTTCTGTAATCCCACTGAATTACCCCACCACGCAAATCCATAGGTATTCTTACCTGTGGCAGTGAGTTTTTCACGCGCTGTTAATCCGTAAGGCGCGATACGACCATTCCATATACGCTCAAATGCCTGACCTGGATCACAAGCCGTACCATCTTGGTTAAAGAAGTCATGCGCTATGGGATCAAATGTTGCACCACGACCTGCCTGACCCGCACGGATCCAGTTCTGCCATGGGAAATTGCCCGCAGCTGCTCCATCATTATCGGCCACAGCCGTCAACCACTGCTTCCCATTGTCTTCCCATTCCACACTCCAACTCAATACTCCGTTGGAAGGATCGGCCTGCGCATTTTCACCGGGATTATACACCTGTGTCACTTCAACGCTCAAACCCCAATCTGCCAAAGTCTCTTTCGTGGCATTGTTAGAACCCCGCCTACCTTGCACCGATTCAAACTTTGACCTTATCGTAGTATCAGAAAAAATGGTATCGTTGGAAACCCCATCCGCACCCTTCTTCACCATAAACCAACCCGTATTTTTGGTCATCGAATCCTTTAGTCCAGAAGCCATACTTGTTTTGTTCTCCTTTAATACAAATTCAAACTTCGCGTTTGGCACTTTCAAGGGATCCACCACTTTTATCTTCACAGGACCAAATCCACCGACATACGTTGGCTTACTTGAAAAGTTATTTGCAAGGATGTCCTTCATCGTCTCTGGCGTGAATTCCAATACATTTCCTCCGTTTCCACGTCCAGCCAAACGCGTTAATACCGGTCCGCTGCCATATCCTGAGGACAATTCCGTTCCGAAATTTTCAGGCTCCGTTTTGTGAGGAACCACTTTGTAAGTCTTGATGTTACGACGACCCGCCAAGAATTGGTTGGGGTCCACTTGCAATGAATCATCCGCCAAAATCGCATACGACATGACCAAGTAATACACAGGCTTAAAATCAACCAACTGAGTATTCGCAGTCGTTGCAAAAAGGTCATTTTTGATACTCCATGTGTGTTGAATGCCTTCGTCGGCGCCTTCCACCTTAATCACTGGCAACAAAGCCGCCAATTTGGGGTCGTACACTTTGTTTACGATCATTCCGCGGTTGTTTTTCAAATCACATTGAAACAACAAACGAGCCTTGTCAACATTATCCAAATCACTCGTGCTCACGGTTCCGTCTTTCAACTGATACACCAAATATCCTTCAAACTTGTAGGTGCGAAGCTTATTTGTTGCATCTCTATACTTTTCTACGTAGTTTTCAATTTTGCCAGAATTGGTATTCAAAAACTTCATAACCAATTCCTGCTCTAACTCTTGGATCTCAATATCAGGGGCATTGGGACCATCCAAAATCTTGAAATTGTTATTAAACAAAGTCTGTGCTTTGTCTGATGCCAACTTCAACAAATTCAACGAACCACTTGCGCCACCACTCGTTGTGCGGGCCCAAACAACTCCCACAGTAATTCGTTGGGTTTGACCTGGACGCAATGTAAACGGACCCGTAGATTGAATAAAACGTCTGTCGCCAGGTTTGTTTCCTGCAATTTTCTCTGTCCAAGGATCGGTAGGATAGGCTGGATCAGTATCCCCAGGGAACATATATTTTGCTGGCTTTGAACCACCAAACCCAGTTCCACCATAGGTTACGTTCTGACCACCCAACCATTTTCCTTGCAATAAATTGTAGTACTCAATCGCTTCACCTGGGTTACCACGAACAGGATCTGAGTCGTTGTTGTAGTACATGTAGTGACTCAATCCCATTTGATTGCCTGCAGAATCTGTAGGACCTTCGAAATAATCCACACCAATGGTAGGAGGATTCAATCCATAACCCAAGACGCCTTCATCATCATCGTCGCCGTTGTAACAGAATCCCAAACCACGAGCTACATCACAACCTACATAGTCATCTGAATAGTTACCCAAATCGGCATCAACCCACTGACCCATATAACAATCTTTCAATGTGGTAAATCCACGGTTGATGATTTTGGAACCGTAAAATGTCATGTTGTTTACCTCATCGTTCGTACTAAAAGCAAAGGCTGTTGTCTGAACTTCTACACCGATGGCTTGACCTTGCGTTTCCGAGTGAATGTTACCTTTATCATTGTAAACCCACCAGATAAACATATCGGGTTGTTTATCTACTCCATTGTCTATCGAAGGTCTGCGATCATCCAATACGGGGTGTTCTCCCGCGAAAGGATCGTAAACCCCATCGGGGGTAATTTCCTTGTAGGGCGCCAAATAATTTGCCTCGTTGCCGTACAATACCGCACGCTGTCTTCCAGCGGGCCAATCACGAATGCCGGCACTTTGGGTCAAATACTTGCTATTTTCAAACTCTTCCAACTCATCGCGAGTTACCTTCCACATTTTGTCGTAGGTCTTACAACGCACTGGATCCGTTGCCGCAGTGGTCGTATCCAATGGCCCTGGCCAGAAATCTGACCCCTTCTGACGATAGGTCATCGCAGCCAATTTCAAACTACCCCCATTATCACGTCCGCCAATCCAAATGGCACCCGCAAACAATGAATGCTTACGCACTGAGTTTGGATCTGTTACCTTGGGAATTTCATATTTAGGATTGTTCAAATCCCACCACATGTCGCCACCATTCAGCAACTTGGTCCGAACGTTGTTCACATCCAAATCCGCACTTTGCGAAGCGGGTTCACACGTATT
>CAZZKP010000143.1:0-4823 GCA_964654675.1 uncultured Bifidobacterium sp. | reverse complement strand
TGTATGCTGAAGCAGGTGCTACGATCGCCGATCGCGCCTCTATGGCCGATGCTGCCATGTATGTGCAAATCAATATGCCCGACGCAAATGTGGCCAAGTCATTGCCAAAAGGTAGCCTTTGGGTGAGTTTGATGTACCATCGCAGCAATGCAGAGTTGGTGTCCTCATTCAACGCCGAAGGCCTCTCCGTTTTGAGTTTGGATGCCATCCCCAGGATTTCGCGTGCCCAAAGTATGGACGTGTTGAGTTCTCAAGCCAACTTGGCGGGATATCGCGCGGTGATTGAAGGGGCATATCACCTGGATAAAATTTTCCCGATGTTGATGACCGCCGCGGGAACTGTTACCCCCGCCAAAGTGTTGATTTTTGGTGTCGGTGTGGCCGGTTTACAAGCCATCGCCACAGCAAAGCGTTTGGGAGCGGTAGTAGAAGCAACCGACGTGCGTCCTGAAACCAAAGAGCAAGTGCAATCCTTGGGCGGTAAATTTATCGAAGTAAAAGGTGTAGAGGTGGGTTCGGAAGGTGGATACGCCAAAGAAGCCACTGAAGAGTACCGTGCGGCGCAAAGGGAGGCAGTGAACAAGAGTTTGGCCCAGGCCGATCTGGTGATCACCACGGCTTTGGTTCCCGGCAGAAAAGCCCCCATTTTGATTGATGATGAACAGTTAGGCCTCATGAAATCAGGCGCTGTATTGATTGATATGGCCGCAGAGCAAGGCGGAAACTGTTCTCAAACCGAAGCCGGCAAGGTGAAAGTGGTGAACGGGGTTCGTTTGGTGGGTGCGGTGAATATGCCATCGGAGTTGAGTGCCAACGCCAGCGAATTGTTTGCCAGAAATATTTGGGAATTGCTCAAATTGGTTGCACCAAAAGGGGAATTGATTTTGGATCGCAACGATGAAATTGTACAAGGCTGTTTGATTTGCTCGAACGGTGAAATTTATCATAACGCTTAATAGAAAAGTAAAATGGACGCATTTTTTCAGGAAATTGCCGATTTGATCGCGCAATACGAACAACAAAATACCTTAAACCTCATTTATCTCGTCGTTTTGATGATTTTTGTTGGGGTAGAATTGATTTCTCACGTACCCAGTGTGTTGCATACCCCTTTGATGAGTGGTGCCAACGCCATTCACGGGGTTGTTTTGATCGGAGCCATCATCGTGATGGGCAACGCATCGCCCGATGATACTTTGTCGCTGGTATTTGGAACGCTCGCCGTTTTCGTGGGGACATTGAACGTGATCGGCGGATTTGTGGTGACCGACCGTATGTTGGAGATGTTTAAGAAGAAGCCGAAAGGAGAAAAAGTATCATGATGCCATATATGGAAATTGGCTACCTCATTGGCTCGGTGAGCTTTGTGGTAGGATTAAAAATGATGGGTCAGCCCGATAGCGCCCGCAAAGGAAACTTGGTGGCGGCGTTTGGTATGGCAGTGGCTGTGATTGCCGCGTTGTTCTTTACCTCCAAAGGATTCCATGTGATCAGCAATTTGCAATACATCGTGGCTGCCATTGTTGCGGGAACTGTCATTGGGACATTGATGGCCAAGCGAGTGCAGATGACGGCGATGCCAGAGATGGTAAGTTTGTTTAACGGGATGGGTGGTTTGAGTGCGGCGTTGATTTCGATCATCGAATGGCGACATTTATTGCACACTGCGGCCAGTCCGGAAGCGATGGATCAAGCAGCGGCTCTGCCAGTGGGTATGTATATTCCGATTATGGCGGGGTTGATTATTGGGACAATTTCCTTCGTGGGTTCGATTGTGGCATGGGGTAAATTGAATGGTAGCATTGGCGATTTTCGTTTCCCTTCGCAGCAGATTATCAATGCGGTGGTTTTGGTTGCGATTTTGGGTGTGGCTTACATCAATTACGGTGAATTTAATGCCAGCCATTCTTCTTTGTACTTTTTCGTAACAATCGGATTGGCCATCGTATATGGTTTGTTGTTTGTGTTCCCCATTGGAGGAGCCGACATGCCGGTGGTGATTTCGTTGTTGAACTCTTTTACTGGGGTGGCAGCCGCTTGTGGTGGTTTCCTTTACCAAAATAAGGTGATGTTGATGGGAGGTGTATTGGTAGGTTCTGCCGGTACCATTCTTACCGTTGTGATGTGCAAAGCGATGAATCGTTCGTTGATGAACGTATTGATTGGCATGGCAGGTGGCAATGGCGGTGGAAGCACAACCAGCGCAACCGGTGGAAGCGTAAGAGAAGTACAAGCAACCGATGTTGCCATCATGATGAAATATGCTTCAAAAGTGATCATCGTACCCGGTTACGGATTGGCGGTGGCTCAGGCCCAGCACGTTTGCCATGAATTGGAGAATTTGTTGGAAGCCGAAGGCGTTGACGTGAAATATGCCATTCATCCGGTCGCGGGTCGTATGCCAGGTCATATGAACGTTTTGTTGGCGGAATCGAATGTCGACTACGACAAGTTGATCGAGATGGAGCACATCAATCCTGAATTTGCGACAACCGATGTGGTTTTGGTGGTGGGTGCAAACGACGTGGTCAATCCTGCGGCGAAAACCGATCCAAGCAGCCCAATTTACGGCATGCCAATTTTGGATGTGGATCAAGCCAAGCAAATCATCGTACTGAAAAGAAGTATGAAAGCCGGTTACGCGGGTATCGAAAACGAACTGTTCTTCCACCCCAAGTGCGGAATGTTGTTTGGTGATGCCAAAGCGAGTTTGCAGAAATTGGTGAACGAGGTTAAGGCCTTGTAAATCAAGTTTTTGTAGATTAATTGACCGACAATTTTTGTCATTAAGATTGCATATTAGTATAAAATATTTTACGAATTCTATGAAACGCACCCTCCTTACGATCGCCATTTTGATGTTTTGTTTTGGCAATATCCAAGCGCAATCCTATCATATTTATGATGTGAAGCGCAACGATGCCCAGAAATATCAAAGCATCAACCCCGGTTACCTCAATACGGAATCCGATGATGCGGCGGAAGGCGAGGGTTGGAAGCGAATCGATTGGGATACACTAAACAAGGGTTATGCCTTGGTGGATTCGATCCCTTTTCCTTTTCAATTCAAGGGCGCGAGTAAGAATTTGTTTCGATGCACCAAAAATGGGGTGCTTTCTTTCGATTGGACCGGTTTTCCTAAGGTAGATAAGGCTGTGACCGATGTTACGAGTCCCAATTTGCCCAATCAATCTGTTGTGATTGGTGGGATTTTGGCGAAAGGCGAAAATGATCGCATCGTGACAAAAATGTTTGGAACTGCTCCGCATCGACAGTATTGGGTGAAGTTTCATTCGTTTACGGTTGCTGCAGATACATCAGACAAGTACGGAACCTATGCATATCATGCGGTGGTTTTTGACGAAGGGACCAACCAAATTCATTTGGTGCAGATGGCTTGGGGTTCGGAGTTCGCTTGGTACAAAGATTCGGTTCCCGTGAAGTTGAAAAATGCGATGGGCTTGCATATCGGCCCGTTTGAATCTTATTCGATTTCGGCGCTGGACGATGCCTACAATGGACATCAACGGAAAGACAAAAAGTTCACGAACAATTCGTTTTATACGTTCGCTCCGGGCAAGGTGAGGTCCACCGATGCGTCTTTATCTCAAGGCTTCAACATCCACCGAAACGGCACATTTTACGTGAAGGCGGGTAGCAGTTCGTATTTGCCATTGTCGTTGGTGTATACGTTTCATGGCGATGTTGCCGGGACCGACAATCACGCCATTTATGTACAAATCAACAATGAAACACCGCTCAAATACGATTTGAATTCCTTGAGCGTTCAAGATTATCGCACGGGTTTGTTTTCGCTATCCATTCTCAGAAATACATCGGCGGGGGAATTGCTGAAAATCAGGGCGTGGACGGGTTTGAACTCGGGTGGGGCGGATGAAAATCCAGCCAATGACACTTGCACCACGATTTTCAAATACATCGCTCAGAATCAATACAAAATCACAAAAGTGCCCTTATTGATTGAGTTTTACACGGCAACCTGGTGTCCTACCTGTCCAATTTTACGCAATTATATCGATTCGATGAAGTTGAATGAGAATTCATTTAATATTATCGTGGAGCATCACGTGAACGATTACATGAACAATCCGCTTGCGCCGGCAACCTATGATTCATTGCCTTATTTGATCATTAATCGCGAATACAATCCCATTGCACAAGGGGTGAAGCCCGCTGATTTGGCCAAGCAGATAGGCGTTCAAGCCAAAGTCAATTACAAATGGGTTTATTTGAAATTTGAGTCGATGCAATTCAATCAGGCCACCGGTAAAATCACGGGTAAGCTCACCGCAACGATGGCGGATTACCATGCCAAATCTACCTTGCGCTTGGGGGTGATGCTGAAGGAAAGGGATGTGCGTGGATTGGGTTCTGGATGGGATCAACGGGTGGATGTCACCGCGACATTGGATTCGCATTCCATATTTTTTCAAAAGAACAAGACATTGTCCGGGTATCATCACGACAATGTAATTTGGAATGTGGCTGGTGGAAAACATGGTAAGAATGGATTTGGTGTGGCGGATGAAGTCATTCCTTCGGGGTCTACCGTTTCCTATGATTTCACATTAACGGTTCCGGATACAATTTTGAGTTTGGGCATACCCAATGCGGCGGATTTTGGTCCTTATGGCGCTGTGAAAGCCCGATACAAGCCGGCGGATTATAGTGTGGTGGGTTTTGCGGCAGACGATTGGAGCGCGGGGATCAGTGAGACAGTGAACAATGGAATTTTTGGCTCAGCAATCATCTCTGCCATAGAGCAAAAAGTTTGGAATGTAGGGGCCTCAACGCAGAGCGTA
>CAZZKP010000142.1:0-4844 GCA_964654675.1 uncultured Bifidobacterium sp. | reverse complement strand
GGGTATTCTCCGGAATTCTGTAATCCAAAAAAAAGAGGCCGCTCTCGCGGCCTCCTCACTTAGTAGTTATTCAAATAAAATTATTGAACACAAACCTTCGCAGTTCCCTGCGTGTTTGCACCCTTCACTGAAGCGAAATAGTAACCCTTCGCCATTCCAGTCAAATCAATCGCAAAATTGTTCTCACCCGCTACCACATTTACTGTGCGCGACAAAACAACCTTACCCTGCAAGTTAATTACTGTTAACATCGCGGTTTCTGAAACCTTACCCGTTAAACTCACCGTAGCCTTATCCGCAGTGGGATTCGGATAAACAACCACCTTCAATGATGTATTGTCCTTCAAATTCTTGGTACCCGTTAACAAAGTTCTGCTGCGGAAGAATCCACGTCCGTGCGTTCCAATGTACATCGTCATACCTTCCCAAGGTCTCCACTCATATCCACGAATCTCAAATACAGGCACACGAGCCATCCCATCGTTTCCTTCAACCCAAGTCGCTCCGCCATCCTCAGTATACCAAACACCCAAGTCAGTACCCAAGACGATGCGCTTGTTATTGTCAACATCAATCACCGCGTCATACACAGGGAAAGACGGCAAATTGCCAGTGATGTTCTTCCAAGTTACGGCAGAACCACAAGCATTGAATGATTCGTATACATAACTGGTATTTCCATATCCACCCAAAGTGATAACGACGTGATTTTTGTCCATTTGATCCACGTTGACAGATGTAATGGTACGACCCGACAAGCCCGATGGAGTGATATTCTTTTGTACGATAGGTGTTGGGATTTGCATTACAGTTGGATTCGCCGCCAAAGTAAATGTCGCGGAATTCAAACTGTCCAAACGAACCAAACGACCGCTCTTACAGATAAACAGATGATCCCCCTCAGGTGAATAATCCATCTCAATGATTCGATCGTTGCCCAAATTGTTCGACACCAAATACCAACTTACGTTTTCTGCAAAATCCGTAGGATTGTTTGCCATCCATACTTCAGAATTTTTCGCCAAATACAATCGAGATGTTTTTGGACCTGATTCCCACAAGCAATAAGTGGTGTTAAAATCGGTTTGAGACTTACCATCCTGACGGTCATCAAAGAAAGTAGAAGTGGATTGACCGCTGTTCGCGCTGCGCACAACATTACCGTAGTAAGTACATGCAAAAACCGTTTTGGGACTGAATCGAGAGAACTCAACGTCAAAACCATCACCACCAAAAATTTCAATCGCATTTTTCGAAGGAACACCGCCGAAAGAATTTCCAGTAAAGTTGATAAGGTGGGTTCCATTGTCCTGCGCACCCCCTACAACATGGCCCAATTCATTGGCCGCGACATTATACAATTGAAGTGTATTGAAACCTCGTGAAATGGGTGTCCATATTTTTTTATCCTTGCTTCGGAACAATCCACCATCACAACCTACAATGATAGAAGGAGGTGTCGTGTTCATATCCCAAGAAATCATGTGTTTGTCGGCATGCACGTATCCGTTGTTCCAGGCCGCATCAAAGGTATTTGCTGTTTCTCTGTAGCCATTCACCTCATCCCATGTCGCCAAATCAACACCACCCATGTAAACCAAATTCTTGTTGGTTGGATCCACGCTCACCACATTGTCGTACCATCCTTGTTTGTTCGAACCAAAGATGTCAGTAATGCTGCTGTATGAAACCAATTTCGTCCATGTAGTTCCACCATCTGTAGTGCGGAACAATCCGCTGAAAGAACCTGAACCACTTGCACCCATCAAATACACATAATTGGGATCCTCAGGTGAAATGGCAATGGAAGTACGTCCGCCTGTATTGATCGTTGTATTTACCTGCTTCATGGCACCGGTACCATCCATCTTCAAGATCGAACCTGAACCGGTAGACGCCCATAAAACGCCATTTTTATCAATTTTGAGCTCTTTGATAGAACCTACGCTTACTTTTTTCTGTGTGCCTCCGTTGTTTGTGAATTCGTAAATGCCATCCTCCGTTCCTACGTAGAACTTATCGTCGGTAGGATGGGCAACCATCGAATTGCATTGCATGAAACTGGCCGCACTGGTGTTGGTCATTTTGGTAAAAGCCACTCCACGACTGTCGGTGCTCTTGTAAATACCCGCTCCCAAGAAGGCTGGAGAACCATTTCTTGTACCTGACAAGTTTACAAACCCACCTTCGCCTGTACCATAGTAGATGGTTCCATTGGCAGTTTGTGCGATACAGTTGACGTTCAAATTTTCTTGACGATCATTGACGGGATTCCAGCTATTCCCTGCGGAAATTGAACGGAACAATCCGCCGCTCACACCACCGGCAAACCAAATATTTCCCGAATCACGGTGGATCAAAAATGCACGGATCCGACCACCTACGTTGTCAGGACCCATCTCTTCCCACTTCAGAGGTTTGCCTGCGCGACGTGTTAAACGCATCGCATCGGCTTGAGCAACCGCCTCCGTTACCCATTCAGGCTCAATGGTGCCGGTCACTTCGTTCAAACGCATGCTGTAAACAGAACGAATTGCGCCCTCTATGGAACGATGCTCGTGTTCTTCTTCGTTTTCTACTTCGCCAACCTTGAAAGATTGCGGCATTTCAGTGGGGATGGTTGCAACAAACAACGACATTCCCGCTACCAATGTAGCTGAAGCTGAAAGGGTGAAAAAAGATTTTATGCTCATGTGATCAGTTTATCAATATTAGGTATTTTACAAATTAAACATAGTGGGGTTACTTTTCCAATTATAATGGGCGAAATCCCTAAAAGAAAGTGGCTGTTTTTCAACAAAAATGGCAAAAAGTAAACCTTTGGGATTTACAAGACGTGCTTTTCCGCATGATACGAGCTTCTCACCATCGGTCCGCTTTCCACAAAACGAAATCCCATACTCAACCCCAATTCCTCCCAATGCTTGAATTTATCGGGATGCACGAACTCTTTCACATCCAAATGCATTTTTGTGGGTTGCAAATACTGACCCAATGTAAGGACATCGCAGCCGTTTTCCCGCAGGTCTTCCATCAACTGCTTCACCTCATCATCCGTTTCACCCAAACCAAGCATGGCCCCGGATTTTGTGCGTCGTCCATATTCACTCGTGCGCTTCGTTTGCTCCAAACTTCTGGCGTATTTCGCCTGTGGCCTTACCATGCGATACAAACGTTCCACGGTTTCCATGTTGTGCGATGTGACTTCTGCCCCCGCGTCCAACACCCTATAAAGCAGGTCCCACTGCGCCTTGAAATCCGGAATCAACGTTTCGATGGTGGTATCGGGATTTAGCGATTTCACCGCCTTCACCGTTTCCGCCCATACCGTAGCGCCCTTGTCTTTGAGCTCATCGCGGTTTACCGAGGTAATCACGCAATGCTTCACACCCATCAACTGAACTGCTTCGGCCACACGCATCGGCTCGTTTAAGTCGTATTCCCCAGGCCTACCCGTTGCCACCGCACAAAAACTGCAACTGCGGGTACACACATTCCCCAAAATCATAAAAGTGGCTGTTCCCTCACCCCAACATTCGCCCATATTGGGACAGCGACCGTCTTCGCAAATGGTATGAAGTTTATGCTCTTTCACGATGCGCTTCACCCGGGTATAGTTCTCACCCGTGGGCAAATCGATTTTTAACCAAGAAGGCTTTGGGGTTCTTTTTTCTTTCGATACGATGGGTAACTCAATCACAGCTTGTATTTTTTTGGGATGATGGCGTTCAGGGTTGATGCTTGGGTTTCGACTTGCATTCAAAACCGGCAGCAAAGGTAACAAATAGTGCGGGGAAGAAGTTTCGATTCATTTCCGGACGATACCAAATCGGCAGATTTTTTGCAAATTTATCCGCCGAAAGTCCAAGGGAAAGTCGATTTGATGCATTTCGATAACTACCCCATTCGGCCGCGAACGACAAGGAAGCACCGATACCCGGGGTGATAAAACCCTCGGAAAAGCCGGCAGAATAACTCGCATTTCCACCAACAAGATTCACATTGTGCACTTTCGGATCATAGGCCACCGGGACATAACCATCGGTCAACGGCGCGGGCTGATAAAGCCATATATAAAGTGGCCAAGAATAATTCAAGGGGATTTGACCCGCTACGGTGACTTGGAGTCCGAGATCGGAACGACTTTGACGTTCGCTGATGACAAAAATTTTTCCCGCGGATATGTGCGCACAGAGACTGTGATTGATTTTCTCGATCACAAAAGGCTTACTGCCCGGAAGTCGTTCGTTGAGCACCTTTATCTCCCGCGGGTCTTTGATGATTCCTATGGATATCGATTGAAAATTGCAGCGTTTCTCGGGTTCAGCGATGAATGAGGAAGTGCCCTGCAGCGGGGATTTCCATTGTTGCCCGATAAGCGTTTTGGAATGCTCTCGCCAAAGTGAAAGATCATAGCCGAAATGTCGAACATTCACACCCATTCCAATCATGTTTTGCACGGATGGGTCGCCGGCATGGGGCTGGCCCCATGCCGGCGATGTGGATAAACCCACCAAACCGACAAGAAAATGTGCTGCCCACAACTTAAATCCCATGAATCAAAGATAATAACCCCCACCCAATCCCAAAAATGCCTTTTTCCATAAAAAATCACTCCACTTTCTCCCACATACAGCAAAACCCTTGCTTTTCAATAGTTTTATTCTATTTTTGAAAGGTCAAATACGTATCCATTTGCCCAAAATCTCACCGAAAAGCCATAGTTGTGGCGCATTGTGGAAAAGAAGTGGTTAAAAAGGGGAGAATGTGGGAAATTGTGGGAAATTGGATATTTATTTAGCAGACAGAAAAAACCAACACAGAATGACCGCATTCATTGGAGA
>CAZZKP010000141.1:0-4876 GCA_964654675.1 uncultured Bifidobacterium sp. | reverse complement strand
CAAAGCCTTGATTTGCTTTCGCAATTGCTGCAAACCATCTCGCTGAGCCGCGGGTAACGCCTGTAAATACAGATCCACTGTCATGCTGCCTCTGGCAAAAATTTGGTCGACATCCAATGTCCCAACAAGGCCATCGGTATGTATGCCAAAACCAAATCGGTGATATTGAACCAAAGGGGGGCTGGAAGCATCGAAACGGCCATCGCGCCGCCCACGAAAAATAAAACTCCTGTTGCCAATGCACAACGTTTTCTGTGCGATTTGGCTATGAGTGAGGCCAACAGTGCCGCCACCAAGGTGCCCAGTGCATGGGCCAAAAACGGCATCAGGAAATGCTTGGGTTCAAACAAATGAATGCTCTTCTGCAGGCCTGCCATGGTTTTGACATCGGCACCCGCCGGCGCCGGAATGATGTCCGTGCTGATGTTGATGAGGGCCATGTTCACGTTTCCGCCCACTATCAGGCCCAAAATAGTTCCTAGGATATTGCGCCAAACGGAAGAAATCCATCGCATAAAACGAACGGCCAGCAAGCCAATTTTGTGAAACATGGCGGAAAATTAGGGAAACTTGTCTTACAATTTATTTCGGTGGTGCAACTTTTTTTCCAATAAAGGGTCTAACCTCTCATGATGCACAAGAAGTACTTAACTGTTATTTTCCTTTTGTCGTTGTTTGGCTTTCTTCATGCCAAATGTGATTATTCAAAGGTTTCTTTGACCTCGGTAAATACATGCAACGTATACAAGTTTACCGTAAATGGAGTTACCGATACCTGTAATCATTTGGACATAAAAATTTTCAAATCTGGAGGGACGGGAACTGTGGGTGCTTTTACAAGCAATGTATTTTATCAAACATTTACAGATACCGGCAGTTATTACGTCCGCGTTTCGATCAAAAACAAATGTTGTGGCAGTGATACCTTGTTTTACAACTTGGTTCGTGTGACATGTAAACCCTCCACAACAACCTGTAATTGGAAAAGCAGGAATATGTATTTCAGTGTTTGGGATAGTTGTGCGGGTGTGAAAAACAAGGTGTCGGTCAATGGTTACATCGGTCCGTTTAATGGTTGTTATAAATACTACTGGACGGTCAATGGGGTTGCTGTGAGCTCGGCGAGAATGATGAGTTACGGAATCACATCGAATGGCACTTACAATGTTTGTATGAAAGTGGTGGATACTTGCAATAAATGTGACACCACCTTTTGTTCCAGTCGGGTAATTACTTGTGCAAGTGCCGGATTTGTTTCTGAAGAGTTTGGTGCAGGGATTGATATTTTTCCGAATCCTAGTGAGGGCCAAATAACGATACATTGTACCAGCAGAGGCGCATGTTTCTCTTTGATAGATGCGAAAGGATCCATCGTAAAATCAGGTAATTTGACTCAGGAGACATCGAACATTGATGTGTCGGAATTGCCGCGTGGCGTGTATTCTGTATCGGTGGTTACGGCGAATCGCAGGGTGACACAGATTCAGGTTTTACATTGATGCTATTTACATCCATTTGCGTTTTCTAAACCAAATGCCAACGAGGATAACGACGCTGATCATGACCATCCAAACGATGGGATAGGCGTTTTTGTAATGGAGTTCGGGCATGAAGTCGAAATTCATTCCATAAACACCAACGATAAATGTTAGGGGCAAGAAAAAAACGGAAAAACCGGTGAGTACTTTCATGACCTCATTCGTTTTTTGAGAGGAAACGGATAAGTAAATTGTCAAAAGGTTGTTCACGTCTTCGGATAGTTGATCGTAAAAAAGTTCCAGTTTCACATGCAAATCCATTGCATCGCGCAGATCTACATTGGACTTGTGGTGGCTGCGAATTCCGTTGATGACTTCTCTGGTTAACAGCAGGAGTTTTTTGCCAATGTTGCTCTGACGTTTTAGGAAATACAACTCTTCCAAAAAATTCTCATTGTTATTTTTCAGGAAAATTCTATCCTCAATCCGATCGATGTGAAGGTTTAACTGGTTCTGGAACTTCTCAAAAGACCGCAACGCGCCTTTTACCAATTTGATGGCGACTTCTTCGGTGGTCTTTAATTTTTGCGTTTCAATGTAGCGAGGAATGAGGTCTTCAATGAAACTATGCCCGAGGCGGTGTACTGAAATAATGATATCGTTGTTATAGAAGATGGCGACTTTGCTGCTGATTTCTTGGACAGTATGTTCGATTTGGTTTTCGCCGGCGATGACTCTCACAATCAAAAATTTGATGTTTTCTAATTCTTCGAACTTGGGCAAATGATCCGCTTCTAAGCAGTCGATAATATTGCTTTTTTGTAGGTTGTGCTCCGTCGCAAATTGATCTAATTCGGTAGAAGTAGGCGATTCAATATCGATCCATGTTTTTTGCGCATCAGCCAATCGAAATTCTCTGATTTTCATTTTGTATCAACTAAGATACTACTTTGTGATCCACGACCAAAACTTCTTGTGAAGCATCGGGATACAAACACCCATCAATGGCACGAGTATTACTGTGAATATCAGTGTTTTAACGAGTTGAGGGAATGTGGCGATTAAAGGAAATACCAGAGCGAACATGATATTGATCACAGGGTAAACGAATAACCAACTGATTAACATCATTTTCCAAACTTTCGGTTTGCTTGTGTTTTGCATAGTTCTAGAACGAATCAAAAGAAAATATGTTTGAACAGATGAGGTTTCTTTTTGAACTTGTTTATTGGGGATGAATGTATCTGAAAGTGAGGTTGATACGGGGTTCATTGATGCGTTTTTGGGCGGGCAGTTGATGTAGCCAATGGTGTTGCATATCGCCTTGCATGAGCAGCAGTGAGCCCGATTCCAGATGAATAGAAAATTTGTTGTTGGCTTCAGTTTTGTGTTTGAAATCAAATCGTCTGGTGGCCCCAAAACTCACTGAAGCGATGTTGGGGTTGGGTCCGAGTTCTTTTTCGTCGTCGGAATGCCATCCCATTTTGTCGCTCCCATCCCGGTAGTAATTGAGCAGCACACAATTGAAAATGGCGCCATGGGTGAGGCTTTCAATGCGTGTTTTTATTGTGAGCAGGCTGGGGGTCCAAGGAAAAGGTTGATTGATTACGCCGCTGTACTTGTAAACACAGTGCGCATCTCCATGCCAAGCGGTTAAGCGGGGGGTGGGGTGGGTTTTGCCAAAAAGTTTGATGTGTTCTTGTTTCCAGGGGATTTCTTCCTGTAGCGCATGCATCAGCAGGGATTGTTCCTGGGTATCGAACAGGTGGGGATGGTATTGCAATTGCTCAGCCGTGGGCATTGGTACGGCCATCAATATTCTTTGCCTTTGTTGATGAGGTCGGAATAGGCGCTATCCCAAGTGGGGATTTCATCCGATTCATAGCCATAGGTTCTGCCAGTAGCTATCTGGTGAAACGCTTTCATCGCTTTTAAGTGAGCGCCGCTGCGCATAAAAATCAGCATGTGGTCACGACTTTCCCATGCGGTAAGGGTGCATTGGTAGCCGCCTTTTCGTTTTACTTGTGAGAAAAGAATGCCTTTGGCTGTTTGCGCTTGGGCAAACGAGGGGATGGCCAAACGCCAGAATCGAAAGAAGCTGATGATTCCCTTGGGCTTGAGACCAGTGATAGAAATATACATGGGTTATTTGTCGTTGATGCCTATCGCCAAGCCAAAGAGTGCCGCAACCAATGCGAGGTGAATGATGAGCGTGGCTTTTTGCCAGGTTGGACGATCGTTCCAGGTTTGCTCTGGATTGAATGGGTCGAAGACCAGTGCGATACCCAGCTGTGAAGCGGCTTGAAAGTAGTCTTTGTTGACGGTGGCTTGATAAATTCCCAAGACCAGAAAGCCTATGTAGAGAAATTTATTAAACGGTGTTTTCATGATTGCAATGATACTTAGGAAGTGTGTTTTGATGGTGATTGTGTGGTTAGATTCGATGAATTTGGTGAAAATTCGATGGAATTTTGGGGGTAAAGCAAAGGAATTGGGTTAGCGTTGCCCTAAGTTCGTGGCATGATTACGATAGAAACTATCATCGCAGCTCCCGTAGAAAAGGTTTGGGCGATGTGGTCTGAGCCACAACACATTCAACAATGGAATTTTGCGGGCGACGATTGGCATTGTCCGAAATCTGAGGTGGATCTGCGCACCGGTGGCAGTTTTGTTTCCACAATGGCGGCGCGAGATGGGTCGTTTTCATTTGATTTTGGTGGGGTATATGAGTCGGTTGATATTCACAAAAGTATTGCCGTATTATTGGGTGACGGACGCAAATGGATTACTACATTCGAGGCCCAGGAGTCTGGCACGCGGGTGGTGGAGGCATTTGAGCCGGAAAATCAGAACCCGGAAGAGATGCAGCGTGCAGGCTGGCAGATGATTTTGGACCGTTTCAAAGGGTACGTGGAGGCTTCGGTGAAATAATTATGGCCGTGAAATTTTCTAATTGCATTTGGAGTCACGACAGTGCCAAGGAAATGTCTGACTATTACCGCGGCGTTTTTCCGGATTTTGTATTGATATCGGAGAATCCATTGGTCGTAGTCTATGAGATGGCGGGTATGCGTTTCATGGGGTTGAACAATGGGATGGCTCAGGTATCTTTTAACGAGAAAATTTCTTTTGTGTTAACGGTGGATACACAGGCCGAGATAGATCATTTTTGGGACTATTTTGCAAATGAGGGTGTGCCTGGTCAGTGTGGTTGGATCAAAGACAAGTATGGGGTTTCGTGGCAGGTTGTGCCGAGTGTTTTGGGTAAGTTGATGACCAATCCGGAAACAGCGCCGAAGGCGGCTTATGCCTTTATGCAGATGTCGAAGTTTGATATCGCACTGTTAGAGGCAGCGGTATCGCAATGATAAACAATGATGATTAGACGTGGAGATACC
>CAZZKP010000140.1:0-5014 GCA_964654675.1 uncultured Bifidobacterium sp. | reverse complement strand
AACAACTGTGTCACCATATACAAGCCCAAAACATCGGCTTTGCATTCTTCGATGGCGGAATAATCTGCACCCAAAGCCTCTCTTACAGTCAATTTAGGGTTGTTCACCACGTTTTTGATTCCCAATCCATGCGCCACCTCATGAAACATCACATTGGAGAAAAACGCATTAAAGGTGATGTGTTTTTGCTGCGATGGAAGGATCACTCGCTGAGAAATTGGAACAACCATATTCTCAAATTTTGCTTGCATGGTATTCTTTAATTGTGAACGACGTGTTCCAAAGTTCTTCTGAATTCTCTCGTCGTTTGGCAAGTTTACCGCTATGGTTTTGCTTCCCGAGTTACAATCACCTCCATAATAAACGACATCAAAAACGGCCAACTGGCTCAAGGGTTTTTGTGTACCATCCATCGGTGGAAATCCAGGCTCATTGATTTGCATTTCTACCGCACCATTTCCTGCACCTTCCGCCGCCGCATTCAAATCGGGCTTGTATTCAGCTGACACAGGCAAACCGGCCTGCAAACTCGGTAGGTAGGCAATAAATTTATCCAATTTGGCACCCCATTCTTTGTCTCTTACCAGCACGTAGGCCTCGTATGAAGTCTTTTGACCCAACAATTTGTCTTCATAATTTTCGATGGGTCCTATCACAAAATCCAGATGCCCTTTGAGACTCAACCATTTGATATCACTTCCAATATAATCGTCCATCATCAAGGCACCCATTCTCTCCTTCAAATACATACCAAATTCCTTGTCTTCTTTCATGATTGCCTCAGCGGCAGCATGCATTTCATCTCCCATCTTCATCACTTCCTCACGATAATAATCACCATACTTCAACACCTCATATTGCTTACCTGTAGCACTGGAAATTGGCATTCCCATGGGCTCAGGAATGATGGGTCCATCTTTGTGTTTGCTCGGATCAATTGGACCTGGCGCTTTGAAATCTCTCACGATGGAATAGGGACTTTTCACAAATTCCAACATGTTTGGATCAATTCCCTGGATCGAAAAATCACGGGGATAAAAATTCACACCATCAGGCTTAGGGCCATAACCCTTCATGAATGGTTCATTGTTATTGAGCCGATCCCAAGGACCGTAATTGATTTCAGCAAATTTTCGCTCCGATGAATCCTTGATACTTCTGAGAAATTGATCCTTGTCGCCATAGGTTTGTTTCCAAAAAATCCGATCTGCAATTTGCGCCGCTTTGATCAAGTGTGTAATACACTCACGTTCAGCCACCGACAACAAAGCCGTATCCGTTTTTAACGCAAATTTTTTGTACATGCCCAATCTTTGCGCTGCGATGTTATTCACCGGCGCAACTTGGGTTTGCGTGGGCGTTTTCTTTTTGCCTTTGGCTGGGGTTTGTGCCGAAACCGGTACAACAACTGCGGACAATGCCACAGAAAGTAAAAATGTAAATTTTTGTTTCATCGTAGAATACTTCAATTGAAATTTCATGCTAGAATTACAAACCTACAAGAATTTTGCCACAAGCGAAATACCCAATTGTTCCAATCAACGATTTAGAACCACCTTTCGTCGGCATTTTTGCATTGATTGACATCCTGCACTTGGATTCAGGGCACATTTGTGCCAATTTTGCCAACCCAAAAACAATCCCACCTCGGGCATTGTTAACTCGACAGATACCTCCCCATTGAAACCCATAGACTTTTCCAAATATTCTCAATTGCAATCAGCCTTTGGCAATTTCGGTGGCAGCCTGTATTTGGATGGAAAACCCTTTCCCTACAGTTATCTTGAACTATCGAAACCCACGGGAAAATATGTAGATAGAACCATTCTAAAAATTGTCAATGTATTAAGTACCAAGGGATTTATCCATTACGCGGGCAACGCTTGTAGTCCTGGATTGCAATTTCCTGAAATTCCCAATTCAGGTAGAATTGCCATCGATGATGCAAACAACTGCGGTGTACAAATCATAAACGTGCTCGGATCGCCATCAATTGCCAATGCAGTCACGATATCGGCCGAACCCTTCATGAATTTAGCAATCAAAGAATCATGGAAATCCTTTGACGATTATATTTCTTCCATGAGTTCAAAGTACCGCGTTCGAACCAACAAAGTACTCAAAACAACAGAGAGTTATTCCGTTCAGCCCCTTTCCATGCTACACGCAAATGAATGGATTCCTCAATGCGCACAAATGCTTGGGCATACCCTAAAAGACAAAACCTTGGCCATTTCCCCCAACATTTCGGCCATGTTACACACTTTTGTCCGAACCCTAAAAGACGATTTCAAGGTATGGGGTTACTACAAAAACGCTGTGCTTTGTGGCTTTATTACGGCCATCGATAGTGATCACGGAACCTATGCGATGCATTTGGGACTCACCGATGAGGCAGCAGCAGACTCCCTTTACCAAAGGATGATGTACGATGTGATTCGCCACGGCATCGAAAACCAATCAGAATTTGTGTGTTTGGGAAGAACGGCAACGGAAATAAAAAGTACAATGGGCGCTACACCGGTGGAAAATAGTTACCTCTTTTTTACCAAGGGACGAATCTTAAAGTCGCTCATCGTGGGATACAAGAAGTTCTTTCACAAAACAAAAAGTTATCAAATCCGAAGTCCCTTTAAAGACTGATTGCCTTTTCGTTTTACACGGCAGACAAAAGCCTTGTCTAAAATTTGTATTTTCGCATGGCTATGAAATCAAATCTTCTCGCCGCTGCCATCGCTTTGTGTTCCACTTCTTTGATTGCACAAGACGCTGCCAAGACCGAAAAACCCATCGACTACACCGTCAACAAACCTGGCAGTAGCTATTTCTTTACCCCAAGCAAAATCTTACAAGCGGCACCCGTTGAAGATCAATGCAAAACCCTCACCTGCTGGAGTTACAGTACGCTGTCATTGCTAGAAAGCGAATTAATTCGAATGGGAAAAGGAGAATACAATCTCAGTCAGATGTATATCGCCCGGTGCGCTTACACCGAAAAAGCCAAAACCTATTTGCGCATGAATGGAAACCACAGCTTTGAACAGGGCGGTGAAGGCTGGGATATTCCTACCATCGTATCCAAATATGGTATCGTCCCAGAATCTGTTTACACCGGTCTAAAAAATGGTGCCACAAAACATGACCACAGCGAAATGATTGCCGTATTAAAAGGATTTATGTCGGCCCTGGTAAAAAGAGAACCCGGATCCTACACCGACAATTGGCTCCCTGCATTCGAGGGCATTTTGGATGCATACCTCGGTCCAATCCCCAAAGAATTTACCTACGAAGGAAAGACATACACCCCACTATCTTTTTCTGCTGCGATTGGGTTAAACATGAACGATTACGTGGCCCTATCCAGCTTCACGCATCATCCGATGTACAGTGATTTTGTGATCGAAATCCCCGACAATTGGTCCATGGATAGGGTTTATAACTTGCCTTTGGATGAATTCACCAACGCCGTTAAATCTGCCCTAAACAAAGGATATACGGTGGCTTGGGCAGCAGACGTAAGCGAAAAAGGCTTCTCGTTCCGCGATGGTTTAGCCATTGTTCCTGCAGATGAATCAACCATCAAAAAAATCGGGACGGACAATGTAGGATTCAACGATGCCGGTGCGAAGAAAGAAGGCAATGCCTTTTCTCAGCCTGTGGCGGAACTTGCAATAACCCCAGAAATACGTCAGGCAGCATTTGACAAACAAACCACCACAGACGACCATGGCATGCATATCGTAGGCATGTCGACAGAGAAAAACGGAGGCACCTATTTCTTGGTAAAAAACTCTTGGGGCACAGGGAATGCCCTTGGCGGATATTTCTATGTGAGCGAATCGTATTTCAAATTCAAAACCATCTCGGTGATGTTGCACAAAGACGCCATCGACAAGGGAACAAGTAAGAAGCTTGGACTTTAAGGAATATTAAACTTATCGCTTATCTTTGCGCCACTTTAAAATCATGATCATAGGCGTTCCAAAAGAAATCAAAAACAACGAAAACCGCGTGGCATTGACGCCCGCAGGTGCAAGTGAATTGATCAAACACGGTCACACACTTTATGTGCAAAAGACTGCTGGCGAAGGCAGTGGCTTTGCCGATGCTGAATATCAAGCCGCCGGGGCTACCATCCTCAACACCATCGAGGAAGTGTATGCCATCGCCGAAATGATCATCAAAGTAAAAGAACCCATTGAAAGCCAATACACTTTGATCAAAAAAGATCAGTTGTTGTTCACCTATTTCCACTTTGCTTCATACGAACCATTGACCCACGCCATGATTGAGCGCGGTGCTGTTTGTTTGGCCTACGAAACCGTAGAAAAAGCAGATCGCAGTTTGCCCTTATTGATTCCCATGAGCGAAGTTGCTGGCAGAATGAGCATCCAAGAAGGTGCCAAATACTTAGAGAAACCCATGGGTGGAAGGGGTGTTTTGTTGGGCGGCGTTCCTGGTGTGAAGCCTGCTGAAGTATTGGTATTGGGCGGTGGTATCGTTGGTACCCAAGCGGCAAAAATGGCCGCTGGATTGGGTGCACGTGTTACCATGATGGACATTAGCTTGCCGCGCTTGCGTCAGCTTGATGACATTATGCCTGCCAACGTAGAAACCATGATTTCCAACGAATACAACGTTCGCAATGCCATCAAAACGGCTGATTTGGTGATAGGTGGTGTATTGATCCCAGGTGCGAAAGCGCCAAAATTGATCACCCGCGATATGTTGCCAAGCATGAAAAAAGGCGCCGTAATCGTGGATGTAGCCATTGACCAAGGGGGTTGCTTTGAAACCTCTAAGCCCACAACCCATGCAGAACCTTGCTACGAGGTAGATGGTGTTGTACACTATTGTGTTGCCAACATGCCTGGTGCAGTCCCTTACACTTCAACCCTTGCTTTGACCAATGCCACCTTGCCTTACGCCGTTCAATTGGCCAACAAAGGATGGAAAAAGGCTTGTGCCGATAGCAATGAATTGAAATTGGGATTGAACGTAATCAACGGAAAAG
>CAZZKP010000139.1:0-5137 GCA_964654675.1 uncultured Bifidobacterium sp. | reverse complement strand
CCAACGATAAAAAACCTTTTTTAAGAAATTCTTACCCCGGGGATAATTTTCCAACAGTTGGGCATTTCCTTTCACGTCATGCGTCACATTACATCTTCCTCCCCCGCTAATTCGTAATTTGGCCAAAGTCTTACCCGTTTTTTCCATCATTAGCACTTCGGCGGTTGGACATAGTTCTTTGATGCGGATGGCCGCAAAATATCCTGAAGCTCCGGCTCCAATGACAACAACTCTCTTGTTTACATTCATCTGATCAATTGATAATTTTTATACTCACCTACCCGCCAACCCAAATTTTTCTCAATCCAATACAATGCCCTTGCTTTGAGCCCAAAATTTTTCTTTGTTGGGTCGGCCTCAAATTTCCAATCCATTGCATCAATTCTTGTTTTCATGACAGCCGGATGGGTTCCTTGAAAATGCTTGAGCGAATCAATGTTCGAATAATCAAAGGATTCTGACTTCAATACTTTGTCCTCCATGTATTTATCATCATGCCACAATCGATGAAATTGCGCCTGCTTTTGCTGTTGAAAGCGAGGATGCTTCACCCAACCGTAGTGATAAATACAAGCTCCACAGTGTGCTACTTTCAGCTTTTTTGCATCCTTGGTCCTAAAGCCTTGGGCATCTTTCCAACTGACAATATTTCTGTGATTTTTGATGATTCGAATTTCATTGCGATACCAACGTCGCGAATCCCCCACCATAGAGTAATTCCCATAAAAGTGGAGATAATCAAACAATAAAGCATCCACTTCATCATCGTGGAGATACTTCTCCATGGCGGCCTTCACAGTGGGCAGATACTGTTCATGCAAGCATTCATCGGCTTGGATATAGATTAGCCAGTCAGCGTCACTAGGAACTTGTCCTAGCGCTTTGTTGGTTTCGTCAGCCAAAACAGCTCCACCAACTCTTTTATTATCGTCCCAAATCGTATCAAACAATTTGATTTTGGGCTCTTGCATCGCCTGCAAATACTCCCTTGTCCCATCATCAGAATCCCCAACTGCAATAACAAATTCATCACAAAGCGGCATCACAGAGAGCAATGCCTCCCTTAAAGGATAATCCGCCTTTACGATGTTTCTAGCTATTGTAAAACCGGCGACTTTCATCTTTTCTTTCAGGTAACCAACGATCATCCAATTTTGGAACATATTTCACTTCCATTTCATCCAGCATCTCCCTCACCTCGGAAACAAAATTCAATCCCGCTTTGGAAACCATCCTCACAGTCATATTGTCCTCTGCATCATAAAAATTGAAATACAACGGACATTTGCCGGGGAACTGACTCAGCACATCACTCACAATTTGGTGTTTTCCCTGCTCTAAATCTGAAGGCGTCATTTCCACGTGTACTGAGCGATACAATGCCATCGCATCGATATCAGAAACCAACTGCATCGCATTGATATTCAATCGCATCTCATCCTTGGCTTTGGAATAATCCGTCTGGCCTTGAATCAATAAAATATAATCTTTATCAATCAAATTTTTGAATTTCAAGTACTTGTCGGTAAAAATTGAGATTTCAACTGTTCCTGAGTAATCCATAAAATTGAATCTCGCATAGGGATTGCCTTTTTGACTCATAAACTCTTTGGCACTTGTGATGATTCCCATCATTTGAAAAACAATGGGTGTTTTATTTTCGAGATTTTCCCTGTATTCCTTCACCGTGTGCGTAACGATACTGTCGTACACAAACTTGAAATCATCCAAAGGGTGTTTACTCAAGAATACCCCAACCAGCTCTTCTTCCTCCTTCAATTCCTCCAGCAAAGTCATTTTCTCAACTTGAGGCAATTTTGGCTCTTCATTGTCTAAGTTTGCTCCACCGCCAAACAACCCCATCTGGCCCGTAAATCGCTCATGCTGTATGCGGGTACCATACCTCACGGCCAATTCAATCCCATTCACACCATTTGAATCTTCCTTTACATATTGAGCCCTGTGATAACGCGGATCAAAATCAAACACCCCTGCCTTTGCCATAGACTCAAGGGTTCGTTTCCCTACAGACCTTAGGTTAACCCGAGTCGACAAATCAAACAAACTCTTAAAAACACCTTTCTCGTCGCGCTCCTTTAAAATTTCATTTACAGCCACTTCGCTCACCCCTTTTACAGCACTCAAACCGAATCGAATTTGTCCACTTTTTGTTACGGTAAACACACTTCTACTCTCATTCAAATCCGGACCCAATACCTTAATATCCTGCTTATGACATTCTTCCATGTAAAAGGTGATCTTTTTGATATCACCCATGTTACTTTTCAATACCGCAGCCATAAACTGGGCCGGATAATTGGCTTTTAAATACGCTGTCTGAAATGCAATGACAGCATAACACGTTGAGTGAGATTTGTTAAAAGCATACTGAGCAAATTCTTCCCAGTCAGAATAAATCTTCTCCAACACCTTTTCTGGAAACCCTTTCTCCATGGCTCCAGCCATGAAATCTCCTTTCAATTTGTCGATGATGCTCTTATTCTTTTTACCCATGGCTTTACGAAGCTCATCGGCTTTTCCCTTGGAAAACCCTGCAATTTTCTGACTAAGCAACATCACCTGCTCCTGATAAACCGTAATACCATAGGTTTCCTTCAGGTAATCTTCCATTTCGGGAAGGTCAAATTCTACAGGCTTGCGTCCATGCTTTCTATCAATAAAATCGGGAATATACTTTAATGGCCCCGGGCGATACAGTGCATTCATCGCAATCAAATCGCCAAACTGCGTTGGCTTTAGTTCGCGCATGTACTTTTGCATTCCTGGACTTTCAAACTGAAACACCCCATTCGTATCCCCCCGTTGAAACAACTCATATGTTTTTGGATCATCCAAAGGAATCGAATCCAAATCGATCACATCCCCTGTGGTTTCCTTGATCAATTGAATTGCATCCTTCATGATGGTCAGCGTACTGAGACCCAAAAAGTCCATTTTTAACAAACCGGCTTTTTCAATCTGGTTGACATCATATTGGACTTGAATCCACTGAGATTCTTTTGACAATGCGACAGGAACCAAATCCTCAATGTCTTGTGGCGCGATGATAATTCCGCAAGCATGTACACCGGTATTCCTCACACTGCCTTCCAATTTCTCCGCATCGTGAAGAACTTTAGATGCATCGTCTGAGCCTTGATATACCTTCTGAATTTCACGAATCGCATCAATTTCCTCGGGCTTTAGGTTTTTGGAGTCGTCTTTGGCCAAATCATCCGGATTTGCATGCAGTAAAGTTTGCAAATTCAAATTACCAACCACCAATTTTGACAAACGATCGGTACTCTGTAGTGGGTATTGGAGTACACGTCCCACATCACGAATCGCGCTCTTGGCCGCCATTGTACCGTAGGTAATTATCTGTGCTATGCGCCGTTCCCCATATTTTTTGGCAACATATTGTATCACGCGATCACGACCTTGATCATCAAAGTCAATATCGACGTCGGGCATGCTCACCCTTTCAGGATTCAAAAAACGCTCAAACAGTAAATCGTATTTTACTGGATCCACATTGGTAATCCCCAAACAGTAGGCTACCAAACTTCCGGCGGCGGAACCTCTTCCTGGACCCACCCATACGTCCATTTCGCGCGCTGCAGTGGTAAAATCTTGAACAATCAAAAAGTAACCTGCAAATCCAGAATGGGTAATTGTGTTTAATTCAAAATCCAATCGTTCTTGCACGGGCAAGGGAATTACGCCACCATAGCGCTTTTTACAGCCCGCATAAGCCAGGTGCTTAAGGAAGACATTCTGGTCGTCAAACCCCATTGGCAACTCGTAATTGGGAAGAACAATATCCCTTGAAAGTTTCGGCGGATCAATGGTTGACAACAGTCGGTTGGTATTATCCAAAGCCTCCGGAATATCATGAAACAGCGCCGCCATTTCGTCCTGTGTTTTAAAGAAGAACTCATCATTGGGAAATGCAAATCTGAACCCCTTGCCTCCTTCTTCATTCGTTGCTTTGGGCGTACTTTGAAATTCTCCAGTATTGATGCACAACAAGATATCATGGGCATTGGCATCCTTCTTTTCTGTATAATGGGAGTCGTTGGTGGCAATGACATGTACATTGTACTTTTTCCCAAACTTTAATAATGTTTGATTGATGTCTTCCTGCGATACCCCTGTTCCATCCAAGTTCTCCAGCCCGTGTCTTTGGAGTTCGATGTAATAATCATCGCCAAAAATCCTATGCCAATCACAAAATATCTTTTCTGCTTCTTCTTCGCCTTTCCACAGTATCGCTTGCGGCACTTGTGCTCCGATGCAGCAAGTTGTGGCAATTAGGCCCTCGCTATATTGTTCAATCAAGCCTCGATCTACCCGCGGATATTTGCTATACAACCCTTCCAAATAACCCAAAGAACACAATTTACTGAGATTGGCATAACCCTTTTGATTTTTCGCCAATAACAGTTGATGAAATCGTTTGTCTTTTGCACCTTGGGTAAAGGATTTCTGGAATCGATCTTCTACTACATAAAATTCGCAACCTATTACAGGCATCAACCCTTCTGCAGTGACCGCTTGATAAAACTCAAACGCACCAAACATATTCCCATGGTCGGTAATTGCCAGGGCCGGCATACCGTCTGCTTTGGCCTTCTTGACCAAGCTTTTTATACTGGCAGCCCCGTCTAACAACGAGTATTGAGTATGTACGTGTAAGTGGGAAAAAACTGGCATGCGATTGAAATAACGAAGTTAAATCAAAACAGAAAAAACGGTAAGCAATGTGGACAATTTAGCATAACTCAAACAGGAATGAAATCAAGGGCATTCCGAGCATTTGAATTACTTTTGTCCTGTGTATTTATCAAAATTGCAATTGTTTCAATTCAAGAACCACAACGAGTTGTCGCTGGAGTTTTGCAATGGCATAAATACCATTACCGGGGCCAATGGAATTGGCAAAACCAACATTTTGGATGCGGTGCATTATCTAGCCAACGCCAAAAGTTATTTCAACGGCATCGACAGTCAAATCATCCAACATCAACACACCTTTTTCACGATCAAAGGAAAATTTGAAGGCGAAATGCCAACGGATATTTTGGTTCAATTTGAAACGGGAAAAAAGACCATCAAGAAGAACGACAAACCCGAT
>CAZZKP010000138.1:0-5209 GCA_964654675.1 uncultured Bifidobacterium sp. | reverse complement strand
AGAAAATTCGGCGAGGATAGTTGGGGGTAAGTCAAAGCATTACTAATGGCTTAATTAACGTTGCGGCCAGAATATGTAACTGTAAACGGTAAACCACAAGTACAGCACCAATACGGACAGAGCGAGGCCGGATATTGCAAAACCCAATCCATCTTTAGATCTCAAAGTTTCGGTTATTCCAATAACACTTAAAATAAAACCTGTTATACCCATAAAAAAAGGGAAAGTCGTAATTACCATAAGAATTAATCCCAAAGCAGAACATCCCAAACCCCAAATTGCAACTCTACTGTAATCGTGATTTACATCGGATTTTTTGTCTCGATTTGAATCATGTTTTATCGCTCGGGTCAATAAGTCTGGCAAAGAAATCACATATTTTTCACGATTCTTTTTCAGTAACTTCAGCGTAGACCTTACCGTTGCAATTTGCTCGTGGCTCTTGGGTTTTGATGAAATATTCGGCGAAACACCTTCCACTTTTGATGGGTTCAGTAATTTAACCGTCACGGGTTTGCCGGCTTTTTCAATTTCAAATGAGTTGATATTGTTGCTCGGCGCAGCGGTTTTTATTTCGGCCGCTGTTTTATTAACTATCCGATTTGATGGTTGATTTTGGCGCTTTAACTTCTCAGTATGCGATGTTCCATTTAATTGTGAGTTCCAATTGATTTGGAATCCTGAAGAATACAACCTTTTCTCCATTGAGCAAGCAGAGAGTGAAATTACCAATAAAAAAAGGCCAACCCATTGAAATGTAGATTTTTGCATATTTCAAAAGTGCATCTTTTCAAAAAAATCACATTACGGAAAATCGCAAATCACAATACCAACTTTTACGGAAAATTGCAATCACGTTAATAATAGCTTTCCTATGAGGCAAGGACAGTAAATAAAGGTAAAAGCTTTTGATGATTTGTGATAATTTCGTAGGATGAGGTCAATACTAATAATCGTTTTGCTTTTTGCGTCGAAAGTCCTTTGCGCCCAGTCTTTTCCGTTTTTCGCATTGGCCAACGGTGGCATTGTGATGAGCGAAAAACCAGGTTTTCTGATCTTTACAGATTCTACACAACTCACGCTCACCAGTTTTTTCATCATCTCGTATCGTTAGAGTAAATCGCATTGAAAATCGGTGAGATACCGAAATATTGTCACAACAATTCATTGGCCAAATTCGCCAATTCACTACGCTCTCCTTTTTCTAGGGTGATGTGCGCATACAACGGCTGGCCCTTTAATCGGTCAATCATGAAAGACAACCCATTGGATTGCGAATCCAAATAGGGCGTATCGATTTGGTTGATGTCACCCGTGAAAATAATTTTCGTCCCCTCTCCTGCGCGGGTAATAATCGTTTTCACTTCCAACGGCGTCAGATTTTGGGCCTCGTCTACGATAAAAATGATATTGGCCAGACTTCTGCCCCTTATATAAGCCAAAGGCGTCACCATCAATTTTTCATTGTCAACGAGTTCCTTGACTTTTTGATACTCTTTTGAATTTTCAGAGTATTGATTCTGAATCACCTTCAAGTTATCCCAAAGCGGCTCCATGTAGGGGTTGATCTTCGCTTTGATATCGCCTGGAAGAAATCCGATGTCTTTGTTGTTTAATGGAACGATGGGTCTCGCAAGGTAAATCTGTCGAAAATTGCTTCTTTGTTCAAGTGCCGCCGCCAGGGCAATGAGGGTTTTTCCGGTACCTGCAACGCCTTGAATGGTCACCAATTTGATGTTGTTGTTAAATAAGGCATGCATAGCAAAAGTTTGCTCGGCATTCCGGGGCTTGATCCCATAAGCATGCCGCTTCTCTACCCTTTCCAAATTTTTGGTTTCGGGATTGAAATAGGCCAAAGTACTGCTGCGATGGTTTTTGATGATAAAATAATGATTGTTATTGGGCTCCGATTTCATCACGTCGGAATAATGAACTGATTCCATTTGATGAATTTTATCGATCATATCAGATTCCTCTAAATCCAGCTGAGAAATACCGCGATACAATCCCTCCAAATTTTGAATTTTTCCGGTTTCATAATCTTCAGACTGCAAGTTCAACGATCGCGCTTTGAGTCGCAGGTTGACATCCTTGGTAACCAGAATCACGGGCCTGTCTGAATACTCTTGTTTGATGAATAGGGCTGCATTCAGGATTAGGTGATCTGCTTTTCTATCGCCAAAGATCTTCACCGCATTTTGCTCCTCGGTTCCAGATTCTTGCATCACCACGGTGAAGCAACTGGGCTTTTCTGATGACAATTGAATCCATTGATTGAGGGAGTTGCCCTCCGACAGTTTATCTACGAAACGAATAAATTGCCTTGCCTCAAAATTGATTGTATCGTTGCCTTTCTTGAAAGAATCCAGCTCTTCTAACACACTAATGGGAATGGCAACATCATGTTCCTCAAATTGATTTACTGCTTGGTGATCGTGTAAGATAACAGAGGTATCTAAAATGAAAATCTTCCGTTTTTGATCTGGGGTTAACACTTTCTTTTTCTTAGCCATCCACGGCAAGTAAGAGCCCTATTGTTAATCGAATATTAATTCCGTGTCAAAGATTACCGAAAGAATAAATGAAAATTCACAGCCAGCACTTAGCAAGAAAACACTGAAAGTGAATTTTTGAATAACGTATCAATCATCGTTTTACATGTTGAAACTAAAAAGTCTGCTCCCTGAAACTCAACTATCGAAAAGAGAAAAGTGGCTGTTAGCCATTCTATTCCCGATTCCCGGATGGACCCTATTTGTTGCCATTTTTGCGTTGTACAAACTGATACAACAAAAAATCCGTCATTGATTTTGTAAAAAAAGGCCCAATAAATTGGGCCCAAAACAAACCCATTGAGCAAGGGCCAACGTCATACATATATCAATTGAATGGCATTGGACTCAATCATCCAAAACGTCTTAAACCCGTAAAAGCCTACCAGGAGTTCCTACACAGTTGGCAACACTTTTCTCAGCATTAATTTGAATCAAACTTATACATCGCATCGCTGGCTGTTTTGCCCAATTTGTCGCTGATGGCCAAAGCCCAAAGCACCAATTCTCGACAGAAATCTTTGTCGGCCTCGCTCAAAAATGGCGCATGTTTTTCAATCAATTCATTCAACGGTTTGATCGCCCTGAGACTGCCAAAAAACACCTCGTCTGTATCTGTATAATTCAACTCAACAATATTTTTTTCAAACCAATGCACCAAATCGCTGTATGGGGTTTTGGTACCCGCTTTTTCCAACTTCGGAATGCGTGGGAAAATCTGGTTAAACTGGACCATGATGGCAGCATCAATCAATATCCGAGCAACCTCATCGGCCCCTTCTTGCTCCCCCTCATACACCAGTTCGATTTTTCCCGTGATGGATGGGATAATTGACATAAAATCAACGAGTCTGATGGTCGTTTTTTCGCTCTGGGTTTCAATCAAACGAAGTTTGCCAGCAGCAATGAGGTTTTCCATTGCACTGATCGACAAACGGGCGCTCACCCCACTTTTTGCATCCACATATTCACTGTCTCGGGCGACAAAAGACACCTCCTCTAGGAGGTTTTTTGCCATTTCACAAATAGACACCGCAGCCAAATCCGCTGAAGAAATCTTAGCCTCTTGTTCGGTAATTGCACGAGCCAAGGCAATATTCTTTGGATAATGCGTAAAAATCTGAGAACCAATGCGATCCTTTAATGGCGTCACGATGCTACCGCGATTGGTATAATCCTCGGGGTTGGCAGTGAAAACAAACTGAATATCCAAGGGCATGCGCAATTGAAATCCGCGAATTTGAACATCACCCTCTTGCAAAATATTAAACAACGATACCTGGATTCGCGCCTGCAAATCGGGAAGTTCATTCAAAACAAATATGCAGCGATTGGCACGCGGAATCATCCCATAGTGAAGCACGCGTTCATCGGAATATGGCAATTTCAAGGTCGCCGCTTTGATGGGATCGATATCGCCGATCAAATCAGAGATATTGACATCCGGCGTGGCCAGTTTTTCAAAAAATCGCGCCGATCTATGTACCCATTCGATGGGTGTTTTGTCGCCAAGTTCAGCCACCAACTCCACAGCAAACTTCGAAATCGGAGCGAATGGACTGTCGTTGATTTCCGAGCCTTTGACTATCGGCATATATTCATCGAGCAAATCCACCATACTTCTGGCGATGCGGGTTTTGGCTTGGCCGCGCAAACCCAACAAATTGATATGGTGACCGGCCAAAATCGCTTTTTTCAGTTGCGGCACAACCGTATCTTCATAACCCACGAGTCCCTCAAAAACGGGCTGTTTCGCTTGGATACGAGCAATGAGATTGGCTTGGATCTCTTGATTTATGGTTTTGTGGGCATAGCCCGATGCTTTCAACGCTTGGAATGTGGTTTCTTGTTTCATCTGTAATTAAATCCGTTTGATTCTGTTTTTTTCGTAATCTTCAAATATCATCTGACCCAAATCTGAAAGTCCCGTGAGGAAGGCTTTGCCTTGATTTTCGGCGGTAAATCGCTCCACAAACTGTCTCAAATAAGGGTCTTGGGCAATCATAAAAGTGGTGATCGAAATTTTCAATTTGCGGGCCTGGGCTGCCATAGTCAAGCATTTGGAAACGATGTATTCGTCCAGTCCATTGCTGTTTTTGTAAAGTTCGCCGTTGGGCAGTTTCACACAACTCGGCTTCCCATCGGTAATCATAAAAATCTGCTTGTTGGTATTGCGTTTCCGTCGGAGTATGTCCATCGCCAACTCCAGACCCGCCACAGTATTGGTATGATAGGGTCCCACTTGCAAATAGGGCAGGTCTTTCACCTTAATCGACCACGACTCATTGCCAAAAACGATGATGTCGATGGCGTCTTTGGGGTATTTCCGACGGATGAGCTCCACCAAGGCCATGGCCACTTTTTTGGCGGGGGTGATGCGGTCTTCGCCGTACAAAATCATGGAATGACTGATATCAATCATCAGCACGGTGCTCATTTGCGCTTTGTGCTTGGTCTCATCCACAATCAAATCGTCTTCCGTGAGCTTCAAGTCGGCAATGCCATGATTGATTTGGGCGTTTTTGAGACTTTCCGACATGTTAATTTGCGACATCTCATCGCCAAATTGAAAGTTGCGAATTTCGCCATCGCGTTCATCACCCACCCCTAACTTGTTGGTTCGATGATTTCCCGCGCCACTTTTCTTGAGTTTCCCA
>CAZZKP010000137.1:0-5265 GCA_964654675.1 uncultured Bifidobacterium sp. | reverse complement strand
ATCAACGAATTAGGGAAAAAACCGCAGATTACTTTGGATTAAATCCTGAGCAAAAGCATGTGGTTGAAATTATTGAAGGACTCGAGGAAGAGGCCATCAAACAGCGATTTTACAAGGGCACAAAAAAAATCAAAGCGGCGGATTACTTTGTCAAGAACTTTGATGAGGAAGCCAAAAAGACCGTATTGGAATTTGTTGAAACGGAATTGTTAAAAATCCTGCGAGAAATAAAGAACTATCACATGTATTGGGCGGGTAAAACAGGCGAGCCGATGGGAAGTCGTATCGAGTTTTACAATGAGCCTTCCACACCGTTGTTTCATTTTAGAAGGGATGAAGAGGGGATGAATTACTTTGTCACCATAAAGCATCGCGGTGAGAAAGTGCATTTTTGCGATCCAGAAAGTGAATTGCTCACCTCACAGCCCGCTTGGTTGCTAACCCCCAACAAACTTCTTTTCTTTGGGGCCAATGTAGAAGGGAAGAAAATCAAACCATTTCTGAAGAAGAAATTCATACACATTGATCCACATCAAGAGGCGGCTTACATGCAGAAATTTGTGGGTCCCTTGCTTGAAAATCATGATGTTTTCGCTTTGGGTTTTGATATTGTTACGGATCAACTTGAAGTGAAGCCGGTGCTAAAGTTGACATCAAGCTGGGAAAATCCGCACATCATTTTATATATGCAGTATGGTGATTGGGTATTTCCTTATCACGTCAATAAGAAAGTAAATGTTCGTTTAGAGTCGGCCGGAAATACTTATACATTTCATAGAATTAAAAGGTTGTATTCGGTTGAAAAAGAGAAGATTGAAAATTTAAAAGAATTGGGTTTGCAGCAAACAAATGGCAGTATTTTTGGTTTGCAAAATGAAGGTTCTGAATCAGTAGATATTATTTCTTGGATCAATGAAAACAGGGCTGTTTTGGAGCGTACGGGATTTGAGATTGAACAAGAACAAGGATCAACGGAATATTATTTGGGTCCAATTCAATTGTTGGTTACCGTAAAAAATGGGATAGATTGGTTTGATGTTCATGCCATCATGAAATTGGATGGTTTTGAAATTCCGTTCATCAAACTGAGGAAAAATATCATCGAACGAAAAAGAGAATACGTTCTATCCAATGGTAAAATTGTTATTTTGCCCACGGAATGGTTTGATCAATTTGCGCAAATTGTGAATCTGGCCGACGTACATGATGAATCTTATCGCATTCGAAATATTCACGTATCGTTGTTGAGCGATTTGGATGAATACCTCAATGAAGCTCCGCCAACACCAGAATGGAGCGAAGCATTGGCACATGGAAAAATTCCGATGATCGACCTCCCGGCTTCGTTTCAGGGCGAATTGCGCAACTACCAATTGGAGGGCTTTCGATGGATCAACTTCATGCACCAAAATCATTTCGGTGCGCTGTTGGCAGATGATATGGGTTTGGGTAAGACAATACAAACACTGGCCCATCTTCAAGTTTTGGCTTCCGCCTTTCAAGTGGAAAAAAGTGCCAAAATCGAGTTGGGATTAACCAGCAATGGAGAAACACTCGAAGTTCCTGCGCTCGAAAACACGTTGATTCCTTTTGATGGTAAGCCTTCAGCACCGGTCACAAGTAAAATGGGTCCCATCTTGATTATCACGCCCAAATCACTGCTTTATAACTGGATGTCAGAATCAGCCAAGTTTTGTCCTTCATTAAAAACAGCACTCTATTCGGGTTTGGCCAGAAATAAGGTTCTTGGGAGTTTTGATGACTTGGATGTCGTTGTGATGTCATATGGAACCATGCGAAATGATGTAGAATTGCTCCGCGAATACAAGTTCAATTGTGTTGTGTTGGACGAAAGTCAAGCCATCAAAAACCCATCATCGCAGACTTCCAGGGCTTTGTTGAAGATTCAATCCCGCAACAAAATTGCACTAACAGGTACACCGATCGAGAATACGCTGCTCGATATTTGGAGTCAGATGAATTTCTTGAATCCGGGTTTGTTGGGTAGTTACAGTTACTTCGAGAAACAGTTCATTAGACCCATTGAAAAGGGAGCGAATCCTCAGAAAACTGAGGAATTACGCAAGTTGATTGATCCATTTGTGCTTCGCCGTACCAAAAAGCAAGTCATGCAAGAATTGCCACCCAAAATTGAAAAGGTACATTTTTGTGAGATGAGTCCAGAGCAAGCAGAATTGTATGAATCAGTGAAAAATCAATATAGAAATGAGATATTGAATCACGTTTCAGAATTGGGAATTTCTAAGTCTAGATTAAAGATATTCAATGGGTTGATGCATCTTCGTCAAATCGCATTGAATCCAACACTGAAAGATGTCAATTATGAGGGCAGTAGTGGCAAAGACGATGAAATTATGCGCATGTTGCTTCGAGCGGTCGCGAACGGACATAAGGTCTTGTTCTTTTCTCAGTTTGTGGGCTATTTAAAGGTGTTTGAAGAGATCTTTGAGCAGCAAGGTGTGGAATTTTGCTACCTCGATGGTTCTATGGATGAGAAGGAAAGGCAAGTGCAAATAGATTTATTCCAAAATAACGATGAAAAACGTGTTTTTCTGTTAAGTTTGAGGGCTGGAAACAGTGGATTAAACCTCACTGCAGCGGATTATGTGTTCTTAGCCGATCCATGGTGGAATCCGTTTACCATGAAGCAAGCTGAAGATAGAGCGCATCGTATCGGACAGGACAAACCCGTTTTTAGTTATAAATTCATCACCAAAGACACGATTGAAGAAAAGATTTTGGCATTACAGGCAAAGAAAGCCGCACTTGCCGAGAGTGTAATTCCCGATGAAGATTCGATATTGGCGAGTTTAGATATAGAAGAATTGGAAGACCTATTGAACTAAATGGTTTTTTGATGGAAGAGGGCTTTTTGTTTAAGGCATTTTCTCAACAAGTATCCGAGGATTGGAAATCGGCACTGTCAAATCAATTGTCGCCTTCGGATTTTTCTGACCTAGAAGCCTTAATAATGCAATGTAAGGACGATAACATTCCTTGTTACCCCTCTGTAGATCATATTTTTCGGGCTTTTCAACTCACGCCATTGCACAAAGTAAAGTGTGTAATACTTGGACAAGATCCATATCATCAACCAAAGCAAGCGATGGGGTTGTCTTTTTCCGTTCCAGAGGGTATCAAAATCCCCCCGTCTCTACAAAATGTTTTTAAAGAATTGAAAGCTGATTTGCTCATCGATATTCCGAATCATGGCGATTTGTCGACCTGGGCACTCCAAGGAGTTTTTTTGTTGAATACGATTTTAACCGTATCCAATAGTGCGCCACTTTCACACAGTAAGCTGGGCTGGGAGAAGTTTGTTGGAAAAATCTTAACGATATTATCCAATGAAAATCCCTTTGTTGTTTTTGTTTTGTGGGGAAGATCCGCCAAGGAATTCGCTCAGTTTATTGATGGCAACAAGCATTTGATCATTGGTGGCGTGCATCCCAGTCCACTTTCTGCGCACCGCGGTTTTTTTGGTTCAAAGCCATTTTCAAAAATCAATGTTGCCCTTTTGGCTCGTGGCGAAACTGCGATCGATTGGCGAATCAAATCTTGAGCGATTGATAAATCAAACAGTGAATTTCGCTGTGAATATGTTTTAAGGAGAAACCTCGACAATGAGATAAATTTGAGTCGTGGAAAATCCAATCAGCATAACACAGGCTACCATCCATCAAGGCAACATCGCTGTCCTGCAAAATGTCAACTTACAAATATCAGAAGGCGAGTTTGTTTATTTGATCGGTAGAACGGGATCGGGTAAGTCGTCCTTGCTCAAAACCTTATATGGAGAATTGAAATTACAGGAAGGCAGGATTGATATTGCTGGATATAATTTGCAATCCATGGGTCAAAAAGAGATTCCATTTTTACGCAGAAAACTGGGTATTGTATTCCAAGATTTTCAGTTGTTAACGGATCGAAATGTAATGGATAATTTGATGTTTGTTTTGAGCGCAACAGGTTGGAAAAACAAACATGAAATGATAGATCGGTGTAAAGCGGTTTTAGAAAAGGTAGGACTGCAAACAAAAGATTATAAGATACCTGCGGAATTGAGTGGAGGTGAACAACAAAGACTGGTAATCGCCAGGGCTTTACTCAATGATCCTAAAGTCATATTGGCAGACGAGCCTACCGGCAATCTCGATCCAGAAGTGAGCGATGAAATCATGATGTTGTTAAAAAACATCGCCCGCGAGGGAACTGCAATCTTGATGGCGACTCATGATTATCGATTGATACAAAAATTTGGAGGTACAATTTGTAAGCTTGAAGATCGAACCTTAAAACAAATGGATTTGTTGGAGGTACTTTAACTTATTGCATGGGTTTTCAATATTTTGTATCAAATCAGTGAATCAATTTGTGCAATTGAATTTCACGTTTTGGTGATGAGAGCGAATCTCGACCTACAACAACCCAAGCGCAACGACGCATTTTGTTTTTTAGCTCAGGGTCAATGAGTAGTGAGGCCCGACTGCCATTGGGGATTTGATTAAATATGATTGTATTGTCCGTGTACACTTGGTATGATGTATCGGAAAGTACATTCTGAATTTGAAGAATTTCAACAGTATTTTGTCCAATGATAAATCGACCATTAGACAAATCCCCAGATTCTATTTTTGTTGGTGTAGTATTTAACCTAAACGAGGAATTTCGGCGACTTAAGGTTTCCTCATATTCCAACGCGTGTTGAATCGCACTTGCATTCGACGATACCAAGAGAAATGGTTTTTGCGGGTGCTCCTGCTTCAAAATTCTACTTGTCTTTCCTATGTCGTCAAAAGATCCTATAAACAAAGGAATGATAAAAAATACAGTATTGTAAATCCAAACACCCAAGGCCATCTTTCGGATGTGAATCACATTGGGTATCATTTTATCGTGAAAAGACAATAGAAATAACAAAGGTAGCATAACCATGAACTCTGCATTGCCTACCGAATAAAATGCAAAGGCAAATTGTAAAACAAAAGCGACCCAAAAGGGATTTTTTGTTTGGCTTTCAAAGGTCGGCAGCGATCGGAATGTTTGAATTGTGGTAGAGATTTGACTGATTTGATTTTTTAATGAAATTCCTAATCCATAGAAAAATAGCAATATTCCGGAAATACCAATGAATGAAAGAAATCGCCAATTCTCCATTAAAATCAACATATTGCCATGAATCTGAAAAACACTTCTCAGACCATTGATCAGGGTGAATTTGACGTTGTTGATGTTCGGAAATAC
>CAZZKP010000136.1:0-5391 GCA_964654675.1 uncultured Bifidobacterium sp. | reverse complement strand
CGCTTCGTCTTCTTGTTAGAATGCGAAACATTGTTGCCCTTCAAGGCCTTTTTTCCGGTTAAATCACAAACGCGAGACATAATTTTTGGGGTTGCAAAGATAAGAAAAATGTTTAAATATTCAAAGTGTTTCTATCTTTTATTTGAGAATTATCCGTCATTTTGGTTCCTAACATCACTTGCCAAGCCACAATTACAATCAGAACTCCCGCTTGTCGCTCCAAAAGGCTCTCAAACATCATTGCTGCCAGCAGGGCCAACCAAATTTGTTGAGAGCCATCCAAGCCTATCAATCTTTCATTTCTCAAACCAAAAAATACAAAAACAAAAAACAACGTCGCACCGATCCAGCCCGACTGTAACGACATTTCCAACCACTGATTGTGGACCCCAATTCGATGCCGTTCCGCCAATGAAACGTCGATTCTTGCATATTCCTTCTGCAACCTGTCGTCCGTCCAAACCCCCGCACCCATTATCCCAGAATGATCTGTGGAACGCAACACACTCATCGAGGTTTGCCATGCAACCCAGCGCTGCCCAAAACTCTTGTGTGTAACATCGCCACCATCGAATGTGGTTTTAAAATCATCCCATGTATTCGCGATTCGATTCCTCGTACTCGGCAAAATCAACATCATCAAAATCAACAACGGAACAACAAGCAACACGCCACGTCGTCCCGAAGCGTGTAAATAAACCCACTGCCCCAACATCAAACCACCACCCAAATAGATCAATATCAATCCAGTCCTTGATCCGAGCACATGCATACATATCACCAGCACCACCAATGAAGCCCATGCCAAATGATTTTCACGAAAATCTTTTGCGATCAAACCTCTCATCAGCAACAAAACCAAAAGCCCCATGATCGATGCAAATTCTATATGGTACACCCCAGAATACAAAGGAATGGGTTTGCTTTCAAGCACCATTTGATCATAAAAATTGCGATGCTGTAAATAATGAATCACACTGCTCACTCCCACCCAAATCAGCGGAAGCACCCCCAAAAACCATCCCCCATCAAAAATCGTCCGTAACCGCCTTCCCCATCCATAAGCCATCGCAACCAAAAACAATGGCAACTTTATTAATACCTTATTCAATGCAAGGCTCCCAACCACAGATTCCCTCTCCAACAAACCTGAAGCCACATCACCCGAAACACCCAATGCCCCTCCAACCCCCTCAGACCATGACCAAACCCCACTCCATAAAATCATACCCATATTCCAACCAATACAAAGGGCAACGCCCCACCACAACCATCGAAACGCAGGTGAAACCGCAATCCGATCCCCCCAAACCCACAACTGAAAAACGTACGCAATCAATCCCATCGACGCCAACGCGGGAGAAAAATGGATGCACCCCAATGATACCCACAAGAGCACATCGGTCTTTAACCAATCCTTTACATCAAACGCCTTAAGGGGCCACATAACGAATCTGCAAGGTAGCGTTCTGCTGCGCAATACCCAAACGGTCAGCCACCGACTGACTGATCGCAATCTGCTTATTGCCTTTCTCTGGCAACGACCCAATCACCGTGCAATAGACCATTTTCTTGTTTGCCAAATTCACCACAGCAATCACCTCCCCCTTTTTGTGATGATTCATCATCACCCATGAACGATCCGGCTGAATCCCTTCGTATCCAATTTGAGCCGTCACCATCTTTTCATATTCCCGCATGGCCGACTTCACCTTCACCGCCTGCACCTGCTCTGGCATTCCACCTTGATTGTCGGTTGGAACCAACGCCTTGTCCGTAGGTACAGCCACAATCCCCGACACTTTTTGGGTATTTGGTACTTCCGACTCCCTCACAATCACCGGAGTAATCGATGTTTTTGCCATCGTTACAGAATCCATTTTTACAGGCTCTAAGGCCGCAAGAGACTTATCCGTTTTGGGAATCCATAACTTCTGATTAATCGATAGCTGCTCAGAGGTTAACCGATTGATTGTTTTTAACTCCGCCACCGTCACACCGTATTTCTTTGAAAGACTATATAAACTCTGTCCTTTCTGCACCACATGGTCAAATGTATTGTCTGGAGCCATCTGAACATCCAAAAGTGCGACCGGCTTTTGGAGCAGCGACGAATCCACAGCGGCCAGTTTCGAATCAACCATCACTTTGCCACCATCCCCAGCTTTTTCTGTTGAAACGGATGTCTCCTCTACAGGATTTAAACGAGGCGCAACAATGGGCTCAGACTTTATTGGCTTCTTTGTCCTTTGCTTCACCTTTACCCGCATCCCTGGCTTCAACATCCCGATATCAGGGTTCAACGCCTTCAATTCCTCAATGCTGCAATGGTACTTTTTGCCAATGGCATATAGGGTTTCCCCCTTTTTTACTTTGTGTTCAATCTCGATCACCATCTCCGATGGACTGGTCTGACCTAGCGTTGGATGGCTGTAAATCAAACCCATCAAAGCCACCACACTGCCTTTCACTACATACTTTTTCCAATTGATCATAGATACAATAATAACACTTGAAAAAGGCCAAATTCGGCCCCACTATACACAACTCGTCCGTTGTTTAATAAATCAAACACTTAACCAATCCTCTGGCAAGGGTTTCTGTTCCCCTTTTTCCAAAAATACGATGCGATGCGCGATCGCTCGAGCCACTTCAAGGTTGTGCGTAATAAAAATATAAGCCAATCCACGATCCCGTTGTAACCCCAGCAACAAGTCAAGCACCTGCTTCTGCACCAAGGGGTCCAATGCCGCCACTGCCTCGTCTAATATCAACACCTTTGGATTGGATGCCAAAGCCCGGGCGATACATAATCGCTGCCGCTGCCCCCCACTCATTTCATGGGGAAAAGCCCCGGCCAAACGCAAATCAAAACCCACCTCCCGCAACAAAGCCCGACTTCGTTTGTCCGCCTCTTCTTTGCTACAATTCTCAACAAATCTAACCACTTCCGATACTGCATCGATCGAGGTATCATTGGGATTTAGGGAAGAATAGGGATCTTGAAACACCATCTGAATTCCCGTGGGCGGCTTCCGTTTCAATGATGCCGAATTCAATAGCACCAACCCCTCCGTGGGCAATTCCAAAGCGACCAGAATTTTGGCAAACGTACTTTTTCCCGAGCCCGACAAACCCACAATTGCCAATGTCTCTCCACGATGCAAAACATCGGTAAATCCCCGCAGTGCCTTCACCTCCCAACCCTTCTGTTGATACGTTTTCCCCAAGTCGCGGATTTCCAACACCGGAACGTGTTCATCCAGAGGATTCACCCAAACACCACTGGGCATCGCTGCAATCAGTTCTTTGACGTATTCATGCGCACCCACCCCAAAAACCTCCTCTTTTACCCCCTGTGCCATGCACATTCCCTTCCGTAATACCGTAACTCCTTCGGCATATTGCTTAACCAAATCCAATTCGTGACTCACCCACAACAATGCACTACCCTGATCCTTGCAAATCCGCTCCAAATCGCGCATTACCTGCTGACGGGCCACACTATCCAAAGCGGTTGTTGGCTCATCCGCCAAAATCAAGGGTGGCTCGTGGATACATGCCATGGCGATCATCACCCTTTGTCGTTGTCCGCCACTCAATTGATGAGGATATGCACCCAATATCCGATCCAATATCTCACCCAGTCCCAATTGCGTTAACTTTCGCTCAACCTTTTCCTCTGCCAACGCAAAATCAGGTTCATGAATCAAAGCCGACTCCATGAGTTGTTTTCCGCAGCGCATCTGGGGATTTAAAGCCGTCATGGGCTCCTGAAAAATCATCCCAATTTCTTTGCCTCGGATGCCCAGCCAAGCCCTTTGATCCAAACCACGCAATTGCATCCCCTGAAATTGAATAGAACCCTCTATGGTGAGCGCAGGCGATATCAAACCCATGATTCCAAATAGCGTTAAAGACTTACCGCTGCCACTCTCTCCAATCATTCCATGTATTTCACCGGCGTTCACATCCAATGAATTCAAGGTCAGCAAGGCATTCCCATTGATAGAAATCTTCAAATTCCGAATACTCAACAAGGGTCCTGCAACTGTCATCCAAGCAAAGGTAATCACCATTGCTTTCAATTTACAAAACTGCAATGGGATAAAAAAAGAAAGCGGGCCGCATGCGGCCCGCTTTCACTATGGATTTCGGCGAACAAGACGACGTAAATCGCGCCTTATCAATCAACCGACAACTTAATAGGAATTTCTCTCCAAGACTTTAGGAAGTTTCCATTGTTCTGTCCAGGCACCCAACGGGGTGATTTTTTCAAAACGCGAATTGCCTCTGCCGTAAATTCCGGACAACTCTTTGTCTCTTCAATGGCTTGAACACGTGAAATTCTTCCGGCTTCGTCTACCACAAAACGCAACATAACGGATCCGTTGATTCCTTCATCTTGACATCTTTGCGGATAAATGAATTCTCCCGCAACGTAATCCCTAAATGCAGCTTCTCCCCCTGGGAAATTTGCTTTGATTTGGACATTTGTTGCAATGGTTTCACCGCCGCCTGTTGGACCCCCACCGCTTTCATTAAAGTCGGGTGCTTCAAACTCATCGCCGCCTTCTTTCGTATCCTTACCCGCTGTTTTAATTTCATCAGGAGGAATGATTACATCCTCCGTGGTGGCATCCGGATTGATCCTTGGAACAACATATTGTTGCGTCGCAACCTGAGGTTCTGGTTCTTCAATCTGCGGCTTTTCTGGTTCTTTTTCCTCTTCTTCAGGTGCCTTTACATCGTCGATATTGGTAACCTTCAATACTGTCTTATGCTCCACTTCCTTGGGAAAGAAAAACTCATAAATGATGGGTGCCGCAGAAAACAGACCTGTTATCGATAGCGCAATGATGGTTGCCATCGTTTGGTTCTTGTTAAAACTCTTCCGAATCTGATACGCACCGTACTCCTTAAATCGATCGGCAAACACCAGTTCGTTGCGCGCTGGCGATTGCACTTGGTCCCATTTGTTCATCAAACTTTCTGACATAGCGATTAGGATTTAGTTTTTAGATCAATAAGCTTCTTCTCAAGCGGAGCCATTCCCTCGTCCACAGCAAAATACTTGGCGATCTGGCAAATCATAAATTCGTCCATCACGTCAATCACATTGCGATACGATGCTTTGTCGTCGTTCTTCAACAACACCACCAACTTCGAATCTCTTTGTGCTTGTTTTACTTTGGCATCGATAGCATTGCGCTTGGCAGTATCTTTCTCATCGATTTTGTTCAATTGTTTTTCAAAATCACGCAACTGTGTCAAAAGCGTCAAATTGCTTTCAACCAATATTTTACGCAATCCATTCTTGGTGTAGTCGGTTTCTTCCAATACAGTCTTTTCATTCAATGCCCCGCGATATCAATACACTTTGTCGTTCCC
>CAZZKP010000135.1:0-5423 GCA_964654675.1 uncultured Bifidobacterium sp. | reverse complement strand
GAGGCCCCTCCTTTTTTTATACTCGAATCGATTAGTAATTGTAATTGAATCCTGTTTCGTGCGGATGAATGCACATCACAGGGATGCTCTCACTGCGATTCACCAACTGCTGGGTCAATGTGCCAATAATCAATTCTGAAATGCCTTTTTCGGTGTGCGTCATGACCAAAATCAAATCCGCTTTTACCGTATTGCTGTAGTTCAAAATTTCGTTGGCGAAGTTGTCAAGCATTCCGTCTTCCATGGCAAATACCTCGAATTTCAAACCACTGTCGTTCAATTGGTGGTTTACCAAGTTGATGTTCGCAGCAATTTTTCTCTGTAAATATTCGTCTGAGGATTTTGTGTAAACCACGTGTACTTCAGAATTGAATTTTTTACCCAAGTGGATGGCCCATTCTACTTTTTGACGGCTTTCGATGGATAAATCAATAGGCATTACGATTTTTTTGTAACCGACGTCTTTTGTAGAATTCTGCTTTACCACAACCACTGGTACTTCGGCGTATTGAATGGTTCTTGAGGCATTTGACCCTACAATCTGATCCAAGCCACTGGCGCCGTTGCTACCCATGATGATAGAATCATAGTTGCCACTGTTGGCAATTCCTGCAATGGTTTTGTACACCTTTCCTTTGTCGATGAGTGCATGCACTTTCAAGTTGTTCTGTGCGGCAATTTCCTTGGCTTTTGTTTCCAATTTGGCTTGAATCGCATCGCGCATCACATCGGATTGACTGCCTGAAAAAAGTCCGCCCAATATGCCTTCTTCCAAGATGTAAAGGAGGGTGATTTCATTGCCATAGGCTTTGGCAACGGTAACAGCGTGACTCAATGCGTTTTCTGCCACGTCGGAGAAATCGGTTGGCACCAGAATGTTGTTGTTTGTTTTGCGATTCATACCTAAATATTTACTGCAAAATTACGATAGAAAGTAGGGTTAATTTATGATTTTGATCAGAAATGCAAATTTCTCATTTCTCGGAGATCTGTTATACCATCAATTCTACGGTGATGGCATCGGCCACAAATCTTGCCGCGCTTGGGATTGACCAATGTCCGCCTTGCTCCACAATTTGGCGATTGCGAATCAATTTTTCGATGATTGGTCGTTTTAATTCTTCGAAACCGGGGTATAAAATATTGATTTCTTGTATGTTGACCCCTTTGGTGAGTCGAAGTTGGGTGAGTAAAAATTCATTTGCGATATCTACTTGGGAGAGAATTTCTTCCGTAAAGGTGGGGGCTCCTGTTTGAATTCCGCGGATATACAGGGCGTTATTGCTGGGGTTCCATCGCCTAGAGGTGCCATTGAAAGAATGCGCACTGGGTCCGATGCCCAAATAGGGTGAACCTGCCCAATAGTTGCTATTGTGAATGGCTTGGTGTCCGGGCTTACAAAGGTTGCTGATTTCGTAATGTTCCCAATGGTGTTGCGCTGCCCATTGTGTTAAATACAAAAATTGTTCTTCGGCATGTTCATCGGGTGGGGCAATCAATTTGTTCAACTTTGCCCATTTGCCGAAGGGGGTGTTTTCCTCAATGGTGAGGGCGTAGCAGCTCAGGTGGTTTACCCCAATGGAGTGAACCCATTCCAATTCTTGCTGCCATTGTAGCAAGGACTTTTTCTCCGAGCCATAAATGAGGTCGATGCTAAAATTGTCGAACCCAATTTCTCGGGCCATTTCTAGCGATTCGATGGCTTGTCTTGCGGTGTGCGCGCGATTCATCCAAGCAAGTTCATCGTTGTTTAGGCTCTGAATGCCTACACTCAATCGATTTACTCCCAACGACTTCCAATGTTGTAGCGATTCTGGGATCATGTCTTCGGGATTGGCTTCGAGCGTAATTTCTTGGATTTTTGATAGATCAAAACGCGCTGAGACGGCTTCAAAAATTTGGGTCAGTTGGCGATTGTTCAGTAGCGAAGGGCTACCACCGCCAAAGTAAACCGTGTGGAGGGGGTGATGGAAAAAGGGGCTTTCATTGGCAATTTCCATGCAGAGCGCATCAACCAGGGGTTGGATGTTTTTGAGTTGGGTGCTGAAATGAAAATTGCAGTAATGACAGGCTTTTCTGCAAAAGGGGATGTGAATATAAAGGCCTGCCATGGCTACAAAGGTCAGTCTTTTTTTTGATTCGATAATGCAAGCGTAAACATGCCCTACGAATCCGTTATTTTTGCAGTTCGATGTCGCGCACAACAAAATTGATACAAGCGTTTTATCTCGCAGGGCGGATGATGTTGTTGCTGGCTGTTGTTTTGGGTATTTCGTCTGCGTTGTTGGGTCAGGCAACGCCGGCGCGAAGCGTGGCTTCCGAGGCAAAATCGGAGAGAGAGAAAGAAAAGGAAGAGGCGCTGAAAAAGGAGGAGTTACAAAAGGCAAGGAAAGCAGCCTTGAAAGCTTGGCGTGAGCGATTGAAAAGGCCCGTGAATGGGGTGGTATTTGAGCCCGATTCATTGGAAACACGTCCTGATTCAATTTCCCTTGTCAAGTTTACCAATGGCGTCCATTTTTTGGATTCACTCAAGGGGGGTAAATTGGATAGTGTAACGGCTCAAGTGACGCGAGTGACTTATGGTTCTCGGGTGAAATACAATTACCGCGACCCTTTTGATCCATATAGCAATCAAGTGTTTTATCGTCACGGTCAGGGAAAGTTTTGGTTTTTCGGTTTGGGGATGATTTTGTTGGTGGTGATCATGTATTTCCGGGCGGCCTATCCCAAGCAGTTTGAATTGCGTTTGAAGGGGATTTTTAACGGATATTACTTCAATGAATTGGTGAACGACAAAACGATCACGCAATACAGTGGTGGTTCTGGGGTGGTTTTTGTGTTTTCACAGGCGGTTTTTTCGGCGGGTGCGATGCTTTACATGATTTTCGGCGGGTATTTGCAGCTCAATAATTTTTGGGTATTTATCTTGTTTTACTTGGCGGTGTTGGGTGGTGTAATGGGTTTGCAGGCCATACAATTTCTTTTTGCGTCGAGTGTTCACATGGAAGCGATGATGAGGCGATTGATCCAAAGACAGTACAATGTAAATTTTGTCCTGTCGCTCATATTCTTTCCATTGTTTTTGGTGACCTATTACAATGGTTATAAATTGAACGGTGCCCCTTTGGCGGATTGGGTTTCCTTCATGCTTGTCTTATGGATCGTCATTCGATCAATCTTGTCGTTTGTGGGCTTGTTTCAAGATAGGCAATTGAATTTCCTTGCATTTTTGTATTTTTGCACCCTAGAAATACTACCGTATACGGTCTTGTTTGCTAGCATATCTAGAATTTAACTATGTCCTCAGCAGAACGCGAACTCAAAGTCAAGAGCATTTTAATTACTCAGCCACAACCGGAGGCGGGGAAAAATGTGTATGAAGACTTCGTGAAGAAGTACAAGTTAAAAATGGATTTTAGGTCGTTTATTCACATCGAGCCGATGGCTCCGCGTGACATTCGCAAGCAGAAAATCAACTTTTTGGATTTTACGGCGATCATCTTCAATTCTCGCAATGCGGTGGATTATTTTTTCTCTTTGGCAAACGAGATGAAGATAGAGATGCCGGCGGATACCAAGTATTTTTCGATCAACGAGGGGGTTTCCAACTACGTGCAGAAGTACATCGTACCAAGAAAGCGGAAGATGTTTTTTGGCAAGGGTACGGAGGCGGATTTTCTGACGTTATTTAACAAGAATCACAGCACGGAGAAGTTTTTGTTTCCATGCAGTGATATCCGAAAGCCCAGTATTCCTGCCCATTTTGCGCAGTTGGGGTACAATTTTACGGAGTGCATTATTTACAACACGGTGAGCAGTGATTTGAGTGATTTGGCGGATGTGTTTTACGATATTTTGGTGTTTTTCTCACCGGCGGATATCAAGAGTTTGTACGATAACTTTCCTGATTTTGTGCAGAACAATACGCGGATTGCGGGGTTTGGAAGCAGCACACAGCAGGCCATTGCGGAGCACAATTTGATTTTGGACATTGCGGCGCCGGCGCCGGGAATTCCGAGTATGTTGGCGGCCTTGGAAGAGTATACTTCTCGGGTGAACGGAAAATAATTTACACGATTTTAGAATTTTTGTATTTCGCCGAGCCAGGCGATGAATTCGCGTTGTTTTTTGGTGATGAAAAGGGTGAGCGGTCCGCCGTCTTTGGTTTTGAGGGTTTTGGTGATTTCTGAGGTGGCGATGCCGCAGGATCTGGGGGTGATATTGAGTTGGGTGATGTGAAGGTCTTTGAGTTGTTGGGCGATTTTCCTTAGGCTACCGTGGAATTCATTTTTCACGAGGAGGCAGCGGCCGAAGGCCGCTGGAATCTCCCGTTGGGTGTGGAAGAAGCCGGGGTTGGGTGTGGCAGCAAGGAGGTGAAAGCGTTGCGAGATGGTGGTTTGGAGGGAGGATGCGAATATGGCGGGTGAAGGTTCCCATAACAAAGGACCTGGATGAATCGACAATGCGTCCATGCGTAACTCCGAAAATCGCAGCCCCAAAATAGGGTTGTTTGATTCCGATCTACCCGATATTTCTTGGGACGACGTGTTTTGGGGGGCTGTTACGTCTTCTGATGAAATTGCTGCGACATCCTTGGTGAAAACCTCAATGCAGTCTATTGACGGCACGGATGCTCTGTCCTGGCTGGGATCTACCATTACCAAAATCTCCTTGGCTTCGTTTTTGTAACCAACAGACAGGATTTCCGTGTAGCATTCGAAATGGTTGAAAATCCAATGAGGGTCCGTCATTGGACTCAGTTTGATAAGCCACAATTTCCCCACGGCACCATGATTTTGAATCAAATCAAATACATTGGGTAAATAATCTTCGGCTTGAAAGGATTTTCTCGCACCTTGAGGCCTTCGGTCTGGGTCTACGTATACCAAGTCAAAACGCGCTTCCGGGTTCGCCTGCAGCCACATTTCAGCTGTCGATTCCAATCGGGTAGCAGCAATTCCCAGCCTTCCCCAATTGTATCGAACAACCGCATTCAGCGATTCGTCCGGATCAAGGCTTAAGATTTCGCTCCCCATTTTACTCCAAGCCCAATCGTCGATTCCCAATCCGCCCGTTAATGATAACATCCTGCTGGCAGGAAAATGTTGCGCCTTCCATTGCGCTATGATTTCCGAGGTGCATTGCTCAAAGCCCTTCTGATTGACCACACATCGAGCCATAAAGTGCTGAGGAAGTTTGAGTTGCAGCTTGGTTAATAAGGTCGCCGTAGATTGAATGATGGGGTGCTCGGCATCGCGGTTTTGGCCTTTTTTGTTGAAGTTGTGTACATGATTGTCCTTATTCTCGTACAGTTCGTTTATCCGATGCGAAAAGTTCGGCGGAAAAGGATTTATTTTGTATTTGTTATCAATCATGAAGAAAACAGCAAATCTAATCGCAATTGCCCTATTGTTGGGTGCAGT
>CAZZKP010000134.1:0-5476 GCA_964654675.1 uncultured Bifidobacterium sp. | reverse complement strand
GAAAACGGGTTGATTGTCTTTGTCGTAGGCAATATTGTTCTGTCGGTATTTCATGAAATCCTTCAAATTTGCTTCGGATCCACTCATCCAACAGGCCTTGTAAATGCTTCGGGGTTCAAACCTACACTTGGCGCCATATTCATGTTCCAGGCGATATTGAAGTACCTCGAATTGCAGTTCACCCACGGTGCCAACAAATTTCCGATTGCCCAATTCTTGGACAAATAATGATGCCAAACCTTCGTCGGTCAACTGCTGAATTCCCTTCTCCAACTGCTTGCTTTTCATAGGGTCGGTGTTGATCAATTCCTTGAAAATTTCTGGAGAGAAGCTGGGAATTCCCTTGAAAATGAAGCTTTCGCCTTCGGTGAGTGTGTCTCCGATTTTGAAGTTACCGGTATCATACAAACCAACCACATCGCCGGGATAGGCATCGTCCATGACTTCTTTGGACTGGGCCAAGAAGAGATAGGGGTTTGCGAATTTCATTTGCTTGTCCAAGCGAACGTGTTTGAAGTTTTTATTGCGCTCAAACTTGCCGGAACAAACCCGTAAAAAGGCAATGCGATCGCGGTGCTTGGGGTCGAGGTTGGCGTGAATTTTAAAAATGAACCCAGAAAATTTTGGCTCGTTTGGCTCTACATCACGTTTGGTGGTGGCTCTTGGCAATGGGTTAGGGGCGATTTCGATGAAAGTATCGAGTAGTTCTTGAATCCCAAAGCTGTTCAGTGCCGATCCGAAGAAAACGGGAGCTGTTTTGGCGGAAAGATAATCTTCGCTGGAAAGTTCGCCGTATACACCGTCGATCAGTTCTGCATCGTCGCGAAGCTTGCTCGCATCCTTGGCATTGAGAATGTTGTCGAGTTGGGTATCGGCGAGGCCATTGATCTTCACCACATCGTCGGCCATTTTGGTTTTGCTACTTTCGAACAGATTTAGCGATTGGTTGTGGAGCAGGTAAACGCCTTTAAAGTCTTTTCCCCCGTTGATGGGCCAGCTCATGGGATGCACGCCGATGTTGAGTTTGCCTTCCAGTTCTTCCAGTAGGTCGAAGGGGTCTTTGCCATCGCGGTCCATTTTGTTGACGAAAACAATCACGGGGGTATTGCGCATGCGACACACTTCCATGAGTTTTTCGGTTTGTTCTTCTACGCCTTTTACGCAATCAACCACAAGGATTACGCTGTCTACGGCGGTCAATGTACGATAGGTGTCTTCGGCGAAATCTTTGTGTCCGGGTGTATCGAGGATGTTGACCCATTTGTTTTTGTAATGGAACGACATGACCGAGGTGGCCACGGAGATACCTCTTTGTTTTTCGATTTCCATGAAATCGGAGGTTGTGGCTTTGGTGATTTTGTTGCTTTTTACGGCACCGGCAGTTTGGATTTGCCCACCAAAAAGAAGGAATTTCTCTGTGAGGGTGGTTTTACCGGCATCTGGGTGAGCGATGATAGCGAAGGTTTTGCGTTTTGCGATTTCGGATTCGAAGGCCATAAATAAGGCTGCAAAGGTAGGGCAAAGGAGATTTCACAAAAACAAAATCCACGTTTGTAGGGAGTTGTGGATTATTATGCCGAAATTTGCGGACTTTTTAACGGATAAATGTCTACACCAATTAGAAACATCGCCATTATTGCCCACGTTGACCACGGTAAAACCACCTTAGTTGATAAAATGTTACACCAAGCTCGTTTGTTCAGAGAGAACCAAGAGGTTGGTGAGTTGATTTTGGATAACAACGACTTGGAGCGTGAGCGTGGCATCACCATTTTGGCGAAGAACGTGAGTGTGCAATGGAAAGATACGAAAATCAATATTATCGATACGCCAGGTCACTCGGATTTCGGTGGTGAGGTGGAGCGTGTATTGAACATGGCAGACGGCGTGTTGTTGTTGGTGGATGCTTTTGAAGGTCCGATGCCACAGACACGATTTGTATTGCAAAAGGCTTTGGCTTTGGGCAAGAAAGCCATCGTGGTGATCAATAAGGTAGATAAGCCAAACTGCGATCCAGATAAGACGCATGACGATATTTTCGATTTGTTTTTCAACTTGGATGCCAATGAGGAGCAGTTGGATTTTACCACCGTTTTTGGTTCAGGTAAGCATGGTTGGTTTGGTCCAGATTATAAAAAGCCTACAGAGGATTTGACTTTCTTGATGGATACCATCTTGGAAATCATTCCAGCACCTGTGGTGAGAGAAGGTACCCCTCAGTTGCAGATTACCAGCTTGGACTACAGTAACTATACCGGTCGAATCGCTATCGGACGTTTGCATCGCGGCGATTTGTCGGTCAATATGCCTGTAAGTTTGGTGAAACGCGATGGAAAAATCGAAAAAACCCGTATCAAAGAATTGTTCATTTTTGATGGATTGGGCAAGCGCAAAGTGGAGAGTGTTACGTGCGGTGATATTTGTGCAATTACAGGGATTGATAATTTCGAGATAGGAGATACCATTGCAGATTTTGAAAATCCGGAGGCCATGCCTTTGATGAAGATCGATGAACCAACAATGAGTATGTTGTTTACGATCAACAACAGTCCATTTTTTGGCAAGGAGGGCAAGTTTGTAACGAGTCAGAAAATTCGCGAGCGCTTGATGAAGGAGATGGAAAAGAATTTGGCGTTGCGCGTAGACGAAACCAATTCTGCCGATCAGTGGTTGGTGTTTGGTCGCGGGATTCTTCACTTGGGTGTTTTGGTAGAAACCATGCGCCGTGAGGGATATGAACTGCAATTGGGACAGCCCCGTGTAGTTTTGAAAGAAATCAACGGCAAAATCCATGAGCCCATTGAAATTTTAACGGTGGATGTGCCTGAAATGCACAGCGGAAAAGTGATTGAATATGCAAGTCAGCGCAAAGGCGAAATGATTAGCATGATGCCAAAAGGCGATATGGTTCGTTTGGAGTTTGAAATTCCTTCCCGCGGTTTGATTGGTTTGAGAAACAACTTGTTGACAGCCACTCAAGGTGAAGCGATTATGGCTCACCGTTTGAAAGATTTCGAACCTTGGAAGGGCGCGATGCCAATGCGCATCAATGGTGTGTTGATTAGCAAGGAAAAAGGGGCCGCAACCCCATACAGTATGGACAAATTGAAAGACCGTGGTACCTTCTTTATCCATCCAGGTGCTGAAGTATACACAGGTCAAATCATGGGAGAGCATATCAAACCGGGTGATTTGGTTGTGAATTTGTGTACTGCCAAGCAAATGACAAATTTCCGTGCAGCAGGAAAAGACGACAATGCAGTTTTGGCGCCGCCACGTGAATTCTCATTGGAGGAAGCGATGGAGTATATTCAAGAGGATGAGTACGTAGAAGTTACGCCTGAGAATATTCGTTTGCGGAAGATCTACCTGGATGAAAACGAACGCAAGCGCGCTTCGTCTAAAATGGGCTTGGAAGCTTAATCGATAGGCATTAAATTGCCTGTTCATTATGCGGATCATCAAGGAATTTAAGGAGTTTGTCAACCGCGGCAACGTGATGGATTTGGCAGTGGCTGTAATTATTGGTACGGCGTTTCAGAATATCGTTAACAGCATTGTAAATGATTTGATTATGCCCTTAATCGCCTTGGTTGGGGGATGGGCAAAGTTGGATGATCTTCGTTTTGGGCCATTCAACTATGGCAAATTGATTGCCAATATTCTTCATTTTTTGATTGTGGCTTTCGTTCTGTTTTTGGTCGTTAAAGCCATGAATAAAGCCAAAGAAATCATTGTAAAAGACGAAGAGCCCACTGAAAAGCCAAAGGATAGCTAAGTTTATAGATATTTGCACTTAGAATGTTGTTGACGTGTTTGTTGGTATTGTTGGGCGGCTCGGATGTGGATCCGGTGAAGTTTCAATATCATCGCGACAGTAACGAAAGGCGGATTATCACCTACGGGGCCGATTTTGGGCTGACATTGTCTTTTGCTGGGTCATCCCCCAATTGGTCGAGCGGCGGTTCAAGCAACATCAATGGCAATGGTTTTGTGAATGCTTTTGCCCAAGTGAAACGCCCGAATACCAGCTTCGACAATGTGTTTCGTGTCAATTTGGGTGGCGTATCTTCAAGGCAGTTAGACAATTATAACATTAGATATCGGATATTAAAGAAAAATCTCGACAACGTATTCTTGGATTGCAAATTGGGTCATACTGTGACGGCAGAACCGGGTATGTCGATCTTCGGGGGTTTGAATTTTCAAACGCAGTTACTTCCGGGTTTCAAATACTCTCGAAATTCCATGGGTCGTGAGGTTGGGACTTTGAATTCCAGTTTTTTGAGTCAGGGTCAAACGCAGTTCGCCTTGGGGATGGAGTATAAGCCGTTGCCTACTTTTTTTGTACGGATGGGTTACATCACACTGAAACAGACCTATGTGATCAATCAATCGCTGTACGACATTCGCAATGAAGCGGTAATAGCGCGTGTGGAGAAGGGGAAGTTTTTGAACAATCAGATGGGGGTTCAGATTCAGATGGGGATTCAGCGGGAGTTTGGGGAACAGAAGCGATTGGGAATGAAACTGAATTATTTGGGTTTTGCGCCTTATGTTGCTGAATCGGCGAACTTGGATTCGAGGATAGATTTTGCTTTGGTGGCAAAACTGACGAAATACATCAACGTGAATTACACGTTGATTTCGATTTTTGACAAGGATTTGGTTCCTCCGGGGATGAGTGCTTGGCAGAATAGCTGGGTCTTTGGACTCGGCTATATTTATAAGATTTGATCATTGGGTGATTTGTGGGTGCAGCAGTTGCAGGAGTTTGTTGGCATTGATTTTATTGTTGAAAGTGGCTCCGAGAATTTGGGTGCGTTGTTCAATGTCTTTTTGGGTGAATGGTGTTAGAAAGCAGTTTTTGATTTGATCGGCCATGAGTTTGGGTTCGTCGGAGACTTGACAGAGGCTTTCAAGGCCTGTTTCTTCAATCATGGGGGTGTTGGCGACAATGTGTCGGCCCCGGTACAGTGCATTCAGTAATTTTAATTTGATGCCCGTGGATTGGAAGGTAACGAGCGCATTCACATGGGCATTTCTTACCAGGGCAAAAATTTCGTCGGCGGTAAGGTTGGCTTTGATTTGGATATGGGCGTATTTGGCTACGGCTTTTTGCAATAGGGGCGATGGATTGCTACCTGCGATGATGCAGGATTGCGATAACAAGGGGAATACTTTTGATGCCAGGTAAATGGCGGCATTGTCGTTCTCGGGGATGGAGAGGTTTCCATGGTAGAGTACATATTCGCCTTTGCCGGTGAGTGAAGCAACATCGGTATTGGAGTGGAAGGCGGGGATATAGTGGGAATGGCCGTAGGTGGATTGGAGGTAGGCGGTTTCCATCGGGGAGATTCCGGCGATGGCGGTGGCTTTATTTAGAATGGGTTCGTATTGTTGGAGGCGATTTGCTTCGAGGAAGAAAGATGTTTGTTTGATGCAGCGGCGGTCGGCGAGGCCGAGCTCCCGTTAA
>CAZZKP010000133.1:0-5494 GCA_964654675.1 uncultured Bifidobacterium sp. | reverse complement strand
GTATCCCAAAGGCGAGTAGTCAAAACTGGCATAACCCTTAGAAATCGATTTGAGACGATCGTAAAAATCAAAAACAATTTCGGCCAAAGGCATTTCAAAATTCATTTCAACACGATCACTGGTGAGGTAAATTTGGTTCGTTAATATTCCCCGTTTGTCCAAGCACAATGTCATGATTGGACCTACATAATCCGATTTTGTAATTACGCTGGCACGGATATATGGCTCTTCCACGTAATCAATTTTCTCTGGGGGTGGTAAATCTGTTGGGTTATTTACCAAAACAGTTTCTCCTTTTGTGGTATACGCAACGTAACTTACGTTGGGGACGGTGGTAATAACCGTCATATTGAATTCTCTCTCCAAACGCTCCTGGATGATCTCTAGGTGTAGCATGCCCAAGAATCCACAACGAAATCCAAATCCCAAAGCGGCAGAACTTTCTGGTTCAAATACTATGCTGGCATCGTTGAGTTGCAATTTGCCCATCGCCTCGCGCAATTCTTCAAAATCTTCGGTGTCCACTGGGTAAATTCCGGCGAAAACCATGGGTTTGACATCCTCAAAACCATCGATGGCTTCGGCTGCTGGATGCAACTTGTCTGTCAACGTATCACCCACTTTTACTTCTTTGGCATCTTTTATTCCAGAAATGATATAACCCACATCACCGGCACAAACTTCAGCGCGTGGACTTAAGTCCATTTTCAAAATACCCACTTCATCGGCATAATACTCGCTGCCTCCGTTCATGAATCTCACGTGTTGGCCTTTTTTGAGTTTGCCATCAATTACCCTGAAATAGGCGATGATACCTCGGAACGAGTTAAAGACTGAATCAAAAATCAATGCTTTCAGGGGGGCATTGATATCGCCTTTTGGGGCAGGTACCCGGGCAACAATGGCTTTTAAAATATCGTGAACCCCTTGGCCTGTTTTTCCGCTTGCCACAAGAATACTGTCGCGGTCGCATCCAATCAAATCAACAATTTCGTCTTTTACTTCTTCCGGCATAGCGCCCGGCAAATCAATTTTATTCAGAACAGGAATGATTTCCAAATCGTGTTCTAAGGCCATGAACAAGTTGCTAATTGTCTGTGCTTCAATTCCTTGTGACGCGTCAACAATGAGTAAGGCTCCTTCGCAAGCCGCGATACTTCTACTCACTTCATAACTAAAATCTACGTGACCCGGTGTGTCGATCAAGTTCAGAATGTATTTCTCACCGTCCAATTCGTAATTCATTTGGATGGCGTGACTCTTGATGGTAATGCCGCGTTCCCGCTCAATATCCATATCGTCAAGAACTTGCGCTTGCAAGTCGCGCTTGCTCACCGTGTTGGTGTACTCTAACAATCGATCAGCAAGGGTACTTTTGCCATGGTCGATGTGGGCGATGATACAGAAATTGCGAATGTTTTGCATGAAGCGGTAAAAAGAACCGCAAATATAACCCTAGAAAGTCTTGGTTTGGCAGTTTGATGCGTGGAATTTTGGGAAACTGTTAAAGTGCATTCAATTGTTCAACAATTGCAAAAACGGCTGGGCAAATTTCGATGTTGTGATGTGCCAATGCCAAGTGGGTGTGCATTTTGCGGTGGTTGGTATGCGGGTATTCTCGACAGGCTTTGGGTCGGTCCTCGTACACGGAGCAAGCGTTGTCATCGCCGAGGAATGGACAAGGTGTGCCTTTCATTGCATAGAGTCCGTCTGTGTCAATTTCCAGATACTGCGTAACAAAATCCCCGGGCCTCAGTTTAAATCGGGTTGACAAGCGTTCAATGTCTTTTTCGAAAAGCATGGGGGAGGTTGTTTTGCAGCAATTTCCGCAATCCAGACAGTCGATTTGTTTAAAGGCTTTGTCGTGAAGTTTTTCAAATTGCTCATCCAAATCTCGGGGTGGTCTTTGTTTGAGGCGTTTAAGGGTTGCGCGCATCACTTTGCCCTGTTGATGTACCAGTTTTCGCAGCGAAATGGGCTGCGGCACTTTCATGGGTGGTACCACAGGTTTGACGTGTTTGAAGCCGCTGCTCATAATTATTGGTTGTATTTATTCAGGTGCTTGAGCATCACCTCCATGTCTTTTGGATAGGGTGCTTCTAGGACTAAATCGTTTCCGTTTGGTGCTTGAATTCTCATTTGCTTGGCGTGCAGGGCAAACCGTTGAATGAGTGGGGTGTCGGTCCCGTGTAACTTTCTCTTCACCCAAGAAAGCATGGGAATTTCGCTTCCGTACAGTGTATCAGCGGCGATGCAAGCATTTTGACTTTGAAGGTGGACGCGGATTTGGTGTAAGCGGCCCGTTTTGGGTTCGCACTCCATGAGTGTGAAGTGCTTGAAAACTTGGAGCGACTTAAATCTGGTTTGTGCGGGCTTTCCATTTTTTCTATCGATGCGAATTTTTCCCAGCTGTTCCGCAATGATGGGCAAATCGATCCATAAATCGTTGAAATGCAACTGTCCGTTCACGATGGCATGATAGATTTTATGCACTTTTCTGTGCTCAAATTGCATTGAGAAATGTCGATACGCTTCCGGGTTTTTTGCAATCAGCAACAATCCAGAGGTCTCTCTGTCGATTCGATGACAAAGTATGGCGTCTGGCCATTGATTTTTTGCCCATTCTTGGACCGACTGCGCAGTGTATTTGCCTCTTTCCGGAAGCGAGGGGACAAAAGCTGGCTTGTTGATTGCCACCCAATCCAGGGCTTGGTCAACGATTTGTATTTTTCCAATCAGCGGCCCCCGTTTTCTGGGGTCTATCGCGGGTTCATCGTCTTCAAATTCGTCGATGATTTCAATATCGTCTAAATTTATCATTCCCAAATTATCCGTTTTTCAAACTCAGACGAATTTTAGAGAGCACATTTTTTGTTTGCTGAGGGAAGTCGCCGTCCATCATCCAATTGTAATAGCCGGGCTCATTGAGAAGGATTTCGCGAACGGTTTTGCCTTTGTGTTTTCCGAAGTTGAAAATGATTTCTTTTTTCTCGTTAAACACCAACCGACCTGCCAAATCGGCGAGGAGGTCTTGTCCCGTGAGGCTGTGTAGTGCTTCAATGTTCTCGGGTAGGTCGGTGTATTTTTCCATTTGCGCCTTGATGATTTGCCACGTCGCTATGGTGTCGGCCTCTGCGCTATGGGCATTTTCTAGGTCGCGCTCACAGTAAAATTTGTAGGCAGCGCTTAGGGTACGCGGTTCTTTCATATGGTAAATGCGCTGGGCATCTACGAATTTGCATTGCTGTACATCAAATTCGATATGGGCCCGAAAAAACTCTTCAACCAGCATGGGAAAATCGAATTTGTTTGAGTTAAAACCTCCGAAGTCGCAGTCGCGAATGAACTGACTAATTTCGACCGACAGGTCTTTGAAGCTGGGTTTATCCGCCACATCTTCATTTGTGATTCCGTGGACTGCAGTGGCACCGGCGGGGATGGGTATGCCGGGATTGACACGATAAGTACGCAGTTCTTCTCTGAAATCGGGGTAAACTTTGAGTAAGCAAATTTCCACGATGCGGTCATGGGTGACACTTACACCGGTGGTTTCCAAGTCAAAAATTACCAAGGGTCTGCGTAGGGTTAACATATCTTTCAAAATTCGGTGCCAACCGGTGGCTTTCCAAATTTGGTGGGGGAAATACACGTTTAAATATCAACATCGGGTATCTTTGTACAATGCGATTTGATATCATTTCGGCGGTGCCAGATTTGTTGGGTGGTTTGTTGGGATACAGCATTCCAAAACGGGCCTGTGACAAAGGTTTGGCTGAGATTCACATTCACAATTTGCACGATTATGGGTTGGGGAAGTACAAGCAGATCGACGATACGCCTTTCGGCGGTGGTGCGGGGATGGTGTTGATGCCGGAGCCGCTGAGTGCAGTGATTGAAAAGTTGAAATCGGAAAGAGCATACGATCATGTGATTTACATGACGCCCGACGGGATGCCTCTCAAACAGGGCTTATCGAACCAACTCAGTTTGGGCAAAAATGTCATGCTGATTTGCGGTCATTACAAGGGCATCGATCACAGGGTTCGCGATTTGTACGTTACCTTGGAAATTTCATTGGGAGATTTTGTCTTGAGTGGCGGAGAAATTGCGGCTGCCGCAGTGGTAGATTCCGTGGTTCGTTTGCTTCCTGGCGTTTTGGGCGATGAAGAAAGTGCCTTGAGCGATTCGTTTCAAGACGATTTGTTGGCGCCTCCATTGTATACGAGACCTGAGGTGTTTCAAGGGGTTAGGGTGCCAGATGTTTTAACCACCGGAAATCATCCCAAAATTGCACAATGGAAACATGAGCAAGCGCTTGAAAGAACGATGCGATTGCGCCCGGATCTCCTGGGCAATGAAGAAATGGAATGAATTAATCGTTCAGATGAATCAAGCCTTCGGGCAGTTCCATGAAAATACAGGGTTCGGATTCATCAATTCTTGAAATCCAACTTTCAACCAACGGGATTAACACTTCTTGGGAGGGCTTTTCTTCTGGGGTGCCGCTGTTCGGTTCAGGCGTAATATCGACAGACATTTCGCTTCCAATTGCCGTGAGCATTGGGCCTTGTGGAAGTTCATCGACTTGAGTAATGACACCTTTGAATCCAGAAGTTTGATCGAACACTCCAAACCCCACGAGGCCGTTTATGCTTGGGATGACCGACATTTTTTTGCTCGAAGGGACACCAAATGCCAGTCCGATGAGTGCTTTGGCTTTTTCTTCGGTGTCAATTCCTCTGAGTTTTATCAACTCTTGGGTTTTATTCACATCAGTAATGCAAAAGGGAACTCCTTTTCCGTCGATTACGACAAATAGGTAGTTCCCTTTCGATATGATTTTCTTTGATGTTGCGAAGCATTCGATGGACAATCTTCCATCGTAACCATGTTTGCCATGTATTTTCCCGACCAAGGTGAGCGGTGGAGGTAATACATTCATGGTGCTTGCAATTATTCAGCAGCAGGTGCTTCTTCGGCAGCGGGTGCTTCTTCGGCAGCAGGTGCTTCTTCGGCAGCGGGTGCTTCTTCGGCAGCAGGTGCTTCTTCGGCAGCGGGTGCTTCTTCGGCAGCAGGTGCTTCTTCAGCAACAACTTCCTCTTCAACGACTGGATTGGCAGCCGCTTCAGCTTCGGCCAATTTTGCAGCCAATTTTGCTTCAGTTGCAGCTCTGCGCTTAGATTCAGCAGCCAAACCTTCCGCTTTCGCTTTTTGAGCAGCGCTTGAAAGATTTGATTTTTTCGCCTCAATGCGGCTCGCTTTTTCCTCCAACCAAGTGGCAAAACGCTTGTCGGCTTCTTCTTGGGTGATTGCTCCTTTATTTACACCTACTTGTAGGTGCTTTTTGTAAGCTGCACCTTTGTAGCTTAAAATCGCAGCTGCGGTGTCGGTTGGTTGAGCACCGTCTAACAGCCATTGGGCTGCGCGGTCTACGTTAAGTACGATTGTAGCTGGATTGGTGATGGGGTTGTAACTACCGAGTTTCTCGATGAAT
>CAZZKP010000132.1:0-5534 GCA_964654675.1 uncultured Bifidobacterium sp. | reverse complement strand
TTCTTGTTCAAATTCAAACGTTTCATCAAAAAATCCAACAAATTCGCATCAATCTGTTTGTCGTACACAAATCGCGTTGCCTTTCCTTTTTTTCGATTCTTGATCCCTTTTTCTAAATCGTCGATCAAATTTGAATGAAAATCATTGTCCAAATCCAATTCCGCATCACGGGTTACTTTGATCAGATGGCCCATGAATTTATCAAATCCAAAAGGTGCAAAGAGGTAGGGCAAATTGTACCGAACGATATCTTCCAACAAAATCAGATCGCGGGTGCCTTTGGCCGATGGCAAAACCACAACACGGGGCAAATCACCGACAGGTATTTCGATCAACGCGTAACGATGCATCATCGCAGACTGGGAATGACCCAATACACAAGCCAGGTATACACTGCGATCTCTAAGCAAAGGCATACTCGGAATTGACTCAATCATCAAAGGCACGATTCGCGTGTGCAGCCGTTCCTCAAAGTAATTTTCAACAAATGCCTTCTGTTCTTTTGACAGTTGCTTGTCTGTTTTAAAGAATATTTTCTTTTTCTCCATCGCGATAACCAAGTCGCGATAAATTTTTTCAAATTGCTGCTGTTGGGCGAGGACAATCGACATGATGCTGGCGAGAATTTTTTCTGGATTCTCTTCCATATGCATTTTCAACTTATTCCCCGCAGTCCTTGTCATCCTGTTCAGTGTTGCCACCCGAACACGAAAAAACTCGTCCAAATTGTTGGAAAAAATCCCTAAAAATCGCAAACGATCATATATGTGATTTTCCTCGTCTGCCGCTTCTTGTAACACCCTACCGTTAAACGCCAACCAACTAATATCCCTGTTAATTCCATGCTTTTTTGCGCCCATAAATCAAAATCTCTACGCTACAAAGATGAATCGTATTCTCTCCATTTAGAATTAATTAGGAGAGAAAATATCATCAATTTAGTGTTAACAAAATGTACTGTCCTTTCTACACGATTTGGTAATACAAAATTGATGTTAACACCCATTTTACTTAGTCATAGCACAACATACCTATTGGTATTTTGAGGGCGTGAAATCTACTCCGAGAAAAATGCAGGTTTGCGTACTCAGCGATTTGCATTTGGGCACGTTTGGCTGCCATGCCGAAGAAATCAGCGATTATCTGCGCAGTATCAGTCCAGAAATTTTGGTACTGAATGGCGACATCATAGACATTTGGCAGTTTAAGAAGTCATACTTCCCACCCCAACACATGCAGGTGATCCGTGACATCCTAAAATTAAACACCCAAGGCACCCAAATTTATTACATCACTGGGAACCACGATGAGGCCTTGAGAAGATATTCAGGCACGCAATTGGGAAATATCAGACTGGATGATAAATTGATTTTGGATTTGGATGGCAAGAAGGTCTGGATCTTCCATGGCGACGTTTTTGATGCAACCACAAAAGGATCGGCCAGGTTGCTCGCCCAACTGGGCGGCAAAGGCTACGACTTATTGATTTGGCTAAACCACAACATCAACGTGCTACTTTCTTTGATGGGTCGCGAGAAAATGAGTCTCAGCAAAAAAGTGAAAGAGAGCGTGAAAAAAGCGGTTTCCTGGATTAACAATTTTGAACAAACCGCCGCTGAGTTGGCGATAGAAGAAGGATACGACGTAGTTGTTTGCGGACACATTCACCAGCCACAACACAGAACCATCAAAACGGAAAAAGGCGAGGTGACGTATTTGAATTCGGGCGACTGGATCGAAAATCTTACCTCCCTCGAATACAACAACGGGGCCTGGAAAATCTACGAGCACCCCCAGCAAAATCGAAAAAAACAAACCCGAAGTACAGAGTACTTAGTAGAGTTGGAGCGACTGAAAAAACCGGAACTGCCCGACGTCATTTCGCAACATATTGCAGCCATCATTGCCACCAAGACCGCGTTATAATCACAAGCGATGAAAATCCTTTATGCCGTTCAAGCAACAGGAAATGGTCATATCAGTAGGGCGTCAGAAATTTTGCCTCTACTCAAAAAATATGGACAAGTTGACATTATGCTGAGTGGAAACAATGCCCACCTACCGGTAAACCTTCCAATTAAATACAAGAGTAAAGGGCTGAGTTTGTTTTACCAATCCAACGGCGGATTGCACTATCACCGTATGTTGAAACAGCTAAATCCCTTTCGGATTTGGAAAGATATCAAGCAACTACCAGTAGAGCAATACGATTTGGTTATCAATGATTTTGACTTTATCACAGCGATGGCGTGTAAATGGAAAGGCGCTTTTTCTATTCAATTTGGCCACCAAGCCAGTTTCAATTATTCCGAAACCCCCAGACCTTCAACCAAATCAGCAATTGGAGAATACGTATTGAAGAATTTCGCACCCGCAAAACTCAATATTGGATTGCATTTCAAACCTTACCACTCCAATATTCTTCCTCCCATCATCAAGGAACACATTCGTCAGGCCCAGCCATCGAACCAAGGACATATTACGATTTACCTTGCTCAATACGGCCACGAAGAGATTTACAGACAGGTCAAAAGCCTAACCCATCTAAAATTCCACATTTTCAGCAGCGGAATCAAAGAAAAGAAAACACTGCAAAACTGTCAGTTCTTCCCATTGGGAAAAGAGTGCTTTTCTCATTCTATGATTCATGCAAAGGGCATAATCACAGGAGGTGGATTCGAAACACCTGCAGAAGCCTTGTATCTGGGCAAAAAAATCATGATCATTCCCATCAATGGTCAATATGAACAGTCATGCAATGCAGCGGCATTGAAAGAATTCGGGGCCGAGGTAATCCATAAAATCGACATCCATTTTGGTGCATCTGTAGACCGATTTTTTCATGAATCTCGAGAAATCGTACCGCGTTACTTTCAAGATGCAACGAACGAAGACATTGTTGACCAATTTATGTCGATCGCAATCCAAGCGCTAAACAATCATACCCAGTCCTCCAACACCCAGCGAGCGAAGAGAGCGCATCAAGAAACGCCACTACCCGAAGAAACGGCATTTGATGGGCTCATGAACACCAATTTCCCATCGGCGTCTTCGGCCATCAATATCATGCCCTGACTTTCAATGCCTCTCATTTTTCGAGGGGCCAAATTTGCCAACAACAACACCTGCTTGCCCACCACTTCTTCGGGCTGGAAATGCAGGGCTATCCCTGACACTACCGTGCGAGTCTCGGCACCCACTTCCAAAGTCAGTTTCAACAATTTGTCGGCTTTTTCCACCTTTTCACAGGCCAAAACGGTTGCAACGCGCAGATCGAGTTTTGCAAAATCGTCGTACGTTACCTCTGGCTTTGATTCGCCCGGGTCTTCAGTGACGCCACTCCCATTATTATTGTTTTCAGTCCCAGAATTTTTGCTTGTTGATTCTGATTCTGCAACTACGGCCGCGGCATTCGCCGCGCCCGCTGCCAGCAGCTTGGAAATTTGAACCTCAATCACATCATCCTCAATTTTCTGAAATAACAATCCCGGACTCCCCAATGGATGTCCAGCCGCCAACTCAAACCATACCCCGTCCACTCCATCGCCTGCCATCCAAAAATTCTTCCTGGCATTCGCATCCGGATTCACCTGCAACTGAGCCAACAACCTTCCACTCGCCTCAGGCATAAACGGCTCCATCAACATTGCCAAATTGTACAACACCTGAACCGCCTCACTCAACACCTGGGCCGTACCATCCGCATCCGTCTTGATCAACTTCCATGGCTCATGATCCGCCAAATATTTGTTCCCCAATCGCGCCAATTCCATCATCTTAAATTGCGCATCCCTAAATTGATACTGCCCCAACAACTTCACCACCGGCACAATATACTCCTCCACCATCGGATGCTTGCTCCCTGCCACCGCCGAACGATCAAACAAACGATACTTTTCCTGTATCGACTCTACCGCGGGCATCACACCCTCGTAATACTTCTGCATCAACACCAAAACACGGTTGGCAAAATTGCCCATAATTCCCACCAACTCCGAATTCACGCGCGTTTGATAATCCTTCCATGTAAACTCACTGTCCTTGGTCTCAGGCGCAATCGACGTGAGCACATATCGCAACTCATCCTTCCGATTTGGCATCTCCTCCAAATACTCGTTCAACCATACAGCCCAATTTCTGCTTGTCGATATTTTCTGCCCCTCCAAATTCAAAAACTCGTTCGCAGGAACCTGCTCCGGCAAGACATACCCCTCGCCGCGCAAATGTAACATCGCTGGGAATATGATACAGTGAAACACAATGTTATCCTTGCCAATAAAATGTATCAGCCTCGAATCACCCGTCCACCATTGCTCCCAATCATCCGGCCTCAGCTCCTTCGTTGCCGAGATATACCCGATGGGCGCCTCAAACCAAACATACAAAACCTTTCCATCGGCGCCTTCCAATGGCACTGGCACACCCCACTCCAAATCCCTTGTCATGGCACGCGGGCGTAAACCCTCGTTCAACCAGCTCTTACACTGACCCAAAACGTTGCTTTTCCAACCACTTTTACCACCAATCCACTCATTCAAAAAAGACGCTTGAATCTCATCCAAAGGCAAATACCAATTGATCGTCTCGCGCATCACCGGCACCGTACCACTCAACGCCGATTTCGGATGAAGCAGTTCCGTGGGACTCAACGTAGATCCACATTTTTCACACTGATCGCCATAAGCCCCCTCGTTCTTACACGACGGACAAGTTCCCACAATGTAGCGATCGGCCAAAAACTGACCCGCCTGCTCGTCGTAATATTGCTCCGAACGAATCTCCCTGAAAGCCCCTTTGTCGTATAAATTCTTAAGAAATGCCTGCGATAAATCCTTGTGCGTTTGGTTCGATGTCCTTGAATAAATATCAAACGAAATCCCCAAATCCCTGAAAGAATCGCCAATGATTTTGTGATATCGATCTACCACATCTTGCGATGTCACGCCCTCTTTTCTCGCACGCAATGTAATCGGCACCCCATGCTCATCGCTACCGCAAATAAACAACACCTCTTCGCCTCGCAAACGCTGAACCCGCGCGTGAATGTCGGCTGGAATATATACACCGGCCAAGTGCCCAATATGAACAGGGCCATTGGCATAAGGTAGTGCTGCTGTAATGGTAATTTTTGACATGGAACTGCAAAGATACTTTTAGCGCGAATAAATCTGAAGGTATTTCTGCACGCTTTGTTTGTAATAAGGCTTAAAAGACGGCTGTATTGTTCGCATCGATTCCCTTTCTTCCGCCTTTTTGCGCATCGCCTCCTTGATATCCTCGGGCACTTCCGGCGTGTAATTCCCTGGGTTGTTAGATTCCCGCTTATCCTCCTGATCCTGCTTCCGATCGGCCTTTTCGTTCTCCAACAAGCGCGTCATGATTTGCTTCTGCCTTTCCATCGATTGGGGCGTAATTTTCCCATTGACGATGTCTTTCTCCTGTTGCTCCATCATTTTCTCCACCTCCTGAAGTCCGTTCGATAGCCCCTGCTTTCCCTCCTGACCCAATTCCTTCCTCAACTGCTCCACCTGCCT
>CAZZKP010000131.1:0-5712 GCA_964654675.1 uncultured Bifidobacterium sp. | reverse complement strand
GCAAAAAGCCACCCTTCGGGTGGCTTTTTTTATTCCTCGGAGACCCATAAGCCCCCCGGAATTACAATAATTGTACCCACAGAATCACAATCAATATACCCACAGAATCGCATCAATTCACCCCCAGAATTACAATCACTGTATACCCAACCCTCACTTCCTTGGATGCAACGCATGAACCTGCTTCAACTTCTCAAAGGAATTTTTGGTATACACCTGGGTGGCCGACAAATTGGCGTGACCCAAGATGTCCTTAATCGCCAACAAATTCGCCCCGTTGTTTAACATATGCGTCGCAAAACTGTGTCGCAAAACGTGCGGACTCGTCTTGGCCGCATGAGAAAACAACTTCAAATACCGATTTACCAACCGATACACCAGCATCGGATACAATGGCTCCCCCTTTTCTGTTTCAAACAAATAAACACCGCCGTGATTGCCAATATAGTCTTTCAGCCAATCCACCACCTCCGGATGCATCGGGATAATCCTCTCCTTGTTCCGCTTGCCCAAAACCCGCAAACTCCCCCGATGAAAATCAATGTCGCCCACCTTTAACCCTATCAACTCACTCAATCGCATCCCCGTAGTATAAAATAGCAACAGCAACAACCGATCCCGCTCCCCCTGATCTACCTCGTTCCAAGGGAAATTCGCAAACATATTGTGTAAATCCAAAGCAGGAATGTCCTTTACCAACATTTTTGGCATCTTAGGCAGAACTACCTTACTCATGGGATCGCCCACCATCAAACCCTGCTTGCGCAAATATTTAAACCAACCCCGAACACTGGATACCTTGCGATGCACACTCCGCGCCGTTAGCCCCGAACCCAACAACATCGCCATAAAACCCCGAATGTGAATCGCTTTGCACTCAGCCAAACTGCCCACATACTGCGTCTCCAGAAAATCTTCAAACTGCTTTAAATCGCCGCTGTAGGCCGCAACCGTATGGACCGACATACGCTTCGTCTTTGCGATGTAATCCAAAAATTGATTACGCAATGATTCAAAAGCGATGCCCATGGTCTAAAAAATGATTACATCAATCGATGGTCGCCAACACCTTCAACTCAATCCCAATTGGCGTAGGCAAACAGTTGATCTCCAGGGTGGTCCTGCATGGAGGATTCTGACCAAAATACTCCGCCCACAAACGATTGTACGTCGGGAAATCATCCTTCATATTCGTCAAGAAAACCGTTACATCAACAATTTTATCCCAAGAACTACCGGCGTCCTCCAAAATCCATCGCACGTTTTGAAATACACTTCTGCATTGCGTCTCGATATCATAACTCTCAATTTCACCAGCCTCATTCAACGTGACACCCGGAATCTTTTTCGTTCCCCGTTCTCTGGGACCTACACCACTTAAAAACAACAAATTTCCCACCCTCTTGGCATGAGGATACAGCCCCACCGGCTCAGGCGCTTTTCCGCTATTGATACTTTGATCTGACATATAACAAATGTAAAGCGCACGAATGGATCTTTGAAAACCCAAATTTCAACATCCCGGGAATTGTCATCCCTGTGGACACATCACTTTTTCGGACGTGCCGGCGTAGCCGATTTTACCGGCGCTGGCTTCACCGGCGCAGGTTTCGCCTTGGTCCAAATTGGAGGCGTACGATAAATGATTGCACCAAAAGTGGCTCCCTGGGCCGACATTTTACCGGCAACAGCCATCAACTTACTGTTGGGTGTAAACCGGGCTTCCTTGGCTGTGCTAATCAAGTTTTTCTGAACCGAAACACATGCCCCGGTATTTACATCCCAAACGCGGATTTCACCGTCATTCCCCGAAGAAACCAAATATTGATCGTTCTTGGTAAACGAGACCGAATTGACCTTCCAAGTATGGCCCAACAAGGTCTTTAACGGCTTACCCGTTGCGATATCCCAAATCACCACGGACTTATCGTTACCGCCCGTAACCATCATTCGTTTGTTGTTCGACAATCCCAAACAATTCACCGGCATGGTATGAATTCCCGTAAAAGTTTGATAGACTTTACCCGTAAAATCAATCGACTCTACGTTGTTATTTCCATTGTTGGCCACAAAAAACGTTTTGCCATTGGGTGCTGTAATCAGATCGTTTACCGGCTTTCCGTAGGTGTACAAACGTGGCTTTTGATTGTTTGTTGGATTTGCGATATCGTACAATCGTATTGTACCATCCATCGATGCTGTAAGCACAAATTTGCCCGTCGCCTCAAATTCCACAGCCGTAATTGCATCGCGATGATCCATGGTTTGAAACACCAAGGAACCATCCAAAACATTCACCACACGCAAAGAGAAATCCTTAGAACCTGACGCCAACAAAGTGCTTGCTGCATCAAATGTGAGACAGGTAACCGCACCATTGTGACCGGTAAAGGTTTTCACCAACTTAAACATGCCCATTGTATCGATAGAATACAACAAAATCTTCCTATCCCAGCCACCCGTAGCCAACCACTTGCCGTCCGGCGAAATTGCCAAAGATTCCGTAGATGAAGTATGTCCCATCAATTTTTCCTGAACCGAGAACACGGTATCCGTGGCCAAAATCACAGGACCATTCACCAAAGTCGCAGAATCAACCTGAACCGATTCTCCGGGTGTCCCTTTTCCCGCAACTTTCTCATTCGATCCACTCACAGCTGCTGCCGGCTTCGGCTTTTGTGGGGCAGGCTTTGTTTGGGCAAACATCTCGTTTGTTGCAAGCACTACAAATGCAAACAAAACAAACGAAATCAATGACTTAGATTGTAAAAAGGAGGATTTACAGCGATGTAACATATGCATGGGTTTGGATTCCCGAAATTAAAGCCAAAACACACCCCAAACTCAGTTTGTGGATAATTGCTTCAAATCAAGTGTTCATCAAAGACAATTCCTTGACGCTCAAGCTTTTCCAAAATCGGCCCATACCAAGATTTATCAAATGGCAAACACACGCCCCTGTCTACATTCTCCTCCTCCAAAAATGTTTCCACACCCATCGCCAAAGGCAATCCCACCGTTTTCGCCATGGCCGTTCTATCACCACCCTCACCCATGACTTTCAGCACCGAATACCAGTGCTTTTCAACGCCCAAAGAATCCTTTACTCCCAATTTATGAACCATAACCACCTCATCGCGGTGATTGGCCTCCAAGGCCCATCGATCCAGTAAAATTTGTTCCAAAATTTGCGCCGATGTTTTCCCTCTGACAACCAAGTTCTCACAACCCCATTCCAATTGCAAAAACCGCAAATGCCCCTCGATATTCGTCAAATCTACACCAGAACCCAAAAGGGATTCTATCCAATGTTCCGTACTTAAACAACCGGTGACTTTCGAAAACCAATCTTTAGAATTCGCATCAACAGTATCAAATAAAATGTTTTGGGAATCCGTAAAACCTTGCACCACCAAAACATCCCACGCCGCACAGAAATATCTGCGCCGCAACGTACCCCGCAACAATGTCCTAGCCTGGGTTAACCCGTACAATTTCTCATAGGTGAGACTATTTCGATTCGCATACACATCAAACACCCCAATCCCCGGCACGGCAATCTCTCTGGCATGGGCAAAGATCAAGTGACCGTCTAACTGCATTACTTCGCCCTCCTCTTTCCAAATGCTAGAACCGCCTTGGCCCGCCAAAACCACGTTGGTTGGATTCCATGTAAACTTGTATTTCCAAGGATTGTTTTCACAACAGGCCTCATCCACCAGACCACCGCAATGACTCTCAAATGTAACCACTTCCAAACCCAAAGACTTGGCGTGATCAAACAATTGACTCGCCGACAAATGATCAATGCCCGGATCCAAACCCAGTTCATTCATGAATAACAAACCCTTTTCCTTGGCCAATGCATCCAAAGCCAACATTCCTTCAGAGGTATAACTCGCGGTAAAAAGATGACATCCATGCTCCAAACACAGATGGGCGACAGGCAAGTGCATTGGAGGAGGCAATACACTTACAACCACATCCAAATTCACCAGAATCTCCGATACCACGGCTGGATCAGACAAATCAGCAACCACAAGATGGGTCTTATCGTTTACAGTAAATGAATGCTGCAACCGGTGAAAATCCAAATCATACACGTAGAGTTCTCTGCCCACGCGAGCGCAATATTGACCCAAATATTCCACCAAGTACCCCGCACTTCTACCCGCACCCAGAATTCCAATTTGCTTCATCGATAGATATTATTTACTGGCTCTCTGTCGTTTCGCCTCATACAGCATCAAAGACGCCGCCACCGAGACATTCAAGCTATCCACCATTCCAAACATGGGAATGTTCATATTCATACCCTTATCTCGCCAAAAACCAGAAACGCCTTCACTTTCCGTCCCCACCAACAAGGCCGTAGTATCCGTAAGATCCATATCCCAAACACTCTTGGAATTCTCCATAAAGGTGGTGTACAACTTGACCTTGTTCGATTCGATAATTTCCCAAGCACGCTGCACGGACATCACAAATAGGGGAACAGTAAATACGGTTCCAACACTATTGCGAATCACTTGCGGATGATACGCATCGATGCGTTCGTCGCATATTACAACCCCATCGGCAGCCGTGGCATCGGCCGAACGAAGCAAAGCGCCCAAATTACCTGGCTTTTCCACCGACTCAACCAACAAATAAAGCCCGCCCGGTTTGGGCCTCCACTCCACATGAGCTGAAGGCATTTCAAATATCGCCAGAGCATTTTGTCCGCTTTCCCGAACCACCACCTTTGACCAAGCTGAGCCAAGGACTTCGATCATCCAAGAAACTTCTATGTCCTTTCCAAGATTTAACAGCGCATTCAGTTCTTTCCACGACATTTTATCCGGATTGATGGCCAACTGCTTCACCAACAGCCCAGATTTTATCGCCAAGCGAATCTCATTGATGCCTTCTACGGTAAATTGCCCCGCAACCCTGCGATTCTTGGCCTTTTCCTGCAGCGACAACACGTCTTTCACCCATTGATTTTGCGCAGAAGTAATTGATTTGATCATGATAAAAGGTCATTAATTAAAGCGGGACGCGGTTAACCCATAGGACTGCCGTCTTCAGACAGCCAATCGGCTTCTTTTTTCACCCGTAGGAACCGGGCAACAATCAAACCAAAGAACATATTGGCCAAAACCAAACCGGGAAGGCCCGAAATATAGCTCCACAGGGTACCCATTTGCGCCGCCCTAATTTCTTTCACCAACTTATCTAAATCGTCGTTGCTCATGAACTTCATCTGCCCCAAACCTTCTTGCAACTGCTCTATCAGAATCCCTTTGGTTTGCTCAACCAAGGTGATATCCACCAAACTGTACAATACATAATCGGCAAAACTCCCCACCAAAACCGCAAAAAACACCGCGCGAAAACAACTCATCAACGCTTGCTTATATTGAAAATGCGTGCCTTCCAATTGCTTTCGATCACCCAAACCACCCATAATCATGGCAGATAGAATAATCAGAAACGAGAGCACTGTAAATGCAGGCAAAAATCTGTATTCCCAATGTTGGGTAAGGTATACAATTACTTTAGAGACAAAGATAAACACCCCAGCCAGTAAGCCATGGAACACCGACGCCCGATTCAACAACAACTTTATCCTATCAATCATGATTTTTCATATAACATCCTTTGCGGATGGTTCCCAGCACTCGACCTTTCAAAAGATCTGATTTCCGAGGTACATTGTACGCTTTGCTC
>CAZZKP010000130.1:0-5764 GCA_964654675.1 uncultured Bifidobacterium sp. | reverse complement strand
TATTCTAGCAACCACCGAAAAGCACAAGATTCTGCCTACGATTTTAAGTCGATGTCAGGTTTTTAACTTCAATCGGATCGAAACCAAAGACATGGTTTCTCATTTGGAAGGAATTGCGAAGAAAGAAAACATCAATGCCGATTTGGATGCTTTGCATTTGATCGCTCGCAAAGCCGATGGTGGCCTCAGAGATGCATTGTCGATGTTTGATCAATTGGTGAGCTTCGGCGGAGGTCAAATCACCTATGAATCGGCGGTCGATATTTTGAGTGTGTTGGATTTGGATACATTCTTTAATGTGTCTTCTATGTTGTTTCAATCGCAAATATCCGATGCTTTGATGGCTTACGATGCCATTGTGAAAAAGGGATTTGACGGTTCAACGTTTTTGGGAGGATTGGCCTCGCATTTTAGAAATTTGGCGGTGAGTAAAGAAACAAAAACCCATTCTTTGTTGGACGTTTCTGATTCTTTCCGGACAAAATATATCGAACAATCACAGCAGTTTAGTTTTGCTTTCGTGTTGAATGGATTGAGTTTGGTTTCAGAGGCAGAGGAAAGGTATAAATCATCGCGCAATCCGAGATTGCTCGTAGAATTGTTGCTGATGAAATTGGGTCACCTTCAATCGTTCATCCAAAATATTCCTTCGCTTGAGGAAGTAAAAAAAAAACTGAGTAACCCAGAGCCAAATAAATCTTCCGCCTTTAAAAATGCACCCAGCATTGTAGAAGAGAAAGTAAAGCCCGCGCCTGTGAAGGTGATGGAGAACATCGCCCAAACAGAGGTAGTGCAGGCAGAATTGAAGCAAAAGGAAGTCGAATCTGTTCCCGAGAAATCCATCGCAAATCCCATTGTCAAGCCAATAGTCCGGATCCATGCAGAGAAAGATAAATTGTCGGGTTTTGAAGCATTCAAACGGCAGAAAGAACTTGAGGCACAAAAGAACATTGTAGAGAAGGACGATGATGAGGTTGATGCAGAAACGGGTTCTTCATCCCAAGCTTCGGGTGCAGGAACCGAAATCAAAGAGCGCGTTGAAGCAAATTCGCAGAGCGAAACAAATGATTTGAATTCAGACGGTGTAAAGTCGATCAAAGTGGTTTTCCAGAGTATCGATGAGGCATACATGGGATTTTATCAAACCCAAGGACCTAGAATATCGACTTGTCTAAAATCATTGAGTTATCGTTTGAATGACAGTCAGTTGATTATCGAATTGTCGACCTCAGGTCAAGAATCCATCATTGAAGAGGTAAAGCCACAAATGATGCAATTTTTTAAGGCCCATTTGAAGCAAAATCCTGTCAAGAACATTGGTTGGGAGATGGGTGAAATGCAGTTGGTGGAACGGCGCCCGTATACGGACAAAGAAAAGCTGGAATTTTTAATTAAAAAGCATCCTGCGCTGGGTGAGGCCTTAGAATCACTGCATTTAAGGTTGCCATAATTAATTCTGTTTTCCCATAAAACACCCAAATTTCTTTGTTATTTTTGTAAACAACATTCATGTCTGAGCTTTCATTTCAAAATACATCGGTTGCCTTTGCTCACAAGAGTAATGGAGAATTGTCTAAAGCAAGGATGTTGTTTAAATCCTTCAATTATCCAGCCCTGTTAACCTATGGCCCTGCGATGGCTAAATTGGCAGTGGGCTTGGGTTTGAAGTTTACGATCAAAAAGACCATTTTTGAACAGTTTTGCGGGGGAGAGACGATCAATGAATGTGATCGAACCATCGAGGCGTTGGCAAAAAGTGGAATCGGTACCATCCTAGATTATTCGGTAGAAGGTGAGGAGAGTGAAGCAAATTTTGAATCAACGGCGAATGAAATTCTAAAAACCATTGACAGGGCAAAAGGAAATAAGAACATTCCATTCTCTGTATTTAAAACCACGGGTGTTATGTCCTCCGAGGTGTTAGAAGCTGCGTCATCGGTCATTGAGAGTAACAATATTGAAGATATATCATTGGTTGTCAATCACCTGAATGATTCTATGAAATCCGATTGGCAAAAAGGATTTTCTCGTTTTATGTCGTTGTGTAACGCCGCCGCAAACAACGAAGTTCAGATTTTTGTTGATGCGGAAGAAACTTGGCTTCAAACGGCAATTGATTTGATGGCAACCCATGCCATGGAGCAATTGAATGTGTCGAGGGCATGGATTTTCAATACATTACAGATGTATCGACATGATCGATTGGCATATTTGAAACGCCAAGTGGCTGAGAAAAAGTGTAAATACGGATACAAACTCGTAAGGGGTGCCTACATGGAAAAGGAGAGAGCACGTTCCTTAAAAATGGGTTATCAGGATCCCATTCAACCCAACAAAGAATCAACGGATAGGGATTATGATGCTGCCGTATCTTTTTGCTTGGAAAATCATGATTTTGTTTCGGTTTGTATTGCCACTCACAATGAGAAGTCTTCGATGTTGGGTGCTAACTTGTTGGCAAAGAACGGTTTGACAAATGGCGACATGAAGGTCTCATTTTCTCAATTGTTGGGAATGAGTGATCATATAAGTTTTAATTTATCGAACAGTGGCTATAGAGTTAGTAAATACGTGCCTTATGGACCCGTGCTGGCTGTAATTCCCTATTTAACCCGTCGTGCCCAAGAGAACAGTGGAATGGCTGGCCAAATGGGAAGAGAGTTGGCGTTGATTGAATCAGAGTTAAAACGCAGAAAAGGATGAACTTGAAACAACATTGGTACAAATGGGTGACTGCAATTTTTTTGCTGTATGTGATTTTGGGTGGTTTGTTTCTTCCCTTAAAGCCAGGAATCACGGCTGTTACACCGGTAAGATTGACTTCCGGAAATGCCATTTCTGTCAAACTGAATGTCTACAACGCCCCTTGGTTAAGAGACAATACTTCGGCGGTTGAATCTGTATCCAAGGATGGTGACTTTCAAATCCCAGCGAAAATCATCCTCGTTTCCAAGTCGGTCAAAGGGAGATGGGAGACTGAAAAGATTCAATTCTCAGGCAATCACGGTCAATTGATCGCGTTGTTTGATTTGAAAATGGGAGTATCACAGATTCCCAATGAATATTACTCGGTATTTGTAGAACTTTCAAATGGGAAATATCTGGGATTGCCGGATGCGATTTACCTAGAAAGAAATCCTTCAGATACTGTTGGACCGACTACAATGGTGAATAGTTCCACTGCCGACATTGCAACGGAACAAGAAAAATTCGAGATGAGTTTTCCCAACCGCGTAGTGTTAAATGAAAGTGTCCGCAATTTGTTTTATCACGTTCCGATGTGGTTTGCCATGATTGCCTTATTGGGTATTGCGGCATGGTATGCTTTGAAATATTTACGATTTTCTCGCTTGGAAGACGATATCATGGCAGATGCTTTAATTCGCGTGGGTATTTTAGCGGGAATCTTGGGTTGCATCACAGGGGCCACGTGGGCTAGGGTAACATGGCAATCTTGGTGGCCTGCGGCGGATCCGAAATTGAATGGGGTTGCCATCGGAATGACAATGTATTTGGCGTATTTGCTTTTGCGTTCAACCATGAATGATCCCTACCAAAGAGCCAGAATCACTTCGGTCTATTCTGTTTTTATCTTTCCAATTTTTATTGCCTTAATTGCAATCATGCCCAAATTATCGCCCAATTCATTGCATCCAGGTTCTGGGGGAACTGTTGGGTTTAATAAATACGATTTGGATTCAACCATGAAGCTTTTCTTTTACCCCGCAGTGATTGGATGGATAGCCCTGTTTTATTGGATCGCAAATTTACGATTGAGGATTGCTCAGTTAAACGAAAAACAACTTAACAAATGAAAACATCTGTCAGTGAACAGTTTGATGTCAATGCCGCTGAATTATTGGCGCATCACAACCTAATGAATGCCGTTTATGGTGTTTTGGTCATCATTTTTCTAGGAATACTATTTTATTTGGTTCGATTGGATCGAAAAATTTCACGCTTAGAAAAAAATCAATCATGAAGCCGTTTCATCTGATCTTATTGGTGTTGGCTGGGATAGGTATCGCTACGGTTATCAGTATGTATGGTAACACCACGCAATATGTTGCCTTTCCGGATGCCAAGCGAATCGCCATCGAAAATCCCGGTAAAGCGGTTCACGTTGTTTGTAAGCTCAACAAAGCCAAGCCCGTGATTTATGATGCCCAAACCAATGCAAATCACTTGGAATTTTATGGATTTGATTCATTGAACAACGAAAGCAAGGTAATTTTCACAAAACCCAAACCATCTCAATTTGAACAATTGGAAAAAATGGTGCTCATTGGAACTTACCAGGACGACCATTTTTTGGCTACTGAAATTCTAAGTAAATGCCCATCCAAGTATGAAGACGCACCAGGAGCGGTGAAATCAGACAAATGAACGAGCCAATAAAGAATATCATTTTTACAGGAGAGTGGCTCTGGTTAGGCAATTTGGGTCATGCCTTCACGATTATGGCCTTTATTGCTGCGATAGCGTCGGCGTACTTTTATTTTCAGCATGAGTCCACCAAGGATAATTCCATGTTGCAATGGGCAAAGCGCTGTTTTCAGTTACATGCCATTTCTATTGTGGGGGTTTTTGTGGTCTTGTTCTCGATCATTTTCTATCATCGTTACGAGTTTTATTATGCTTGGCGTCATTCGAGCAATGCGTTGCCGGTATATTACATGATTTCCTGTTTTTGGGAAGGTCAGGAAGGCAGCTTTCTGTTATGGCTTTTCTGGAATGCATTGATAGGTTTGGTTTTACAGCGTAGTGCCAAAGATTGGGAGAGCCCCGTGATGGTGGTCATTGCCTTTGCGCAAATCGCTTTGGGTTCTATGCTTGTGGGATTTCATTGGGGTGATTTCAAAATCGGAAGTTCTCCCTTTGATTTGCTCCGTGAACAACGTCCGGATTTTCTCAACATTCCCATTTTGGGTCAATTGGGTGTAGAAAACTATCTACAAGTATTTAAAGACGGGAACGGATTGAATGCATTGCTGCAAAACTATTGGATGGTGATTCACCCCCCAACCTTGTTCTTGGGATTCGCAACAGCCATCGTCCCGTTTGCCTATAGTTTGTCTGCGCTATGGAGAGGCAACGACCGTGGTTGGATTGCGCCTGCCCATATTTGGAGTTTGGTCTGTGCTGGAATCTTGGGATTGGGCATCATTATGGGTGGTTTCTGGGCCTATGAGAGTTTGTCTTTTGGTGGATATTGGGCGTGGGACCCTGTAGAAAATGCCTCATTGATGCCATGGCTCATCATGGCCAGTGCGGCACATATGTTGATTATCACGAAAGCGACCGGCCGGCATTTATTCACTTCACATTTGCTGGTTCAACTGTCTTTCTGGTTGGTGTTGTACGCAACCTTCCTTACCCGAAGTGGAATCCTTGGCGAGGCCAGCGTGCACTCCTTCACAGATTTGGGATTGTCTGGTCAATTGTTGCTGTTTCTGTTGGCATTTTTGGCCTTGGCTTTGGTCGTTGTCTTGCAAGGCAAACAAAGGAAGATTGCACTGATCTCGATTTTGGCTGTGATGCTGATTCCCATGGTATTGGCATATTCGATTGAAACACCGGCGGCTGTCGCCACATTTTACCAATGGTTAAAGGGCTTAGGAACTTGTCTGTTTTTTGTTTGGTTGATTTACTACATCTACGTGTTGTATCAACGGACAAAAATGGAAATGTCCGACGAACGCATGGATTCTCGTGAATTATGGATGTTCTTGGGTTCGATGTTTTTGATTTTGTCGCTGGTTCA
>CAZZKP010000129.1:0-5815 GCA_964654675.1 uncultured Bifidobacterium sp. | reverse complement strand
TGCGGAATTGGAACGATGCGAGTGTGACTTTGGAGGATGAGTGTCCATGGATTGAAGACAGTCGCGATGCGATGTTGGTGGCGGAACATTTGGGGATTCCCTTTCAGGTTTTGGATTTGAGTGGGATTTATAAGGAGAGAATTGTGGATTACATGTTTGAGGAGTATGGCAAGGGTCGGACGCCCAATCCGGACGTTTTGTGTAATCGCGAGATCAAGTTTGATGTTTTTTTGGATGAGGCCTTAAAGTTGGGAGCGGATTTTGTGGCCACGGGGCATTATGTGCGCAAGGAGGTAGTTCTGGTTGACGGGGTGGAGGAATACCGGTTGATGAGTGGGTTAGATCAGAACAAGGATCAGAGTTATTTTTTATGTCAGTTGAATCAGTTTCAATTGAGTAAGGCATTGTTTCCTATCGGGGATTTGGAAAAATCGGAGGTGAGGAGGTTGGCCGCCGAAGGCGGCCTGGCCACGGCCACGAAGAAAGACAGTCAGGGTTTGTGTTTTATTGGCCATGTGAGTCTGCCCGATTTTTTGCAACAACAACTCAAAGTGAAAGAAGGGCAGGTGATTGAGATTGAACCCAATGGAATCGCAGCACAGAGGGAGTTGGACCGCATGAATTCTATGGTAGGTTTGGTGGATTATCGGCAGTGGCACTCAAATTTTTCATCATCAGACGGGGTGGTAATTGGAAACCATCAGGGGGCACATTTTTATACGCGTGGACAGCGAAGGGGACTGCAAATTGGAGGGAAACCGCTGCCATTATTTGTATTACAAACCGATGTAATAAATAACCTCATTTTTGTTGGACAAGGTGAAGATCATCCCGGGTTGTTGTCGATGGGTTTGTTTGTGCTTGAAAATGAATCCTGTTGGGTAAGGCCAAGTATGCGCAATAAGGCGCTTAATTCAGCGGATTTGTTTTGTAAATATCGGTATCGACAAGCATCTGTTGCATGTAGGTTGCAGGTGCATGAATTGGGGTATCAAGTGGTCTTTCAGGCACCGCAAAAATCGATAACTTCCGGCCAATTTGTGGCTATTTATTTAGATGATGAAATCGTATTTAGTGGGGCGATTTTTTAATTGTGGATAACATACTGAAATATATGTCATTGAAATGTCATTAAATTTTGTGTCAAGGCAACGAAAATGACCCAATTTGCGTTACCTTTAGGTAACGCGTTAAAATATTCTTGATTGCAATGAAATCTACCTTAAAATCGGCCGTTTTGGTCGTTCTGATTCTTTTTGGTTTTTGGTCTAAATCTGAGGCTCAAATTACTTCGTCTGGCAAAACTTTTTACATGAGTTTTATGGAAATGGAGACACGAAGTGGGGGCTTGCCAGATACTCTCTTGCTGTTTGTAACATCGGATGTCAATACATCGTTGGTTCTCGACAATCCCAGGGTTGCGGGTTCAAATCAAACGGTGAACATTACCGCTGGTAAAGTGAATCGGATTGAGGTGGATAGAACCTACTATTATCCGGTGGGTTCGGAATTTCCCGCCACGGATGTAAATAGCAAAAAAGGATTAAGAATTGTTGCCAAGGATCCGGTGAACGTTTACTGTTTGAATTTGGAATTAAACCGTTCCGATGCAACTTTTATTTTGCCCTACGAGAGTATGCCATCTGCTCCGGAATTTTACATTCCCAGTTTTGCGCCCAATGTGATTACGTCGGGTTCGAATTATGCAGAAAGTGAATTTGTTATTGTCGGTATGGACAATGGGGTGAAGGTGGAGATTACGCCAACGGTTGACACAAAAGGGGGTAAAACGGCGGGTACGCCATTTACGGTGACATTGTCCAAGGGTCAAGTGTATGAGGTGCAATCAAAAACTGCGGATGGAACAAGCAATACAGATCCGGCTGCTACTTCTTGGGCGACAACCGGTGCCAAAAAAGGCGATTTGACAGGCACTAGGGTGAGGGTGATAGAAGGTTGTGGTAAAATCAATGTGTTTGCTGGGGCAAGGTCGATATATATTCCCAAAGGAAACTGTTCTGGAATGAGTGGGCGTGATCACTTGTATACACAGGTGTTGCCAACGCTGGCGTTAGGAAAAGAATATGTTTTGATGCCCTTCAGTGGTCAAACCAAAGGATATACATACAAAGTGATTGCGGCCTATGATACCACCAAAGTGTACATCAATGGTACGTTAGCCAATACGATTCTCAAAAAGGGTCAGTGGATTTATCAAGATGTTACATCGGGAACGGCTGAATGTGTTCGTACAGACAAACCGTCTTATGTGGCACAATACATGAAAAACGGTGCTTGTTCAGGATTGACGGGTGGTGCGGGAGATGCAGCCTTGTTTTTGTCGCCGGATGTCAACCAAAGATTAATTCGCACATTGGTGGGTACGGCAACTACATCAAATATGAACCAGCATTGGGTGAATATTTTGGTGACCCAATCAGCGATTAAATCGGTGAAAGTGAATGGTGTAGCCCTTGCGTCAACGGCATTTACGAATGTAACCTGCGGCAAATATGCCTATGCGCAAGTGAAAGTGAACAACCCGAGTTCAAATACGGTGACGTCTGACAGTGGATTTATTTGCGTAGCCTATGGGGTTGGGCCTTACGAGAGTTATTCTTATTCTGCGGGTGCGGTTTTTGAAAACTTGAATTTTGATATTTCAGTGACCCGAAAAACAATGTGCCCTGGGGAAGATGTGAAAATTGGTGCTGTGGTTATTGGTAATCCAAAAATCAAAGGGTATCGTTGGAATTTTGGAGATGGAACATCGGATACGGGTAAAAATGTTGTTCACAAATTCAAGAAAGTGGGATCATTTTTCGTCGTGTTAAAAATGCCAGTGACCTTGGATTGTGGAACCGTAGATACGATAACTCGAAGCAAAATCATTACGATCAAACAGGGGCCTGTTTTGGATTTTCCTGATACTACGACCCAGTGTGCGTCTACGTTAAATTTGAAAATTACTGCGCCATATTCAAATAAGTTTCTTTACAAATGGCAGGATTCTTCGAAACTCCAGACGTACACAATCACAACCCCGAAAAAAGTTTGGTTGAAAATTACAGATACTTCAACCAATTGTACCTCTGTGGATTCAACTTGGGTGAGAAGATCTGATGCGATTATCGCAGCGATCAAATATGATTCTCTCAATCAGTGTTACAAAAAGGATGTATTTGCCATGCGTGATGGAACCAAATACAACAATGATGGTTGGAAATGGTCGAACTATCGCATTTATGACTCTTATAAAGGGTTCTACTACTCCAAGGATAGCATCGCCTACAAATATAAATTCGATACAATTAGCGTCAACAAGTTGAGATACATCGTTGAGTCTCGGAAGGGTTGTCGAGATACCTTAGACACCCTGTTGGTTGTGTATCCGTATCCCATCGCAAAAATGACAAGCTCTTGGTCGTATTTCTGTCAAAATCAAGAAATCAAATTGACCGATTCTTCGGTGAGTAAGGAGGGCGTTGGTAAATCCTATTGGAATTTCGGAAATGGGGATAAGGATACTGTTCTGCCTTATACAGTGAAGTATAAATTCAAGACCCCGGGAAGTTTCAAGGTTCAGTTGATTACAGAAACACCTTTTGGTTGTAGGGATACGATAGATTCGACATTTGTTGTCCAACCGTCCCCGATCAACGTGATAGATGTCAAGACGTACAGCGCATGTTTGAAAACGAATTTATTTGATTTTACGGATAAATCCACGATTTCATCGGGTACCTATACAACGGGCTGGACCTACGGAAAAACGCCCAATACTTCCACAAATTCCGCCATTAAAGGGGTTAAATTCACCGATACAGGTTGGCAGTTGGTGATTTTGAAGAATACGTCTTCGTATGGTTGCGCCGATATTGATACGGTCAAGGTGCGAATCAATCCCGAGCCAAAGGCCTATTTTGTCGTCACCGACAGTAGCACATGTTTCGCGGGCAACTTCTTCAATTTGGATGATGCGAGTACTGCGCCCAAAAATGCGACACTGACAACGAAAGCGGGTTGGAAGTATCAGGATGGTACGATGAATTTGGCGAAGACTGTGTTGAATAAGAAATTTAGTAGTCCAGGTAAATATTGGATTCGGATCATTTCAAGTACGACTGATGGGTGTTTGGATTCTTTCCAGCGCGAAGTTCAGGTGTATGCCATGCCACAAGCTGACATTGCGATCAACGGAAAAACCCAATGTTTAACTGGCAATAAATATATCTTCAAGCAGAAATATCCGTATGCCGGTGCCGGTGGTGTTCATGTATGGAAAACCAGTGATGGTGCGAGTGGAGCCGGGGATTCATTTGTTTATTCATTTAAGTCGATTGGTACTTTCAGAATATTCCATAGCATTCAATCCAATGTAGGTTGTTTCGATTCTACTTCTGAAGTGGTAAATGTGGTTGCGTCGCCTGTTACATCGTTTACCACGAGTAAGGATACGGCATGTTTGGGCGGTCATTTGTTCTCCTTTACCGACAATACTGTCTTTGGCAGTAGCTATTCAAGCAAATGGACCTTGGGTGATGGAACTACGGGTACAGCCAAGAACATTACGGGTAAGGGGTATTTGTCTGCTGGTAAATTTGATGTAAAACTTGTGATTACCACGGCGGCTGGATGTTCGGATTCTCTAACGAAAACGATAAATGTATGGCCTGTGCCGGTGGCGAATTTCACGATGAACAGTGTGGAGCAATGTTTGGTTGGCAATTCGTTTGTGGCAAGCAATACAACCCAAGAGAATTCTGCTACGGGTGTGGCTTACACATGGTATGTTAAAGGTGTTGCTTTGGCGAATACGAAAACGGTATCTGCACAATCAATGCCCGATACTGGCGATTATCCAGTGAAGTTGAAAGTGATTTCAGACAAGGGTTGTGCAACGGAGAAAACGATCGTATTGCGTGTAAACGAGCAGCCTTCCGTGACCGTTTCTGGAAGCAATGCGTGTGCTATGGCGCCCATTCAGTTCAATGCAGCAGCAAAAGTGAATAGAGGGTCAATTGCGTCTTACAGTTGGAACTTTGCGGATGGTGGTACGGCGAATATTTCGAATCCCAAACACATTTATACAACAGACGGAAGTTATGGTGTAACTGTGACTGTAACCTCCGATAAGGGATGTACAACAACCACGTCGGCCTATCCAATTACGGTATTGCCGAAACCTGTTGCAAATTTTGATTCTGAGTATTTGTTATCGAGAGGACTTGAAACGGATTGGAAGTTTACCTTCACAGGCAAAAACACGGATACGTACAATTGGATGTTCCAAGACGGTCAGACATCGGCGTCTTCAAATCCATTCTTTATGACCTTTAGCGGAACTGGGGATTTTAAGGTTACATTAATTGCGAGCAATAGTTCGGGTTGTGCAGATACCGTAACGAAGAAGATATTCTTGAAGCCGGAATTGTTGTTCTATTTGCCAACGGCGTTTTCACCCAACATTGATGGATTGAATGAAGAGTTCAAGCCATACCAAGCCTTTGGATTGAGTAAATACCGTATGACGATTATGAATCGTTGGGGAGAGATCTTGTTCTATTCGGAAGATCCCACGGTGGGTTGGAAAGGGTTGGATAGCAAAGGTGAGCCTGTCATTGAAGGGGTTTATGCTTTTGCGGTGACATTCCGATACATCGATGGAGCGATGCACGCATACAAGGGCACGGTGACGGTTATTAAATAGGATTGTCTATTGATACTTTGGTGTAATTGTGCGTTGGGAAGCGCGGATTTTACATCAACCAAAAGAGAGGGGGGCTGCATAGCAGCCCCCCTCTCTTTTGTATTC
>CAZZKP010000128.1:0-5822 GCA_964654675.1 uncultured Bifidobacterium sp. | reverse complement strand
TTTGGAATGAGATAACATTGGCTGATGGTATGGGTGTTGATGAGATTGCGATGCAGGAGAGGGCAGACATTATTACGGCTTTTTTGGGAGAATTTCCTTTTACACATTTTGAGACTGAGAGTGGCTGGGTGAAGGCGTTTGCGGATGAGAACGACATTGATTCCGGCGAATATGGTGAGATTGAGGAGAGTGTTTCGGATTATATCGATTCGTATGCTTGGAGTATTGTGGAGAGGGAGAATTGGAATGTTTTGTGGGAGAAGAATTTTTTTAGTCCACTTTTGGTCGGAGATTTTTTTGTGAGGGCTCCATTTCATGAGCCGGCGCCCGCAGGGCGCCGTGAAATCACGATAGAACCTCGCATGAGTTTTGGAACGGGCCACCATGGGACAACCCGTTTGATGCTTACGGCGTTGCAAGGTTTGGGAGAATCGATCCAAGGTGCCAAAGTGCTCGATATGGGCAGCGGAACAGGGATTTTAGCCATTGCGGCGGAAATGCTGGGCGCAAGTGAGGTTTTGGGGGTGGAAATCGACGATTGGGTGGTGGATAACGCAAATGACAATTTGCAGATCAACCAAACCGCCCGAACGAAAATGATTCATGGTCATGTGAGCGTTTTGGAATCAGTAAACCATGGCTACTATGACATTGTCCTTGCCAATATTCACAGGGAAGTACTATTGGCTGATATGGCCGAATATCAACGGGTATTAACATTGAATGGCAAACTGTTGTTGAGCGGATTGAGAGAGGAAGATGTTCCTATGATTTTGCAAAAAGCGCAAGCTCTCAATTTGGATTTGCAAGAAACACAAATCATCGAGGGTTGGGTGATGATGATGTTTGAAAATAAGTAATCTTTGCACCGATATTTGTTGCAATTTCGTAACTTCCCATCCCTTGACAAGTGTAATTAAATTATTGCCCGATGCGGTAGCCAATCAGATTGCTGCGGGAGAAGTTGTGCAACGACCGGCAAATGCGGTGAAGGAGTTGTTGGAAAATAGTTTGGATGCGGGGGCTACAAAAATCACTTTATTGGTGAAGGATGGTGGGAGTACTTTGATGCAAGTGATCGACAATGGCAAGGGGATGAGTGAGATGGATGCGAGGCTTTGTTGGGAGAGGCACGCTACATCAAAAATTCGAAAAGCAGAAGACCTCTTTAAACTAAATACATATGGTTTTCGGGGAGAGGCGATGGCTTCCATCGCGGCGGTTTCGCAGGTAGAGATGAAGACAAAAAGGGCCAACGATGAAGTCGCCCAGTTCATTCGAATTGAAGCGAGTGAAGTATTGGAACAGCGGGTGGATGCGGCACCTCAGGGCACAAACATCGCCATAAAAAATCTATTTTATAATTTACCTGCTCGGCGAAATTTCCTCAAATCCATTGCGGTAGAGACGAAGCACATCGTGGAAGAATTTCTCCGGCAGGCCATGGCCAACCCGAATGTTGAATTCGTGTATCACAACAATGGGGCATTGGTATATCATTTCAAAGCCCAACCCCTGAAGGATCGCGTGTTGGAAGCGATGGGTAAGAAGTTGAATGCGGAGATTTTAGAGGTCAAGGAAAATACAGATATCGTTGAAATTACGGGTTTTGTGGGGGCTCCGGGGATGGCAAAACGCACCCGGGGCGAGCAGTTTTTCTTTATGAATGGTCGATTTATCCGCAGCAATTATTTTCATCATGCCGTGGTTGCGGCCTACGAGGGTTTGATTCAAAGCGATGAGTATCCCTTGTATGCACTGTATCTCAACGTGGATCCTTCCAAGGTGGATGTGAATGTACATCCAACCAAAACGGAGGTAAAATTTGAAGACGAGAAGCACATTTACAACTTGGTGAAAGCCGCTGTTCGCAGGGCCTTGGGCAATTTTGTGGTTCAGCCTTCGATTTCCTTGGGTGATTTTTCTCATATGGGCGATTTCTTAAATCAACCGATATCGCCTCAACAATCCAATTCCAATCAATGGCAAACGGATCAATCTGCATTTACCGAAAAACGCAATCCCAGTTACAATCCTTTTGGAGAGCAAGGCGGCGGTGGATATCAGAGATCTAGCAACCAAGATTGGCAGAAAGTATTGGGTTCTGTGGAACAAACCGGGATGCATACAATGCACAGGAACAGTTCCTATAATTTGAATTCAGACGACCTACCGCATCCAAAAAATGAGTTCACCCATCCCGCGCTGAACAACCCAAATTCTGGTTTGCCCAGCGGAAACGCATCATTGAATCAGGATACGACCGAAAAAAATTCCCACATTCACGGACTCTTTCCCTTGTCTGATGCCTATGTGGTGGTGAATCGAGGGGGGGTGCTTACTGTAATCGACAGAAAATTGGCACAACAGCATGTGTTTTATCATGATTATTTGAAGCAATTGCAAGCGCATTCCGGTCAGAGCCAGCATTTGTTGTTTCCCAGAACGGTGGAACTTCCACCCGCTCAAATACCCCTGGTCTTGGAATTGTTGCAAGAATTGCAATGGTTGGGATTTGACATCAGCCATTTTGGTGGTAATACATTGATTGTTAATGGATTGCCTGCGTTATTAACCCAGGGTGATGAACAAAAATTGATTGAAAATCTCATTGAAGATTATCAAAACACCCAAGGTGATCTCAAATTGGGAAAATATGAAAGTATGGCGCTTTCTATGGCTCGACATGCGGTGATTCGAAGTGGCATGGGAAAAACCCATGAAGAATTGGAGCAGTTGGCGATGCGACTTTTTGCGTTGAACAACCCTACCCATACGTTTGACGGTCGTCCGATTTTCATTGAATTATCCGCAGCATTTATTTACGATACTTTTCAGAACAAAAAACAAAGAACATGATTGCACAATTGCCCCCAGGGTTAAAGAACTTATTGATTATCATGGTTTTGGTGAGCTTTTCTCAAGTTGCCTTACCCAAGACAGGATTTGATGTTGAAACGTTTTATTTGTTCTATCCAGACAGTGAGAATTTTAGAATTTGGCAGTTGCTGACCCATATTTTTTGTCATGGTGGCTTGGGTCATTTGCTCTTTAATGGATTGGCCTTATTTTCCTTCGGCGCCATTGTAGAGTACCGATTGGGAACATCCAGGTTTTTACAGTTGTTTTTTGTCGCGGCGTTGGGTGCTGTGTTGGTGCATTTTTCCCAAATGGCATACACCCTGTTTTCTCATACTGGAACAATATTTCCCAATCACGCAGCGGGTTTTGAGGCGGTTCCCTATGGTCCAATGATCGGGGCATCTGGGGCTGTTTACGGTGTGATGGTTGCCTTTGCCTACTTGTACCCCAACGAGTCTTTGGTGTTTTTGTTTATTCCATACCCCATCAAAGCCAAATACTTGGTACCCATCATGGTGGGCTTAGATGTGCTTCTAGGTTTGGGCAGTTTTTCCGGCGATAATGTAGCTCACTTCGCTCATATTGGGGGGGCGCTTACAGGATTTTTGTTGATTTTCGTTTGGCGAAAAATGGGAAAGGTATTTTGATATCGTGAAAGACGCAGTGAATACTTTTTTGGTCAAATGGTTTGGACCCAGCCGAACGGCGGTGCAACAAATCGTAGCGGCCTGTGTTTTGGTTTTTCTGCTGTCATGGTTGATCATTCTTGTTACCTTATACCCAACCTCAAATCGTATCATTTCCCATGTGATTTTGGATTGGCTAAAGTTCAGTCCCATAGAGCTGAGTAGAGGATTCAAAATTCTGAGTCCATTCACGTACATGTTCCTTCACATCAATGGATGGCACCTGCTCGGTAACATGCTGTGGTTGTATTTTGTGGGTGTGATTTTGGAGGATTTGGTGGGTAGAATACACATTTGGAAGTTGTTTGTTTTTGGAGGTTTGTTCGGTGCTTTGTTTATTCAATTGTTTTATTCGGCGTTGGTTTTCTTTGAATTTCCTGGCGCGGCTTATTTTCCTGAAAACACTTTGGGTGCTTCGGCTGGGGTGTCTGCGGTTGTCTTGGCGACAGCGATTTTTACGCCGAGATATCGACTTTTCCTATTTGGTTTGGTTGAAGTAGAAATTCGATGGATTGTTTTGGTAAAGGTGCTTTTGGATGTACTGGGGATTTTTGGCGACAGCAATGTGGGTGGATATGCAGCGCATCTGGGTGGTTTGTTGTGGGGAACGCTGTATGCTTTCGGTGTACTAAAAGGGAATTTCTTGCAATCAACGATGGACGCTTTCTCGAGATTTGGCGAGAATACCGCCTTGATATTTACCAGAAAACAGAGAACAAATTCAAAGTTAAGGGTGAACAAATCCTACAATGATGTAGTTTCGAAAAACAGAAAATCCGCCAATCCCTCTGAAGAAATTGTCAATGAGATTTTGGATAAAATCTCCCAAGTAGGGTATAACAATCTTACCCAGAAGGAAAAGGAAACACTTTTCAAAGCCAGTCAAGACCAATGAAACTAATCAACATCATCGCATTTCCGGCCACCATTTTTTTGGCTATCTTCCTGATGTTGTCTGGATTGGTACCTACGATTTCCCCAGAGAGCAACTCGTGGTTACCACTTCTTGGTTTGGCATTTCCTGTACTTTTTGTTTTGATGGTTCTGTCCTTCATGTATTGGTTGGTGCAAGGCAAATGGCGGAGTTTGTTTGCTCTTTCTTGTCTATTGCTGAATTTGGGACAGGCAAGTTTATACATTCAATGGAACGATTTGAATGCAGAAAACGGAACTGTAAAAAACGCAACAAATAGTGGTAAGGGGGGGGATGATTCTCGGTTGGATAAGGAGATGTTGGATATGAATGCCAAACTTTTGAAGGTGATTACCTACAATGCGCAGTTGTTTGGCTTGTATCAAAACGAATCGTCTTTAGACATCGTGAACACGGAGTATATGCCTGCCATGGATTCATTTTTGCGTGTGCTCAAAGCGCAAAATGCGGATGTGGTCTGTCTGCAAGAAGTGTATGCCAAAGCCGGTGGATTAAAGGCGTTGGCCAGATTTTTAAAGGCTGAGGGCGGGTTTGATTATTCACAGACCTATACTTTAAGCGAACGACGTCCGTATGGGATGATTGTGTTGAGTAAATATCGAATCAAGCGATGGAAGCCCTTATCATTGGGTGAAAAAACGGGGAATATGGCAATGTGGGTTGACATCGAAATTCCTTCCGAGTTTGAGTTTTTACGCAACGCGAGAATTCGGATTTATAATTTGCACCTTCAGTCCTTTCGATTCGCAAAAAAGGATTACGAAGTGATGCAGAAACAAACGGAGCAGCGGGAAATAGATATGGAGGGGTCAAAAGGTATTATTACGCGATTGCGCTTGGGTTATCAGCGTCGGGCTCAACAAGTGGGGGTTGTGAAGCGAAGCATTTTGGATTGTGATTTCCCCAAAATTATCTGTGGTGATTTCAACGACATTCCCGTGAGTTACAGTTATCGTCAGTTGAGTGCTGGTATGCGCGATGCTTTTGTTGAAGCCGGTAGGGGTTTAGAAACAACTTACAAGGGCTCAATGCCAAGTTTTAGAATTGATTATGTTTTGTTCGATAATCCGATGAGGGCGGTTCACTACGAGAGTGTCAAAGAAGTGCCATCGGATCATAAACTTGTAATTGCTGAATTGCAAGTGGGTCAATTGTTTCAGCGTTGAATTTGATTCGGTTGACCAAAAAAAAGTCACTTTTATGAACTTTATTGTCCTGAGGTGGAAACCGCTCATTTGAATGAGTTTGGGTTGTATATTTGTGGTTTAATATTATGCCATACTTTTTTACTTCAGAATCCGTGTCGGAAGGACACCCAGACAAAGTAGCTGACCAGATTT
>CAZZKP010000127.1:0-6005 GCA_964654675.1 uncultured Bifidobacterium sp. | reverse complement strand
CCTTCCCGTGACATGCTTTGAACTTCTTTCCACTTCCACAAGGACAAGGATCGTTTCGGCCAATTTTTAAATCCTTGATGATGGGATTCTGGACGGGTTTTGGTGCCTGCATTTCGGCTGGAGGCAATTCCATGTTCTCGCCGCTGCTCATCGCCATGTCCATCTCTGGTCTTGAAGTTTGGATTTTTGGTTCACTGCGTTTCAAGGCTGGTCTGGCTTCAGAAACTTCATTTTCGGCATGAATTCGTGCCCTAAACAACATGCCTAAAACATGAGTATTGATGCGTTGCAACATCTTGCCAAACAGTTCAAAACTTTCAATTTTATAGATCAACAAAGGATCTTTTTGTTCATATTGGGCGTTGTGAGAACTTTGTTTCAATTCGTCCAATTCACGCAAATGCTCTTTCCATTCGTCGTCCAGGATTTCTAAGGTGGTACTCTTCTCCAACTCGTGAATCATGGCTCTACAGTCGGTGTCAAGGGCTTTTTGCATGTTGACCGTAAGTTGGTAATTGTGCACGCCATCGGTCATTGGAACCACGATATTCTCGATGCGTTCGCCTTGCTCTGCCCGAATGTTTTTGAATACGGGTAGGGCCTGGGTGCGCATGGATTCTGTTTTGTCATGGTATCTCTGTGTAAGATTTTCAAACAGCAGATCTGCCAATATTTCCGCATCCCTTGTGTTGTTGAAAGTGTCCTCGTCAAATGGCACGTCCATCGCCAATGTGCGAATCACTTCCATTTCTAACTCTTGGTAGTTGCCAGCCTCTTTGAATTGGGTCACCGTTTCGTTACACCAATTGTAAAGCATGTTTCTCAAATCAATGCTCAAACGCTCACCAAACAATGCATTGCTGCGCATTCTGTAGATGTTCGTCCGCTGCTTATTCATCACATCATCATACTCCAACAAACGCTTACGAACGCCAAAATTGTTCTGCTCCATGCGTTTTTGGTTTCGTTCGATGGTCTGAGTCATCAATTTGTTTTCGATCACATCGTCTTCGCCATAACCAAATCGATCCATCAATTTGCTCACTCTTTCTGATCCGAAAATGCGCATCAAATCGTCTTCCAAACTCACGTAGAAACGTGAAGTTCCCGGATCGCCTTGACGTCCTGCACGACCTCTTAGCTGCCTGTCAACGCGACGACTATCATGTCGTTCCGTACCAATGATGGCCAATCCACCCAAAGATTTGACTTCATCGTCGATTTTGATATCTGTACCACGACCCGCCATGTTTGTGGCAATGGTAACCGCGCCTTTGAGTCCGGCTTCCGCAACGATACCTGCTTCATTTTGGTGCTGTTTGGCGTTCAATACATTGTGTTTGATACCGCGCAATCGAAGCATACGGCTTAACAATTCGCTCACTTCCACCGAAGTGGTACCCACCAGTACAGGGCGACCCGCGCTGCTCAAGGCTACAACTTCCTCAATCACTGCATTGTATTTGGCACGCTTGGATTTATATACCAAATCCTCTTGGTCGATCCGCGCAATGTTTCTGTTGGTAGGGATTACCATCACACCCAATTTGTAGATGTCCCACAATTCCTGGGCTTCCGTTTCCGCCGTACCCGTCATACCAGCCAACTTATGGTACATCCTGAAATAGTTCTGCAGGGTAATTGTCGCGTACGTCTGGGTCGCTGCTTCTACGCGAACATTTTCCTTGGCCTCGATGGCTTGGTGAAGTCCATCTGAATAACGACGTCCTTCCATCACACGACCTGTTTGCTCATCAACGATTTTTACTTTGCCATCGGCCAAGATGTATTCTACATCGCGTTCAAACAAAGTGTAGGCTTTTAACAACTGCTGCACCGAGTGAATGCGTTCGCTTTTCTCGGCAAATTCTTGCATCAATTTGTCTTTTAGTGCCAATTTTTCTTTGTCTGATGCGGCGCTTTTTTCAATGTCTGCCATCGCCGTTCCTACATCAGGCAACACAAAGAAATTCGGATCTTCTTCCCCTTGGGTGATCAATTCCAATCCTTTTTCTGTGAGATCAACGCTGTTCGATTTTTCGTCGATGGTGAAGTACAACGGCAAATCAGCCAAGGGCATTTCCTTTTGCTGATCCTGCATGTAATAATTTTCTGTTTTGGTTAGGATGCCTCTCACGCCGCTTTCACCCAGCAATTTGATTAGGGCTTTGTTCTTTGGCAAACCTCTGTGAGCGCGCAACAGGGCGAGGCCCCCTTCACTTTCTTTGTGTCCTGAATTTCCGGCTGCGATCAATTTTTTGGCATCTACCAATGCAGAGTTGACAAATCGCTTTTGGGCTTCAACCAATTTTTCGATGCGGGGTTTGAGTGCTTCAAATTGTTGGATATCGCCTTTGGGGGTAGGTCCGGAAATGATCAACGGCGTTCTTGCATCGTCAATCAACACGCTATCCGCTTCATCGATCATCGCATAGTGATGTTTCCGTTGAACCTGCTCCTCTGGCGTATGTGCCATATTGTCGCGCAGATAATCAAAACCAAATTCGTTGTTCGTTCCGTAGGTGATGTCGGCCAAATAAGCCAATCTTCGCTCGTTGCTGTTGGGTCTGTGATATTCCAAGCAATCCACTTTCAGTCCCAAGAAATTGAACAAAGGGGCATTCCATTCGCTGTCACGACGTGCCAAGTATTCGTTTACAGTTACCATGTGGACCCCGCGTTTTCCCAATGCATTGAGGTAGGCAGGCAGTGTACTTACCAGCGTTTTGCCTTCTCCGGTGGCCATCTCCGCGATTTTTCCCCGGTGCAAAGCGATACCACCAATCAGCTGCACGTCGTAGTGAACCATATTCCAACGGATTTTTCCGCCCGCAGCCGTCCATTCGTTTTTGTAACTGACTTGATCGTTCTCAATGGTGATGTGCGGATGCTTTAATGCCAATTCTCTGTCTAAGTCGTTGGCTTTTGCTACGATCACGTCGTTTTCTGTGAATCGTCTGGCCGTTTCCTTCACGGTTGCGAATGCTTCCGGCAGGATGTCGACCAAAATCTCTTCCAAAGCGATGTCTCTGCGTTTTTCGATGGCGTCTAGGTTCCCAAAGATCTCGTCGCGTAGTTCTACGTCAGAGTCCTCCGCATTTGCGAGCTGGGCTTTTAAATCTGCAATTTCATTGTCGATTTCGCCCAAATAGGCGTTGATTCGCCCAATGAATTCATCGGTTTTGCCCCGCAACTGATCGTTGCTCAACGCTTTGTATTCCTCAAAAAATACATTGATTTGATCCACAATGGGTTCTATTTCCTTCAAGGCTTTTTCGGCAGAGGTTCCGCCGAGCATTTTTGAGAATGATTTTAAGATATTTCCAAACATGATAAGTGTGCGAATTTAAGCTTTATTTGGCTTAGCGAAAATCTTGCCAAGCAGTAATTGTGACGAAATGGCTGACATTTCATGCACATTTTGTAAAGAGTTCTTATCAATGGGGTGGTTTTTTGCGTTCTGCCGGTGATTTTTTGCCTTTTTTTCGCAATCCTCAAACCCTTTCCGTCTTGTTTTGTTTAATTTTTCATGAGAGTTTTGTTTATCTTTTTGAGTTTGTTTGCTTTTGATGTTTTGGAAGCGCAGGTGGTGATTAAGGGTCGGGTTATGGATTTGTCGAGTCGCAAACCCTTGCCGAACGTGAGTGTAAGTGCAGATAAATCTACCAATAAAGTGTTAACCGCGGCCGACGGCAGTTTTGTGATTCAGGGTCTAGAACCGGGTTTTCACACAGTTACGGCCCAATTGGAGGGGTATGACAATGAAACGTCTGCCGAAATGTTGTTTACCTACGATAAATCGCCGGAGGTAATGATCGAGTTGCAGTCGTTATCACAAGGGATCGGCGAGGTGAACATTCGCAAAACCAATTTACAGCGCAGGGAGGCGGAAAGTCCGGTATCGTCGCAGAAATTGAGTATTCGTGAAATTGAAAGAAACCCCGGAGGAAACAGAGATATCAGTAAAATTATCCAGAGTTTGCCGGGCGTAATCAGTATCCCGGGTTTTAGAAATGACGTTGTGATCCGCGGCGGATCTCCATCGGAAAATAAGTTTTATTTGGACGGGGTAGAAATCCCCATTATCAATCACTTCCAAACACAAGGGAGTACGGGCGGACCGGTGGGGATGTTGAATGTGAATTTTATCAAAGAAGTGAACTTTTACACGGGAGCCTTTCCTGTGAATTATGCCAATGGATTGAGCAGCGTTTTGGATTTCCGACAAATGGATGGCAATGCGAACAAGGCAAAGTATCGTTTCACCTTGGGTAGCAGCGATGTAGGTTTTACCGCCGATGGGCCTTTGAGTAAAAAAACCACCTACATTTTTTCTGCGCGTCAGAGTTATTTGCAAGGCTTGTTTTCGGTTTTGGGACTGCCATTTTTGCCCAATTTTATTGATTATCAAGCGAAGGTGAAGGTGAAGCTAAACGACAAAGATGATATTGCGTTTTTGATGGTGGGTGCGGTGGATTTCTTCAAGTTGAATTTGAATGTGAATGACAAAATAACCGACAGTACAACGCTGAAAACCAATAAATTTATTTTGAATTATTTGCCGGTTTACAAGCAATGGAACTATACGTTTGGAACGGTATACACCCACTTTGGTGCGAAAAGTAAGACACAGACTTTTTTGAGTCGCAACATGCTTAGCAACACATCGTTCAAATACAAGAACAACGATGAAAGCGTGGAATCGAATCGCATTTTCACCTACGCGAGTACGGAGGAGGAGAACAAACTTCGCATCGAAAATTCGCGCAATCTGGGTCGTTGGAAATTGTTGGTTGGTGGTGGAACAGAATTTATCCAATACGGTGTAGACAACAAAGCCAAGGTATTGATTCCGGGCGCTCCAGGGACGCCGGGTACAGTGAAGGACGTTCAGTTTCAAAGTTTGTTGGAGTTGTTTAAATACAGCGGATTTGTTCGTGGCTACCGCAATGTTATGGGAACGGGGACTTTGAGTTTTGCCGGCAGATTGGATGGGAACAGTTTCAACACATCGATGAGAAATCCTTTGAATCAGCCAACAGTGAGCGTGAGTGCGAGTTTGCCAACGGCGATTTCGGGTTTGTTCTTCAATGCCAATATGGGTCAGTTCTCACAGTTGCCGAGTTACACCGTTTTGGGTTACAAAAATGCCCAGGGCAGTTTTGATAACTTGAATCGTGTGAAATACATGCGAAATCGCATGGTTTCGGCGGGTTTTCAGTATACCAAAGTGAAGGATACGAAAATCACTTGGGAAGGCTTTTATAAAAATTATTCCAATTATCCGTTTGCCTTGCGCGATAGTATTTCTTTGGGAAATTTGGGGACCGATTTTGCTGTTTTGGGCAACGAGCCGATTGGTTCAGTGGGCAAAGGAAAAGCTTACGGGATGGAGTTTTTGCTCCAGCGTAGAAGTCGTTCCGGATTGTATGGAATCCTCTCTTACACACTCAGTTGGAGTCAGTTCGATGACAAATACGGCAAATCAGTGCGCAGTGCATGGGATAGTCGACATACGGTGAGTATGGTAGGGGGTATCAAATTGAAACGCAATTGGGAATTGGGAGCCAAGTTGCGATTTGCAACAGGTCGTCCTTACACACCCGATGATGTTTCTCGCAGTTTGGTGAAATCGAATTGGGATGTGAGGGGAACGGCTTTGCCGAATTATGCGCTGTTAAATTCCGGCAGATTGGGAAATTTTTCACAATTGGATATTCGTGTTGACAAGGTTTGGTATTTCAAGAAGTCGTCTTTGAACTTGTATATGGACATTCAAAATGCCTTGAACAATGTCTATTTGGGCCCTCCAACCTTAATTGCTGCGCAGGATGCATCGGGCAATTTGATTTCTGATCCATCGGCGCCGGTGCCATCCTACAAAGGAGAGTACTTGGTGAATTCCAGTGGTTTCTTACAGCCTTCGATTGGTGTAATTTGGGATTTTTAACGGTTGGAGTGGTTTGTTGTTGGTGGATTTTCAACCCAGATGATTTGAGGATTTC
>CAZZKP010000126.1:0-6045 GCA_964654675.1 uncultured Bifidobacterium sp. | reverse complement strand
GTTAGTTGATTAGTTAACGAAAGTAAATGAAATTTATTCTGAAAGATTATTTGCGGTCAGTATTTGAACGACCAATGTATGTCTGAACACAACGGAAACCCACATAAGATTTACTTGTATCTTGATATTCGTAGGTTCTGGCGCCGTTTTCGATGAAGTAAGCGACATCTTTCCAAGAACCACCACGAATCACTTTGCGCTTCTCGTTGATCGGAATGTCTTTTACTTGGCGGTTGCCTTCTTTGCCTCTTTCCTTGATGAATTTGTATGATTCACCGTTCAAATCGTGTGCGAAGGCATTGTTTGCCTCATCCCAAGAAGTACGAGTCCATTCTGCCACGTTACCCGACATGTTGTATAAACCAAAGTCATTGGGGAAGTAACTGTCAACACGAACAGGATATACACCACCATCTACACCATAGTTACCGCGCAGAGGCTTGAAGTTTGCCAACATACAACCCTTGCTGTTACGAGCATAGGGCCCACCCCAAGGATATTTGTTTCCAATACGACCACCGCGGGCAGCATATTCCCACTCATATTCAGTGGGTAGACGGAAATCATGCGTGTTTGGCAAGTAACCATTCATTTCCCAATAGGCAGTTTTGCGATCGGTTCTCCAACGGCAGAATGCATAGGCCTGATGCCATGAAACACCGACAACAGGGTACTCATCGTATTTGGGATGGTGAAAATATACCTGCGCCATTGGCTCATTGTATGAATACGTGAAATCACGAACCCAACACAACGTATCTGGATAAACCAAAACATCCTCCGTACGCATGAACTTACTACGATCCATTGGATTGTATTTGTCGCGATCCTGGTTGGCAGCCGCCTCGTAATCGGTCCACATAAAATGGAAAATCAATTTACGGGTATCGATCTGATGCTTACCTTGAAATCTTTCATCCCCCTGATACCACATGTCGGCAAGCTCTTCTTTGTGCTTAATCCAATCTACCTCGCGGTAAGGATTAATCAATCGGTTGCCCTCCTCGTCTTCAGGGAAATAATATTCGTCATCATCACACATGATTCTCGCCAACGAATCGATCACGTAGTTCACAAACTGACGGTATTCGTTGTTTGTGATTTCCGTTTCGTCCATCCAGAAACCCGTAATGGTCATCTGTTTGTTCGGCTCCAAGTAGGAATTGAATACATCCTGTCCCCCTTGTCCTGTGTGAAAAGTTCCTGATTTCACGTACACCATTCCCGGAGGTTGGGGGTGAAACCAAGGTCGTCTGCCTAAAACACCGGTCAAATCACCGGTATCGGCTGGTCCGCAAGCATAGACCATGACAGAAGCTACGATCGCAGCCCTGCGTAAGGTTCGATTGCCCAAGAAACTCAAAGCTTTCTTAGCGAACTCGTTGTTTGTGAAGAAACTCATCACTGTATTTTTCATTATGCAGTTTTGATATTGCGTATTGTTTCTAAGATTGCAAAAATAAAGTTCTATTTGAATAAATCAACATTTTATTTATTTTCGGTAACTAAGAAACGACAAAATCTAATGTTTATTTTATGTGGATAAATATTTTTTTGTATCAATCCCATTCAGGAGAACGCTCCATGTAACGGGGATGACGGAATACTCGTACAGGTCTTTCTGGGACGGTAAACATAAAGCAGTAATTCACTTGCAATTCATGTGTACCCGCAGAATTACGCAAAATATGATTCACGGTTAAGTCATATGAATAACCCACGCGTAGTTTTTGATCACTCATAGGTCCGTTGCCCAACAACGGAGGATAATAGCCCAGAATAAATGAAACAGATTCAGCACCCAAACCATAAACTCGAATGTTGGCACCTCCAGCAAACAAACCATTCCAAGTTACCAAACCTTGAACATCCAACTGTGGTTTAATCAACCCGCCTTTTCCCATAACCGTCTTCACCAAAAACGCAGGATCCAACGTCAATGATGGATTGCCCATGAAATTGTTCTTTTTGTACCCCCCCACTATATATAAATGTCTGTTCGTCGTTACATTGATCGTTCCTGACGGACCATAGCTGAAAGTTTGGGGATTTAAATGTGTCGAAGAAACCCCTAAATAAGCACCGTCTTGTATATTGGGATTGGAATAATAAAGTCCTCCTCCAAAAGTTATATGCTGATCCGACGGACTGCCTGTAGGAATCATCGGATCGTTGGGATCGTGATAACGCAATTTCGTCGCGTCCAATGTTTTTGTCAAATTGGTTACATCAAAACCCAAACGAATGTTTGAGCCATCGCCCAATGTATATGCATAGGCACCTCCACCCTTCATGTAGGTAGAAGTTTCATATCCCACCTGATCCGTTACCAGAGAGAAAAAGGCTCCTCCCACATTGCTACCTTTAATCATGATTGGAGCAGAGAATCCCAAACCACGGGTAACTGGTGCAATGTTCTTGCGCGCCGCATCCAACGTATTTTCTATGCCGAATTGCTTGTCTTGCGCCTTGATGTATGGAGACTCATCGTCATAACCTAACCACTGTTGGTGGTTAATGGCATTTAAACAATATTGACCTGAAGCCCCTGCATACGCTGGATTGTAGAACAATTTGTTAAATGTGAAATGCGTGAAAAGCGGATCCGTTTGCGCCGTCAACGCCATTGGCGCTACCAGTGCAATCAAAGCCAGCCATCTTCCCAGTAAATGTTTATTCATACCTATTTTGGAGTATCTCTCAAAAACAAAAATGATGTAAAATCCTCACATTCCCAAACATTTTTACAAATAATGACAAATGAGGCAACCATGTGTCCACTCAATTCGTCGCTTCATGCGCCAATTGCCATCGCCCCCTTTTCACTTGCACCAAATCCCCTGCAAACACAAACAAAAAAAGAGCATAAGTAGTGGAAAAGTCAAACTTGTTCTCCTTCACTCTATTTGTATCATTGTATCCTAATCTATACACAAATTATGGCTGAAATATTGGTCATCGACGATGAAGCGCCGATCCGTGAAACCCTGAAAGAAATTCTAGAATACGAGAATTACACAGTAACAACTGCCGATGACGGCAACAAAGGTTTGCAACTGATTCAGAAAAACGAGTATGATGTTGTCCTTTGCGATGTCAAAATGCCCGGCATCGATGGCATGGAACTTCTCGATCGAGCACAGGCGTTGCGACCTGACTTGCCTTTCATTATGATTTCTGGCCATGGTAACGTAGAAATGGCGATCGATGCCACCAAAAAAGGTGCCTATGATTTCATCACCAAACCGCCGGATTTAAACCGATTGTTAATTTCCATTCGAAATGCAATCGACAAAAACAATCTTGTCACAGAAACCAAGTACCTGAAGCGCAAAGTTTCAAAAACCTTTGATATCATCGGTGAAACACCTGCCATAGGCAAAATCAAGGAAACCATTGAAAAAGTGGCGCCCACAGAGGCTAGGGTCCTCATTACCGGAGAAAATGGCACCGGAAAAGAATTGGTTGCCCGCTGGTTACATGAAAAAAGTAACCGTGGGTCCATGGCACTGGTTGAAGTCAATTGTGCATCCATTCCATCCGAATTGATTGAAAGTGAATTGTTTGGGCATGAAAAAGGGAGTTTTACTTCTGCCATCAAACAGCGAATTGGCAAATTTGAACAAGCCCACGGCGGTACGCTTTTCTTGGACGAGATTGGAGATATGAGCCTTTCCGCGCAAGCCAAAGTTCTGAGGGCGATACAAGAAGGAAAAATCACCCGGGTGGGTGGCGACAAAGAAATCAAAGTTGATGTTCGCATTGTAGCCGCCACAAACAAGAACTTACTGGAAGAAATCGAAAAAGGGCAATTTCGAATGGACCTGTATCACAGGCTCAGCGTAATTTTGATTCATGTGCCTACACTCAATGAACGCGTTGAAGACATTCCGTTGATTGCCAACAATTTCCTCAAAGACATTTGTGATGAAAATAACATCCCCCTAAAAGGTTTCACACCCGATGGATATCAAGCCCTGCAGGACGTCAACTGGACGGGCAACATACGTGAACTACGCAATGTTGTGGAGCGTTTGGTCATCTTATGCGGTGATAAAATAACCGGCGAGGATGTCTATATGTTCTCCAATCCTGCGCAGCGCGGTGCGGATCCCTTTGGTGTGGTGGACGATTACAAAACCTTGCAAGACTTCAGAGACTGGGCCGAAAAAGTGTTCATCGAGAGAAAATTGGTGCAAAATGGATGGAATGTGGCCAAAACTGCACAAGAAATCGACATTCAAAGGAGCCATTTGTACAATAAAATTGAGAAATATAGCCTCAAACGACGTTAACCCAGGGTTCCCAACCCCACATCATAGGTAATACGATGCAACATCGCGGCAGAGATTTAGCACTTGCCAAAAAATTGCTTACCGAAGGCAAGTTGGTAGCCATTCCCACTGAAACAGTGTACGGGTTGGCAGCCAATGGACTTGACGACAATGCGGTTGCGGGCATCTTTTCGGCGAAAAATCGGCCCACGTTTGACCCGCTGATTTTACATGTTTCCTCCATCGATCAAGCAAAAACACTGACCAGCGAATGGCCAGAGCTCGCGAATCAATTGGCGCATGCCTTTTGGCCAGGTCCGCTCACACTCATTTTACCCAAAGCGAGCCATGTCCCTGATTTAACCACCTCCGGTCAACCCACCGTAGGAATTCGAGTTCCAAACAATACTGTCACCCTGGAATTACTAAAAACACTCCCCTTTCCGCTCGCCGCACCCAGTGCCAATCCATTTGGTTATGTGAGTCCAACCAATGCGCAGCATGTGGCCGATCAATTGGGAGAACGCATCGATTATATTCTTGACGATGGCGACTGCTCCGTAGGCATTGAGAGTACCATTGTAGCCATAGAGAACAACGTTCCAAAAGTCCTGCGTCTCGGCGGATTGTCGTTGGAGAGCATTTCCGAAGTACTCGGCATTCCTGTGATTGAACAACTCAATCAAAACAGCAACCCCCAAGCCCCTGGTCAGCTCGATCAACATTACAGTCCGCGATGTAAACTCATTGCATTAAATTCGATGGAATCTGCCGCTGTTGACCCAACAATTTCTATCATCCATTTTTCCAAAGAAGAGGCAAAACAGTCCACGACTTTTTTTCTGCCGGAAAGTTCGCACTATTTCTTGTCTGAGAATGGCGATGTAAAAGAAGCAGCTGCAAATCTATTTTCTACCTTGCGAAAATTGGATCAAGACCATCGAAACCAAGCCTATTTTCAATGGGCGCCTGAGGAAGGATTGGGTCGCGCCATCAATGACCGGCTGAAGCGAGCCGCTTTCTCACGCTAACGATCATATTTCTTCCAAGAAACTCAGGGTATTATCGAGTGCATGCCACAATTCCTGGGTAAAATCTTGTATTCCGGCGCAAGGATGTTGCATTCCAAAGGTGTGATTCGCCTTGGGGACTGTCATCCTGATACTATGAATACAAGCATCATACAAAGGCTCAGACAACGCACAAGGAACCGCATCGTCTTCTTCGCCGTGAACAATCAAAAGGGGCCTTCCGAGACCACGAGCCGCCTCAAGTATGTCATATTCCTCTTCATGCGCCATAACATTTTCCCAGATGCTGTAATCGAGGGGCATTTCTTGAAGCGTGCGCGCATTTGTTGTGTATGCGATGCGATTTTTTTTCCAAATTTCTGGCTTGAATGATTGAAACAACCACTGATACGATGGAATGGGCGACCAAGCAATGACTTTCTCTACGTAATCTTGACAACGACTTGCAAAGAGAATCACATTTGCTCCGCCACGAGAATGTCCCAACCAAGAGACGCGTTCAACATTTAAACCCAATGATTTGCCGTTTTCCCTGATCCATTTTCCAAGCGATTCCAGGTCGTTGAGTTCTTTTGTTACAGTGTTCACCGCGAACAGGTCAAGTGCATCGAATCGATCCGAATCACCAACAACACCATTGTGAGAATGATTAAACGTAATTACGGCATAATCGCCAGTGGCAAAATACTCATGTAAATATGGGACATGTCCCCATTGTTTAAATCCTTTAAACCCATGGC
>CAZZKP010000125.1:0-6065 GCA_964654675.1 uncultured Bifidobacterium sp. | reverse complement strand
ACACCAAACAATGCTTTGTATCAAAAGAGCCGTCCGTTTGACGTAACTGTATTGAATGTTCCTGTAATTTATGATGTAGTTGCTCCTCGCAAATACAGCAACAGCACCTACGGAACTTCATTGCCAAACAACTGGTTTGCTTCAGTTCAGGCTTACACCAAAGCAGGTAAGGCGATTACGGGTGCAACTTTCACTGCGCCAACGTCTACTGCAAACTTAGAAGTGCAATTCCAAACCAGCGATGCTACTTTGGAAGACAGTACCATCACTGTGGTATTGAAGATCACAGACAACAACAACGGTTGTGATACCAACATCCGTCGTGACGTCTTGATCTACCCTTCAATCAATGCCGACTTTGCTTACCCAAGCAAGATTTGTAACGGGGATGACGTGTTGTTTACCAACAATTCAAAAGTAAACTCTGGCTCTATGGAATTCTTGTGGAACTTTGGTACTGGCAGTGCAGCAGATACTTCAAATGCACCTGAGCCAGTATTCCGTTTCCCTAAGGAAGGAAAATACACGGTACAATTGCGTGCTAGAACAATGCCTTATGGATTCGTATTCACCAAGAAATATGATGTAGACGTAAACGCAATTCCTAAAGTAGCGTTTGATAAAGCCAACGCATGTTTGGGTCAAGATTTGGTATTCACCAACAAGACCACTCCAAACACGGCTAAATTCACATGGGACTTTGGTGTAGCAGGTGCTACAGCTTCTACTACAGATGCCAAATACAAATACAGCAAAGCAGGTACTTACAACGTAACCTTGAGTGCTGACTTGAATGGTTGTGTAGCGAAGATGACCCAAAAGGTTTACCAATTTGAGAAGCCAGTAACTAAATTCTCATTGACTTCAGGTACTTGTGATAACGACAAATTTACTTTTGCGAACAAGACAACCATCGGCAACGGAATGGTAGGAAGTTCATGGAACTTCGACGACAACGGAAGTGTGAGCACGGATGACAATCCAACTTATACTTTCTCTAAGCCTGGTAAGAAGAACGTGAAATTGGTATCTATGTCAGAATTCGGATGTAAGGATTCTATGACTGTAGTTGTGGATGTACGTGAATCACCCAAAGCGGGCTTCACCAACACCCCAGCATGTTCATTGACTCCAACTGTATTCACCAACACAACTGCAGATGTAAATGGTGCAGTGGCGAACTACGATTGGAACTTCGGTGACGGAACTACAAGCAAAACCAAATCACCATCACACTCATGGAGCAACTTGGGACCAAAGACAGTGGTATTGACAATCACATTGGACAACGGATGTTCTAGCTCAATCAGCAAAGACTTGAACGTAGCCACTCAGCCTAAGGTGAACTTTACAGCGGCAGATGTATGTGCAGGAGACCAAGTGATTTTTGTAAACAACACTACATGGCCACAAGGAGATATCAACTACAACTGGGATTTTGGAGACAACACATACTCAACCAACTCAGATCCATCTAAGTTGTACAACATTGTACAGACAACAAGCTACAACGTAACCTTGTACGCAAGCATCGTAGGTGGATGTTCAGATTCATTGACCCAACGTGTAACGGTGAACGAATCACCCCGCACTTGTGACTTCCAATCGACTCCAGATTACGGCTTTAGCTACTACGGAGTAAAAGTGGAGCCCGTGAATGGATCAGGAGTTGCTGGTGGACAGAACAACGTAGACTACACATGGATTTTTGCCGGTGGTGGAACGTTGAAGTCTAAGGATGTAAATGCAGCGGTGAACTACGACTTGCAGAGCGACGGTGAGTACACAGTAACCATGAAGGCGGTAGTACGTCAGACAGGTTGCGAGTGCACCAAGACGAAGAAAGTGGTTATGAACCGTGCGGCAGTGAAAGACTTGCAAGAAGTTGGCGTAGCGGTATATCCAAACCCAACAGCAGGTGACATCAAGGTGGCAACAAGCGAAAGCTTCGGAGCCAACATCACAGTAACAGTAATGACAATCGAAGGCAAGATGGTAAGCACACGCACCACAGCCAACGAAGGAGTGATGACTTTGAACACTGGCGACATGAGCAACGGCGTATACTTGGTACAAGTTATGTCGGGCAACAAGCAAGTAACACGCAAGATTACAGTACAGAAGTAGATATAAATAGTAGTGTATTTATATGGTTAACACAAAAGGGCCTCGTCACAGACGAGGCCCTTTGTGTTTTTGTATGATTCAAGAAAAAAAACAAGGCACTTGCCATCCTACTTATTCCGAAAATCTCACAGCTCCACTACCGAAAACAAGAATCGCATCGAAAACAAGAATCGCATCGAAAACAAGAATCGTATCGAAAATAGAACTCTCTAAAAAAACGATTAACGCATCGGAATTTCGATCACCAAAACATCCGCCCCATTAGAGGTCTGTAAGTCCAATTGGTCCACCTCCCAAATTCCCATTGCATCGCGCCGTTCCAATGTTTGACCATTCACCTCCACAGACCCTTCAATCACAAAAATATAAGCCCCTTGGTATTCCCCATGTAAATCGTACTTGGCCATGGCATTGGCCGACATTTGTTGTCGAACAAAATATGTATCCTGTTGCGCCTTGATACTATCCCCACCCGCTGGCGTCACCAAATACTGCCATTGATCCAACCTACCCTCTAACGAAAAGTACCGTTGATCGTAGCTCGGGGTAAGATTGTGCGCTCTGGGAAAAACCCAAATCTGTAACAACTTACTTTCTTCCGTGGTGCTACTGTTGACTTCACTGTGCATAATTCCCGTGCCAGCCGTCATGTGTTGCACCTCACCCGCTTTTATCACCGCCGTATGTCCCATCGAATCTTTGTGCTGCAATTCCCCAGACAACATAATGGTCACAATTTCCATGTTGTCGTGTGGATGCATTCCAAAACCCATGCTGGGCGCAATGACATCATCGTTCAAAACCCGCAACGCACCAAAATGAATCTTCTCGGGATCATACCAATGGGCAAAACTGAAGCTAAACTTGGAATCCAACCAAGCCATTTTGTTGACCCCTCTCTCGCCTGCAGGATGGAATTTGAATTTCATAGGATAGAAATATTTGTTTCAACAAAAATACATCAAATCGCGACAAGATTCGACGACAAAATTGATATCAAAGGTCGGAATCAAAAGTCAAAGACTTCTTGTGGCAAAGGAATTTTATCATTGGTTTCAATCAAAACACCGCCTACACCGGCGGCAGCGGCAGCATCCAAATCGCGTTGCTTATCGCCGATAATTAGACATTGTGATGGATCCAAATGGAATTTATGAAGTCCTTTTTCTACCATCAAACTGCCGGGTTTCCGACATAAACATCTACCCGAGAAATCGGGATGATGCGGGCAAAAATAGAACTGGGCGATGCTGAATCCGGCCTGCACACAAAGTCCCTGTACATACTGATGGATCCCATGAACCGTCTCTTCCGTGTATAAACCCTTGTCGATCCCGGCTTGGTTGGTAACAACAATCAACAAATAGCCCGCATCGTGCCACACTTTTAGCGTTTCTATCACACCAGGCAACACCGAAAATTCAGCCAAACTTTTGGTATAATCGCCCGGATCGTGATTGATTACACCGTCACGATCTAAAAATAAGGCCTTTTTGCCGACAACTGATTCACCCATTCTTTCCATTTCCCTGCAAAATAACTTATTTTCGCTCATCCAATCGCATGTCCAAGTATCTAGTTATCATCCCCACCTACAACGAAATCGAAAATATCGAGAGAATGGTCCATACGGTGATGGCCTTGGAGAAGGACATCGACTTGCTCGTTGTGGACGACAACTCCCCTGATGGCACGGCCGTTCAGGTTGATTCGATGATGGCGCAGTACAATCAGCATCGCAATAAATTGAACATCCTCAAACGCCAAGGCAAAAATGGATTGGGCACTGCCTACATCGCAGGATTTCATTGGGCTCTCGAGAAGGGTTACGAGTATATCTGCGAAATGGATTGCGATTTTTCTCATCCGGTGGATCAACTTCCAAATTTGATTGCCAAATGTGAAGCGGGTGCCGATGTGTGCGTAGGTTCTCGATATTTTGGCGGCGTGGTGAATGTTGTCAACTGGCCCATGGGTCGCGTTTTAATGAGTTACTACGCAAGTAAATACGTCAAATTCATTACCGGATTGAACATAGCCGATACCACCGCGGGTTTTGTGTGTTACAAGCGAAAGGTGCTAGAGACGATTGGCATCGACGATATCAAATTTCGGGGGTACGCGTTTCAAATTGAGATGAAATTCCGCAGCAATTGCAAGGGCTTTTCTATACAAGAGCATCCGATTATTTTCACTGATCGCACCGCTGGGACTTCAAAAATGAGCACCAAGATTTTCCGAGAGGCCTTGTTTGGGGTGATCGAATTGAAAATCAAAAGAATTTTCGGCAGAATCTAATTTCCCCCCGTGATGTTGAACCGAACGACAGGCGTTTCGATACTTCAGCATCCCATTTTCGTGGCGATTTTATGGTTTTTCTTGGCGATGGGAATCAACCTCATCGGGATCGACTTGTTGAGCTTAACCTCAGACGAGTGCTTCAGCATCTACCATGCCCAAATGTCGCCCCGCCTCATCTATTTGCACCTTTCAACCGGAAACAATCCGCCCTTACACGAATGGATTCTGCATTATTGGATGCTTTGTTTTGGCGATAGCGCTTTTGCTGTTCGATTCCTTTCGTTGCTTTTTAGCAGCCTAACAACGGCATTGATTTTTGTCTTGGGGAAGCAGATTTCTGACGGGAGTAACAATCTCAATGAAACGGGCAAAAACCTAAGTCTTGGAATGATTGCTGCGATGCTTTTTTTGGCGAGCAACTACACCACTTTTCTGGCCCACGAAGCAAGGACCTATAATCTCACTTTGTTTTTGGGTGTCTTGAGCACGATCCTTTTTGTTTCGTCGATGCGGTTGGGCAAAATCAAGCATTTTTTGGCCTACGGCCTGATTGGCGGACTCTTGTGTTTGTCGCACTTCTTTGGCCTTTGGATTTTGATAGCCCATGGCAGTTTTTGGTTGTTAGAAAATTGGCGAAACCCCAAGGCATGGAAGAAAATGGGTTGGGCCATATTGGGTTTTGGAATTGCGTTTGGTTGGTACATCCCCAATTTGTGGTATCGATTTCTGGATAGCGCGTCCCAGGGCACCTGGGTAAACCCAGCGCCCTGGGACGCCCCCTATTTGACACTCTGGAAATATTTAAACACCCCCATCGCCACCCTCTCTGCGATTTCATTATTGATTTACCTGTCCTTCTCCTTGTTCAAGAACAAATCAAATCCATCCATCCGCTATCAATGTCTCGTTTGTTGGATCTTTGCACTCCCCTTTTTCGGCCAATGGCTCTTGAGCTTAGACCACCCATTCAGCATACCCATGTTCACGGAGCGATACGCCTCCATTACACTGCCATTCCTTTGCTTAACATTGTCTATCAGCATCTTAACACTTCCAATATCACTGAGCAAACACATTTCAGCCCTTAAAACAATCACGATTCTTACCCTGATGATGCTTGGCCGAAGTTTCACACCTGCCAACCAAGCCAGCGCGAAAGAAGCGTTACATGCCATCAACGCCTCACACAACAACAAATCAGCGCCCATCATAATCGAGCCCTATCATGCGGCATTTCAGGTGTTGTATTACGCCGACCACCATCGATTTAAACAATATCAATTCAAACAGCCACAACCCCAAGGAATATACGACCACCTCGCATCGCAGTTGAGCCATTCCAATATTTGGATTTTGAAAACCGCAAAAAGCCTGGATAGCCTAGGATTATCCCGTGAAAGTCAATTGATATACCTGCGTTTTGGCACAGTAAAATCAGCCCATACAGTTCAAATTGAAAAGCAATTGGAAAAGTTGACAAATACCAGGGGTAGCATGAAGGGGAGAACGATTCAAATTCCGAAGCGACTTTGGGGCACAACCGAAATCAGTTCAGAAGCCGAATTTTGGCTCATTGAGAGAAAATAACCTTATATTTGCAGCACTTTTCCAAATGGAAGGCGAACCCCGAAGTATAA
>CAZZKP010000124.1:0-6095 GCA_964654675.1 uncultured Bifidobacterium sp. | reverse complement strand
GAATTCCGGAGAATACCCTTCTGGCCGGGCCTTGGAGTTGGATGTTGCAGAAGCCCGAAGGGCTTCTGCTGAAGGCGACCGATAGGTCGCCGCCCCTCGTTGATACGTGGATGAGGCCGCCGCCCAAAGATTTCATTGTTGCAAGGCTTAATGCGGCGGCCGTAACGCCCGTACCACAACTCAAAGTTTCCCCTTCAACCCCTCTTTCGTAGGTGCGCATCACAATGTGACTGTTGTCGATGATGTTTACTGCATTTACATTGATCCCAACTTCCTTATAGGGTGCATTGTATCTGATGCTTTGAGCCCAAGGCAACAGGTCGATTCCCTCAATGTCCTCTGATTGTATTGAAACAAAATGCGGAGATCCTGTATTCAATTCATAAGAATGATTGTTGAGTTTGCGAATCGAATCAACATCGTTCATCGACAATGAGATCCATTCTGTCATCGGTAGTTGTGAAGTCTGCGTTTGTGTTGGTAAATGTTCTGCCGTATGAGCGCCATCCGGTGCCCAGAAATTCAGAATTTTTTGATTGGCTGGAATTCCAGGGGTTAAAATCCCGCGGTGAGAAAAATCAGGATTATCTTCAGAGGTTTCCAATTTTCCGAGGCCCAGTGAAAACGCCCAAGCGGCAATACATCTACCCCCATTTCCACACATGCTGCTCCTACCACCGTCGCTGTTGAAATACACCATCTCAAAGTCGTAGCCAACTTTGTCTTGTAGGAGCATCAATCCATCGGCGCCAATGCCAAATTTGGGATCACATAGTCTGGCAATGAGTGCTTTCTCTGATTCTGCCGATGGCATAGAACTGTCAACGTAATCCTGCCAAACACCCCCGCGATTATCGATAATAATAAAATCGTTGCCCGCACCTTCATATTTTACAAATGCCAAACTCATTGTTTCAATTTTTCCAAAATGGTTCGATCAGCAACCGGCTTGAGATTTGCCGTTGAACCGGGGGTCAAAGGTAGGTAGTAAAAATCATTGCCCAATTGTAGATAGTATTCCTCACCCAAGTGAAAAATTAGGATGTCCGATGTGCCCGAATTCCAGAGCGTTAGGTTGATTTTTCCGTTGGCCTGTCCGCCGACAAAAACTTGCGGTTTAGTCATCCCCGATTGTTCACTCAGAGTGATTAAAAATTGCTTCGGGGCTTCAAACTTTGCTTTCTTTCCAGCGGGTGAAACCTGGCTGTTTGCAGAAATTTCTTCACCCTCCGCGTTTTGAGCCACTCGAGATTTGCTGTTGTAACCCCCAATCGTATCACTGAAGAGAGAAGATTCTACTTTTCTCTTTGCTTTTGGCTTGGACACCGTCCCTGCAGAAGTGGCTCTGGGTAGTGGGCTATTATTTAATTCAATGGCTGACACAACAAAGGGGGCTACATGTACCTCGCCGATTTTCTGCTGTACGTCCAATCCATTCATCTGACGGCCCATGTCTGACCGCGTATCTTCCTTCAAAGGTGATGCGTAAACATCATCATTCATGGGTGCTTCAACCTTTGCGTTGCTTGATTCTTCGTTGTCTGCGAGGATTTCAGGCATGGGTAGGGTGTCTGCTCCAAGGGCATTGTTACCCTTTGTGGATTTAAATTCACTACCCTGAGGTTCTGGTTTTTGTAAAGGGGATTTTTCCGTCCCCTGACTCACATCCGTTTTGGCCAGCGCATTTTTTGACTCATCGCCAAGCCACTGAAATTTGTAAGTGACGCCTAAGCCCACCGCCAAAATGATTAGCGTAGCCGCTACCGACCATCCAATGGATCTACTGGTGAAATCGTCCTCTACCTCCTCTGTGATTCGATTGGCAATAAAATCCTTGAGTTCCGCAGCACCCTCTTCACGAATGCCTTGAATCATAAATTGCTGAAATTGTATGTGCTCCCAAATTTCAGGAAATGCCTGTGCCTCCTGCTCAAACGCTTGCGCATCAACCTCGCTCATTTCCTGATTGAGATATGCTTCGATGCGTGGGTCGTTGAGCTTCATGACGGGTATTGCGTTTATGATTCAGTATTTAAATAAAAATCTCGGGCGCTATAATTTTGCTTGATGATTCCTTCCAGGCCTTTCAAGCATTGGTGTTTTTTTGCTTTGGCAACCGATGCACTGGCAAGGCCGTTGGCTGAGGCAATTGTTTTCATGTCGAATCCATCGAAATAAAACATAATCAGTATGTTGCGACATTTGTCTTGTAAGGAGTCCATTGCTTTTCGGACGATGCTGTAGTCCATTTGTTGACCCACATTGGGGGATTCGGCGATTTCTTTTCCTGTAATGTAGTTTTCCCCTTTCATTCGCTTGCGCTTGTCCAACTGTTTGAGCCAGGTGTTTTTTGCGATGGCGAAGAGATAGGTTGACAGTTGAACTGTCAGTTCGAAATGGGGCTTTCTGACATTTTGCCACAGCGCAACGAGTGTATCCTGCAGGACGTCTTTGGCGTCATCCTCATTGCCGGAATTTTGGAGTACGTGGTTTGAAATCATGGCCTCGTATTGCTTATACAAATCGATCAACACCTCGCGGTCTCCTTCGTGGATACGAGCAACAATTTCGGTGTCTTTTCGTGTTGGATTTGGCATTGCACGGGGGCTTAATACGCTTTCGTCGATAAAGGTAAATCCTTCGTAGTACAAAGTAAACGAAGTACACCTAAACTGCGTTAAAATTCGGTACAAAATTTGATTCAAGACCGCACATGAAACAGTTATTAGACAAACACAAGATTTTAACCCTCGTTTTGGCTGGTGTTGCCGGTGGCGTTGCCAGTTTGGGTGGTTACATGGTTGTTGCCTCTAATCAAGCTACAACCATCGAAGCAAAACAAAATGCTTCTGGTCAGTTAGCCAGATATGCAAGTTTAAATGCAGTTCCCGCATTTGATTTTACTGGAGTTTCGGAAATTGCTAACCCCGCAGTTGTGCATATTAAATCCACCATTTCGGGTGGCAATGCGATGGGTGAGGGGAGTCGTCAGCAGCAAATGCCAATAGATCCGTTTGAATTTTTTCGTGGGGGTCCAGGCATGGAGTTTCAGCAGCAAGGTCCACGTCAGGCCAGTGGCTCCGGTGTGATATTGAGCGACGATGGTTACGTCGTAACAAACAATCACGTGATCGACGGGGCCTCCAAAATTGAAGTGGTTTTGAACGACAAGAGAACGTATGTGGCGGAATTGGTTGGGACGGATCCAAATACGGACATCGCCTTGTTGCGCATCGGGGAAAAGGGATTGCCGTTTTTGAAATTGGGCAATTCAGATGAAGTGAAAGTGGGTCAGTGGGTGGTTGCAGTGGGAAATCCATTCAATTTGAACAGCACAGTGACATTGGGAATTGTGAGTGCGATGGGCAGGAATATAGATTTGTTGAGGAGCAAGGGCAATAAATATGCGATTGAGAATTTTATTCAGACCGATGCGGCCATCAACCCGGGAAACTCTGGGGGTGCGTTGGTAAATACGGCGGGTGAATTGGTGGGGATTAATACGGCCATTGCCTCAGAAACAGGGAGTTATGCGGGGTATGGGTTTGCGGTGCCGGTGAATTTGGTGAAGAAGGTGGTGAACGATATCATGAAGTATGGCAAGGTGCAAAGGGCGTTGTTGGGCGTATCGATTCAAGAAATTAGCCAAGAGTTGGCGGACGCGCAGGGGTTAAAGGACTTGAAAGGCGTTTATGTGGCCGAGGTGGTCGAGAACGGAGCCGGCGAGAAAGCGGGTATCAAAAAAGGCGATGTAATTCTGAAGGTGGCCGGTATCGAAGTAAATACTTCGTCGAGGTTGCAAGAAGAGGTGGGTAAATATCGTCCTGGGGATAAGGTTGTGATTACGGTGAGGCGCAAGAGTGCGGTCATGGATATCGAGGCAACCTTATTGAATGCGGAAGGGAAAACCAAGTTGGAGGTTGCTGAGAATGAAGTGAGCGATGCTTATTTGGGAATGAAGATGGACAATGTAACGAGGGAGGAGAAACTCGCGTTGGGCGTGAAGTCGGGCGTGAAGGTAACGGCCTTGGACAAAGGATTGTTTAAGGACGCAGGGATACCCTCGGGTTTTGTGATTACGCACATTAACAATGAGCCGGTGTATTCTGCAAAAGGAGCCAGCAGTTTGTTGAAGTCGCTGTCGGGCGCCATCACGATTGAGGGTTACACCGCGGACAAGAAAGAGCGCGTGTTTGCCGTGAAGTTGCCGAGGAAAGATTGATTTAGAGATATTTAAGAATGGAAAAAGGGGCCGGCTTTGCCGGCCCCTTTTTCAGTTTAAAAATCTTCCGTAATATTGGGCGTAAAGCCTGAATTCCAGCCGTTGTCTTCTGTGAAAGGCGAGCCGGCATTCATCTTGCTCTGTACGGTAACGCTCTGCGGTTGATAGAAATTGAAATCTCCCCCTTTGTTGTCGAGCATCATCCGGTCTTGTGGATCCAAATCTACAAATTTTGAATACTGTCCGATGAATTTTGCAAAAGCAGATCCTGTTTCGCCATGACGGTTTTTCCCGATGATGATTTCCGTTAATCCCGCAATTTCACTGCCTGGACTTTCGCTTGGAGCAGACTGGGCGCCGGGTTCATTCATGCCCATCTTTTGATAGTATTCATCACGATACAAGAACATTACCATATCGGCATCTTGCTCAATAGATCCTGATTCACGCAAATCTGATAATTGGGGACGTTTGTTTCCGCGTTTTTCCACTTCACGACTCAACTGTGCCAAGGCAATTACGGGGATACTCAACTCTTTGGCTAAGCCCTTCAACGCCCGAGAAATGAATGCGATTTCTTGTTCACGATTCCCTTGTCCTTTGGTTTCATGACGCAACAACTGCAAATAATCCACGACCACCAGATCCAGTCCGCCCTGGGAATGAATTCGTCTACACTTTGCCGTTAAATCAAAAATACTCAACTGCGGCGTATCGTCGATGAAAATACTCGAAGAACTAAGCAGGAGGGTTTTGTCGTGCAAACGCTGCCATTCTTGCTCTGTTAGATTACTCTTTTTGATTTTGTCTGATTCGATTTCGGCTTCGCCGCTCATCAAACGATTGACCAACTGAACATCGGCCATCTCCAGGGAGAATATCATGACTTTTTTGCCAAAGTCGACTGCGGCATTGCGCATCAGGCTCAGGGCAAACGCTGTTTTACCCATCGCGGGACGTGCGGCAAGGATGATCAAATCTGAGGATTGCCATCCGCTGGTAATTCTATCTAGATCGCTAAAGCCGGTGGCAACGCCTGTAATGCCTGAATTGTCGGTCGCTTGTCTGGCTTCCAAATCTTTCATCGCCCTAACCAACAATTGATCGATGCCTTGATAACTGCGTTTTAATCCTGCATTTTTGATTTCGTACAATTTGCGTTCACAGTCGTCTAGCATTTCAAAGGAATCCAATGCATCGTCGTATGCGTCCATTGAGATTTCTCCGGCCACACGAATCAGTTCGCGTTGTACATATTTTTGGGTAAGGATTCTGGCGTGATAATCCAAGTTGGCTGCCGATGATACCTTGCTGGTAAGGGTTGCCAAGTAATAGCCACCTCCGATGAGGTCGAGCTCATTGTTGTTGCGGAGTTCGTTGGCAACGGTAAGCAAATCCACGGCGCCTCCATCGTTGTAAAGTTTGTGGATGGCTTTAAAGATTTTTCCATTTTCGGGCGCGTAAAAATGTCCTTCAGTGAGAATTTCGATGGCGGTGTGTATTTTGTCGCGCTCCAGCATCATGGCACCCAGAACGGCCTCTTCCAATTCTCTCGCGTTTGGAGGCATACGACCGCTGGCATCGGGACCGATGATTTTGGGTACATTGACTCTTTTGCGTGTGTTTCGGAGGCTTGTGTTCTCGTCCATAGGACCTACAAAGTAAACGGAAACTGCAAAGTTTTTCTCAAGTTTCGGCAACAAAACTTTTGAACATTTTGGTAGGCGGAAAGGGGAGCATGTCCGTCACTTTGACAGATGTTTTGGGGGAGTTGAACTTGGTACAATTCGTGCTATATCCAACAAAACATACAGTGTTTGGGCTTGTTTGTTAAAGGTGAATAAAATGCCATTCACAGCCCATACATTTGTAC
>CAZZKP010000123.1:0-6120 GCA_964654675.1 uncultured Bifidobacterium sp. | reverse complement strand
TATTGGATTGAATGTGAAAATGTGAACACTTTGTTTGGCAAAATGGGGTTCGATTTTTGATATCAAAAGATCGAAATAATGACAAAAATCAGCTTTTAAGTTAGCCAACGTCATGTTTATTATGCCTCCCATGGTTGCAAATTGCTACCATGGAAGGCATAACGATAGATTCGCATATTTGTTATCATTGTGGCACAAAAACAAGGAGAATTGTCCAATACGATCAAAAAGATTTCTGCTGCGATGGCTGTAAGTCGGTTTATCAACTGCTTTCGAAAAATGAACTTTGTCAGTATTATGAATTAAACAATAGCCCCGCTGCGAATCACGCCCTAGGGTTTGTTACTTCTGCGGATTCCCAATCGAACAAATTTGCCTTTTTAGACAATGAAAAAATCGCAGAGCGATTGTATGTTTTTCAAAGTAAGACCGAAAATCATATTGTGTACTACCTTCCTCAAGTGCACTGCAGTTCTTGTGTTTTCTTACTCGAGAACATTCATAAATTATCACCGGGTGTGTCCATGGGGGAACTGAATTTCTCTAAAAAACAATTGAAGGTCTCTTTTGATCCATCAATGACAACCGCCAGAAAAATTGCTCAGTTTTTAACGGCAATCGGTTATGAGCCCTATTTTAGCTTGAGCGACCTAGGTGGTGAAGCGGTTCAATCAAACAAAATTCACGGTGAATCTAAACAGCGTTTGGTTCGATTGGGAGTTGCCGGCTTTTGTTTCGGCAATATCATGTTGCTTAGTTTTCCAGAGTATTTTCAGTGGGGTAATACAGATTTGGATGGGTTAAAACCCTATTTTTTATTGCTGAATCTGTTGTTGATACTGCCGGTGATGTTCTTCAGTGCCCAAGAATTCTATTCGCTGGCTTGGGGCGGATTGAAGAAGAAATACCTCACCATTGACCTACCAATCGTACTGGCAATGCTAATTACTTTTGGTCGGAGCTTATTCGAGCTGTATTACCATTTGGGTCCAGGTTACTTCGATTCTCTGAGCGGGATTGTTTTTTTTATGCTTTTGGGTCGATTTCTGCAAGCAAAAACCTACCAGCGTATCGCCTTTGATAGGGACTATACTTCCTACTTTCCATTAAGTGCCTCGGTGTGGAAAGAGGGTAAAACAGTGGTTGTGCCCCTTACGGAAATCAAAAAAAACGATGAATTAATTATCCATAACCAAGAATTGATTCCGGTGGATGCAAGATTGGCGCATGGTACTGCCCAGATTGATTACAGTTTTGTGACAGGTGAAAGTTCTCCTGTGGCAGTAAATGTTGGGGAATGGTTGTACGCCGGTGGACGCCAAATGTCGGGCAGTATTCGAGTGGTGGCGGAAAAATCCATGTCCCAAGGGTATTTGGTGTCTTTGTGGAATAAATCGTCACAAAGGTCTCTCGATTCAACATCGGGGGAAGAAAACGACTTTGTACATCGTGCGAGTCAGTGGTTTACGATTGCGCTATTTATCATCGCAATATCAACCGGAGTTTATTGGAAATTTACAGACCCAACCAAAGTTTGGACCGCATTAACGTCTGTTTTGATTGTTGCTTGTCCATGTGCTTTGCTGTTGAGTGTAACTTTTACCCATGGACACATGCTAACATTATTGGCGAAGAATGGACTTTATGTAAGAGGGGCATCGGCGCTTGATCATTGGAGAAAGGTTACGGTTGCCGTTTTTGATAAAACAGGGACTCTTACGGTATCATCAAAACCCAAAATAGAGTATGAGGGCCGGGAGCTCGATTCCCATACCTGGGATTGCATTGCTTCTTTGGCCATGGAAAGCGTTCACCCCTATGCGAGAAAAGTGGGGGATTGGTTGAACCGGCCGAAAGTGCATGTTAATGAATTGAAGAATGTGGTGGGTAATGGAGTTTATGGTAAAATCGAGGGGGTGTTATTTCGATTAGGGAACAAGGATTTTGTGGGTTTGAGCGAGAATGTTTCGGTTGGCGACAAAGGCCTATTTGATGTCCAAGAAATTCAAAGTGATCGCGATCATCTATCCAAAGCCGGGAGCGAGATATGGATTGCCATTGACAATAAAGTGGTAGGTCGATTTGTGCTCACAAGTGCTTTTAGATTGGGCTTGAAAGGGATGTTCAATGGGTTGATAGAAGGCGGAGTTTGTTTGAATTTGTTGAGTGGAGATACCGATGGAGAGCGATTTTTATTGGAAAATCTGATGCCTGCAAATACGGATTTTATTTTCCAACAAAAACCGCATCAAAAGCAAAATTATGTGAAAGAACTGAAGCGAAAAGGAGAGTCAGTGATGATGGTGGGCGATGGGTTGAACGATGCTGGAGCCCTGATGGAGTCGGATTTCGGCATTGCAGTGTCTGATGATATGGGTTATTTCTCTCCGGGTTGTGATGCAATCGTTATGGGAAGTTCTTTGCATAAATTGGATGCTCTATGGAGATTTGTGAAACGAGGCAAGCGGGTAATATGGTGGAGTTTTTTTATTAGTATACTTTATAATATCGTCGGTTTAGGCTTTGCCGTGACTGGGAATTTGAATCCAATGGTGGCTGCCATATTGATGCCTGTGAGTTCAATCAGTATAGTAATATTTACTTGGCTTTCAACCTATTTCGGTGCTTGGAGAGAGCATTTGAGTCTCTAGGGAAATATGATAAAAGTCAGTGTCTCAATTGATGTATGTCATTGAACGGGTCGTTTAAAACACCTCCCTTTGAATCAAGAAATTCAATCATAATATGTCGGTCATAATAATTCTCATGATTTGCAGCATTTGCATCGCCGGAACCTTCCTTTTTGCCTATTTGTGGAGTGTGAAAATAGGTCAGTTCGATGATTTAGAGGCCGATGGATTTCGAATTTTAATGGAACACAAACCCGCATCAAATGGGGGGCAATTAACAGATGAAACAATAAATCAATAAATAATCCGATGCAACTAGAACGTTTTTCGTACGACAACAAAATTGTAAAGTGGTTTGCCACGGCGACTATTGTTTGGGGCATTGTTGGATTCTTGGCAGGATTGTTAATTGCGCTGCAGTTGGCATTTCCCGTGTTGAATTTCGACTGGGCACCTACCACCTTTGGCCGTATGCGGCCAGTTCACACCAATGCGGTAATTTTCGCCTTTGTGGGTAATGGAATCTTTATGGGTGTATATTATTCGCTTCAGCGATTGTGTAAAGCCCGACTTTACAATGATTTGCTCAGTAAGATCCATTTCTGGGGTTGGCAGTTAATCATTGTTTTGGGTGCACTGTCACTTTGGATGGGTTATACCACGGGAAAAGAATACGCTGAATTGGAATGGCCCTTAGATATCGCAATAACATTGATTTGGGTGGTGTTTGGGGTGAATATGTTCGGAACCATATTGAAGCGTAGGGAGGGACACCTTTACGTGGCCATTTGGTTTTATATCGCGACATGGGTGACTGTGGCGATGTTGCACATCGTAAATAGTATCGAATTGCCCATTGAGTTCATGAAGAGCTACAGTTGGTATGCAGGGGTTCAAGATGCTTTGGTTCAGTGGTGGTATGGTCATAATGCGGTCGCTTTCTTTTTAACTACCCCATATTTGGGATTGATGTATTATTTCTTGCCTAAGGCGGCAAATCGACCTGTGTATTCGTATAGGTTATCCATCATTCACTTTTGGGCATTGATTTTCATTTACATTTGGGCCGGACCACACCATCTCTTGTATACTGCTTTGCCCGATTGGGCCCAGAGTTTGGGTGTAGTGTTTTCGATTATGCTCATTGCACCGAGTTGGGGTGGGATGATCAATGGATTGCTCACGTTGAGAGGTGCTTGGGATAAGGTTAGGGAAGATGCCGTGTTAAAATTTATGGTGGTTGCGATTACGGCATATGGAATGGCCACTTTCGAAGGTCCGATGTTGAGTTTAAAAAACGTAAATGCCATTTCGCACTTCACTGATTGGACAATTGCTCACGTGCATGTTGGGGCGTTGGGATGGAACGGATTTCTGACGTTTGCGGTTTTGTATTGGTTGATACCTAGAATGTGGCGTACTGAATTGTATAGCAAGACCCTGGCGAATACACACTTTTGGTTGGGTACGTTGGGGATTGTGTTTTATGCAGTTCCTATGTATTGGGCTGGATTTACCCAAGCGCTTAACTGGAAAGCATTTACGCCTGACGGGGTTTTGCAGTATCAGTTTCTAGATACGGTGAAAATGTTAGCGCCGATGTATATGCTTAGAAGTTTGGGTGGTATCCTTTACTTAGCTGGTGCAATTGTGATGGTTGTGAATCTATCGAAAACCATGGTTCGTGGTTCGTTTCAAGCCAACGAGGAGGCAGAAGCGCCTGCGCTGGTTAAAGCTGAATCGCACAAAGGTGAACATTGGCATCGATTTGTCGAAAGAAGGCCCTTGCAGATGTTGTTGTTTAGTTTGATTTTGGTGGGCATCGGCGGTGCCATCGAATTGATTCCAACTTTTTTGGTGAAGGAGAATATTCCCACAATCAGTGCGGTGAAACCCTATACGCCATTGGAATTACATGGACGAGATATTTATATTTCTGAGGGCTGTTACACCTGTCATTCTCAAATGGTGAGGCCTTTTCGCGACGAAGAAGCTCGCTATGGGGAATATTCAAAAGCGGGTGAATTTGTTTATGATCATCCATTTCAGTGGGGCAGCAAGCGCACCGGTCCAGATTTGGCAAGGGTAGGAGGTAAATATCCTAACTCTTGGCATTTCAATCACATGTATCAGCCAAGTAGTACCAGTTTTAATACCATCATGCCTCGGTATTCGTGGTTGCTCACCAGTGGAATTGATATCATGCGTACGCCAAAAATGATTAAGGCAATGCAAACGTTGGGTGTACCGTATCCAACAGGGTATCACAATAAAGCCAATGCAGATTTGGAGATTCAGGCCAAGGCCATTAGCGCTGATTTGATCAAAGAAAAAGAAATCAAGCAGATTATGGAATTCGAAGGTGTAAAAGACCTCACTTATACCAAGATGGTTGCTATGATCGCATATCTGCAGCGCATCGGTACTGATATCAAGACCGTTCCTTCAAGTGCTAAACCCATTCATTAATTTGGTTATGAAATTTATCAATTATTTGAAGTCAATTCAAAACGTGAGTATTTATCCTATGATCTCGTTTGCTCTTTTTGGCGGTGTCTTCATTGTCGTGCTCATTTATGTTTGGAAAGCGAGTAACCAATATATCAATCAAGCAAAACAAATCCCATTAAACGATGAAAAATAGCATATTGTTATCAAACCTGGCTGTAATGAGTGCGGCCCCATTTGCCGAAAATGTAGTTCCTTGGGTTCTCACTTTTACCGTGGCATCTCTGGCCTTGGTGATATTGGTTTTGGCGATGCTAGTGCTTAGGGTTGCAATTCAAAAATCTGTCACGAATCTCAATGATTTGGGGCGTTCGGAAAAATGTGGCACGGATTCTTGTGAATGCAGCGAAGGCAATTCCAAAACCAAGGAATCGCTTCCTGATAATGTGATTCCAATAATAAAAAAGAGTTTAATGATGGTGATTGCTGTTTTGGGAACGTTGAAAGTCACCGCCCAAGATGCCGTCACTTCAACACAATACGTTCCTATCGATTGGTCGATTAATGGTGACCGTTTGAATTTGGTTTTGTTGGGTGTGATTGGCATTGAAGTGTTGGTGATGCTGTATTTTTTGCGATGGTTGCGAGTGTTGGTATTGCCAGTTCAAGAAAAGAAAGAAATCGATCCGGTATCTTCAAAAACAAATCGTTGGTGGGATCGAATGAACAAATCGGTTTCTCTAGAGAAAGAGCAAGATGTTCAGTTGGATCACGACTACGATGGAATAAAGGAACTAGATAACTCCCTACCGCCTTGGTGGATTTACGGATTTTATTGTACGATATTGTTTGCTGGAGTATATCTCTATCGATACCATGTTTCAAAAACAGCGCCGCTGCAGATAGAAGAATTGGCCATTGTTAAGGCTCAAGCCGAGAAAGATAAAATCGCTTACATGGCAACCCAAGCCAAGCATGTTGATGAAACTACCATAGCGTATAAACCAACCCCTGAATTGCTTTTTGAAGGAAAATCAATCTT
>CAZZKP010000122.1:0-6122 GCA_964654675.1 uncultured Bifidobacterium sp. | reverse complement strand
AATTGAACAATCCCCACGCAGGATATCTCTTGATGTTGGCCATCGGCGATTACGGCGTGAAGAAGTCCGTGAGTCCGGCCGGCACGCCCATGCAATTTTGGCACTACCCCGAACACCCCGAAAGAATTGAACCCACCGCGCGCTACAGCGAACAAATCATCGACTTTCTGTCGAACGAAACCGGCATCAAATACCCTTGGATCACCTATTCACAGGTCATGATTCAGGATTTTATGTTCGGCGCGATGGAAAACACTTCGGCCACCACTTTTGGCGACTTTTTCTGGGTCGATAAGCGCAGTTTTTTGGAACGAAACTATATCACAGTAAACGCGCACGAAGCCACACATCAATGGTTTGGCGACTACATCACCGGCCGTCATGATGGAGAACAATGGTTGCAAGAGAGTTTTGCCACGTTTTACCCGGGTTTGTTTCTCGGCAGCATGTATGGCAACGACGAACAGTCCTGGTATTTCAGGGAGCAAATGCGCGGCGCGATTGCAGCGGGGAAGGCGAATTCGTTGCCGGTGCGACATAGTGCGGCGGGCTCTTCGAGACATTACCCAAAAGGAGCCAGCGTATTGTATATGTTGCAGCATGTGCTCGGCGAAGAAAACTACCGCAAAAGCATCCACTTGTATTTGTCGCGCCATGGCCTACAAACGGTGGAGACTTGGGACTTGCAAAAGGCCATCATCGACGCCACCGGCATCAACATGGATTGGTTTTTTGACCAGTGGATTCATCGCGGGGGCGAACCCATTTATGCGGTGAATTGGAACGTTCACCCAGACTTGGGTATCAACCATTCCGCCCATGCAGGTGAATTATTCCCTCAGGGCCAATACGATGTTGAAGTCCATGTCAAACAAACCCAAAATCAGGACATCGTGGTTGGGCTTTTCCGCATGCCGGTGGACATTGAATTTCTCTATATGGATGGCAGCAGTGAAAAGCGCACCGTTTGGGTAGACCAATCGCAACACAGCTTCCATTTCAAAACCCAAAAAGCGCCTGTGACTGTGGTATTTGATGCGGGCAGTCGAATTTTGAAAACCCTTGAAATGCAAAAAAGCCCTGCCGAATGGCTTTGGCAATTGAATCATGGCAATAGCATGTTGGACCGTTACGATGCATTGGTGGCTTTGCGCGGAACCCTTGCCATTCCCAACGGAACAGCGCTAAATGCAAACCCAAGCGGGTCTTCTGGGCAGACCCGAGCCGACGGATTGATCGATTTCAAAACAGTACTCGAACAGGCTTGGAATCGCGAAAAATTCCGCGAAATGCAGGTCGAAATTGCCACACAATGGTTGAGTCTGCCCGGCGTATTTGCGACCACATCCAATGTAAAATACAAGCAGGGCGAACAACCATTTGGCACATCGGAAAATACAGCGAACCAAAATGCCATCGCAATTGAAAAATTCGCGAATAGCGGACATTCTTCGGTACGCAAAGTGTTGTTCGAACGCTTGCCTCTGGAACCATCTTTCCAAGAGATTTTCTTGAACGGATTGAAGGATTCCAGTTACACCAACATCGAATGGGTGGTGAATCGCCTTTGGAATATGCCACAGCCGGGATTCATCAGTCACCGCGACATCCTGGAAGCCATCAAAGACGAAAACGGATACCTGCACAATTTGAAAGTCAAATATTTTGAGCTCGCATACACCGACGCGCTGGAACAACAGAAAAAACAGGAAGTCTCGCTGCACGGACAAAGAACCGAAAACGAGCCCCAAATTTTCCTGAACAGTTTGATTTCCATGACGGGTCCTTACTACGAATTTAGAACCCGAACCAATGCAATGGCGGCATTGAAGCGGCTCAATGTATTAACGCCAGAACTTACACAAAACCTTTTCGACGCAATTCTGGGATTCAACAGTCGTTTGGCCTCTCCCGCCATCGATTTACTCCAATATTTCAAACAACAAAGCCATTACAAAGCACTCATTATCAAAGAAATACAAGAACTACCCAACCACCCCTACCTCGGCAGAACGTATACTGCAGAAGAGCAAAAACGATTGATGACCCTCGTACAATAATGTCGGCGACGCATCAAATCGTCGTTATTTTTGCGCATTTCCTTTGATGTTTGCCTATAAATTCATTATTTAGCATCTTAAACTCAATCTGTTTCCCCGAAACCCAACCCATGAACATCGAAAGATTCCGAATGCGTACAAAATATAGCTCCCTCTTTACACTCGTTTTGATGGCCATTGCATTTTATGCCACTGGCTGTAAACCCAAATACGAAGAAGCCGACAAATTGTTCAAACAAGGCTACTACCGCCAATCGGCCATCATTTTTGAAGAGTTCTCAAAATCCACCAAAGACAAAAAGCTGAAAGCCGATGCGATTTTCTACGCGGCAGAAGCCTATCGCTTGTCGGATGAATACGACAAAGCCCTTCGTTTGTACGACAAAGTGCTTAAGACGGATCCAAAAAACACAAAAGCCTTGTTGATGCGGGCCAACCTCCTCAAAAAGGTGGAGAAATACCGCGAAGCATTGGATGCCTACGATGTATACCTGGCCGAAGTCCCCGGCGATACCCTCGCTGATGTCCGCAAGCAAGGTTGCGAACTGGCGTTGCAGTGGACCGAAGATAGTTCACAATTTGAAGTCGCTGCCTTCAAACCGGCCAACTCAAAGGCCAACGATTGGGCACCCATGATTGCAGGCAAAAAAGACGATGTATTGTTCTTTGTATCGGACCGCGAAGGGGGAAACAGCAAGCGTTTGTATGAAGGAACCATGGAAACATGGACAGACATTTGGAGCATCGAAAAGGCCGGAAAAAAAGGAAAAGAGAAATGGGGCGCGCCACAATACAAGGACAAAACCGACAAAATAAGCACCAAAGCCAACGACGGTCCAATGACTTTCGATAGCCGCTTTAGCACGATGTATGTCACCCAGTGTGGCCACCGTGAAAAGGGTTTATCCGAAAAATGTGCCATCTATGAATTGAAAAAGGTAGGTCCTGAATGGGTCATGGGAGAAGCGCTGGAATTCTGCAAAGAAGATACCGCCCACACCTACGGTCACCCCGCTTTGAGTCCAGACGGCAAGACATTGTATTTCTCTTCCAACCGCGAAGGAGGCTTGGGAGGCTTCGACATTTGGGCTGTTACCTACAGCAAACGCTCAAAGTCATGGGGAAATCCCATCAACTTGGGACCAGACATCAACACCCGCGGAAACGAGTACTACCCTTACTTCAATCAGCACGACAATAAATTGTATTGGTCGTCGGACGGATGGCCTACTTTGGGTGGCTTGGACATCAACAACGCGGAGCCTACCGATGAAATTGGGGTTTGGAGAGAGCGCGAAAACTTGCGCGAGCCCATCAACTCGGGAGGTGATGACTTCGGTATCACTTTCATGGAGGGCAACGCCAACAAGGGTTTCTTTAGCAGTAACCGCGGCGACAAAAAGAACAACGACGACATTTATTCGTTTGATATCACACCCATCATAATCACCATTCGCGGAATCATCACGGATTGTAACACCAAAAAGCCATTGCCGGGCGCAACAGTTATTTTGACCAACGACCGCGATACCACCAAAATGGTATTGAAGGCCGATGATCAAGGGGTTTACACCGCAAAATTGCGCGAAAAAACGAATTACGAGATCTTCGCCAAGTATCCTGAGAAATATTACTTTGAAGCAGAACCTGCCCAAAAAACCACCTATGGCATCCGTTTAAGCACGGAATTGGTGCAAGACTTCTGTTTGGAAAACCCATTGGAGAAGGTGATTACCCTCCCCATTTTCTACGATTTGGACAAAGCATTTATCCGGGGTGATGCAGCCCGTGTGTTAGACACCTTCGCGCAAACCGTGTTGATGCGCTATCCCAAGTTAATTGCAGAATTGGGTTCTCATACCGATTGTCGTTCTAGCTATGACTACAACGTAAAATTGGCTCAACGTCGGGCCGACAGTGCGCGTACCTACTTGATGAAAACATGGAAAATCGATTCTTCACGCATCGTGGCTCGCGGTTATGGCGAAACACAGTTGATCAACGATTGTAAGTGTGAAGGCGGCGAGGTGACCGGGTTAACACCTTTCATCGAAGGCAAGACCAAGAAGATGATTGTAGAAAAGGATGCTGCGGGCAACGTGGTTAAGAGCTATTACGAGCGATACAAACCCTCTGAAATCAAGTTCGTAAATGAGAAACCCTATGTGGCTTGTGATGAGTTCCAGCACCAACAAAACCGGAGAACCACCGTTCGTTTCGGATTTGAAGGACAGATCTCTCGCGCGATTGTGAATCAGGACGTTGACATCAACAACACAAACATTGGTAAGCAAGAAAAAGACAGTGCGGAGAAAGCCAAAAAGGCAGCCGACGCCCCTGTGACGAATGGTTTGGATATCTCTTACGCAGTACGTGCCAAATTGGGCAACAATGCAGGCAAGCCAACGATTTCGGCCATGGTATTGGACAAAGAGCCAACGGCTTTCGCCTTCGATTTCAACGGCAAATTTACTGCGATTCCTTTGGAAGTGGCTGCCCAGTGGTACAGAGACAAACTGATCAGCAAGAAAGACTTCTTGGAAGGTGAGAAATTGAAAGTGGGTAAGACCAAGTTGCCAAGCAACAAGTTCATGATCAACAAATTGGAGATCAACGGATTTGTGGTGAACAACGTAACTTTCCAAATCACCGACAAAGTAGATCAACCTACTTTAGGAAAGAGCTTCTTCAAGGTGTTCAAGTCTGAATCTTATTTGACAGACGCAGAGTATATTTTGATTCCGAAGAAGGCACCCAAGAAAGAACGTCCAGCTCGACCCGCCCGTCCTGTAAAGGCGAAGCCAGGTGCGGAAGGTGACGCGGCTGCTCCTGCGGATGGCGATGCGGCACCCTCAGACAGTCCCAAGGACGAGAAGAAAAAGAAGTAAATCCACCCTTGGGGGTTGGGTCACTTTATTCAGTGATTCAATGGAAATAGCTTATAAAGAACAAGGGCGCGATATTCATCGCGCCCTTGTTTGTTATATAGATGGTTTGAATAAATTGTAACTCCGTATAAATCAAAGAATCGCCTCCCGAATGCGAATCAATTTTTGCATCAGTCCTTCAAACTGATTCAATGGCAACATATTGGCACCATCGCTTTTGGCGACAGAAGGGTTTGGATGCGTTTCGATAAACAAGCCATCGCAACCCACAGCAATGGCCGCTTTGGCAATCGTTTCAATCAATTCCGGCTTGCCACCCGTAACCCCAGAACTTTGGTTGGGTTGCTGCAAACTGTGGGTGATGTCCATAATCACAGGTGCGCCAAACTGCTGCATCTGCGGAATGTTGCGAAAATCCACCACCATGTCGCCGTAGCCGAACATATTTCCACGGTCGGTGAGCATCACCCGATCATTGCCACAATCCACACATTTCTGAAGGGCATGCTTCATGGCATCGGGGCCGGCAAACTGACCCTTCTTGATATTTACCCATTTTCCCGTGCGTGCCGCCGCCGCAAGCAATTCGGTCTGACGGAACAAGAACGCGGGAATCTGCAAAACATCCACATACTCCGCCGCCATGGCGGCCTCCTGAGATTCATGGATGTCTGTCACCGTAGGAATCCCGAAATGCGCCCCCACCTCAGCCAAAATCTGCAAAGCCTTTTCATCGCCGATGCCCGTAAACGAGTCCATCCGAGAACGATTCGCCTTGCGGTAACTGCCTTTGAAAATCAGGGGCAATTGCAAGCGCTCACTCACGCCCACCAGATGCTCCGCGATTTCAAATGCCATGTCGCGGCCTTCGATGGCACAAGGTCCGGCCATCACAAAAAAACGGTTGGAATCGGCAAAATGCAAATTCGGAATTGCAGGGTTCATACTGCAAAGATATTCTTTTGGGATGGGACGAACTCAATAACTATAAAAGCTAAAGCTCTGGTTGCTGCCGTTGCGGTCTTTCCCCACGATTTCGATCCGACCTCGAGCGCCTTCCATCGCGGAAATCAAATCCTCTGGCTCGCTGTAGGTTTTGCCATTGAATTTCACCACCACAAAGCCTTCACCCAATCCCATTTGCGCGATGGTTTTACCCCGCTGAATGTTGATC
>CAZZKP010000121.1:0-6145 GCA_964654675.1 uncultured Bifidobacterium sp. | reverse complement strand
CGGCCTAAACCAATCCGCAGAAGACCTAACCCCAGATTTGCACCGCCCCTACGTGGATCGCATTACCCTGGTGAGTCCCTCCGGCAAGCCCATGACGCGCGAACTCGACCTGATCGATGTGTGGTTTGATAGCGGCGCCATGCCCTATGCACAATGGCACTATCCTTTCGAAAATCAAGACGTTTTCAAGCAAAATTTCCCCGCCGATTTCATCGCAGAAGGGGTGGACCAAACCCGCGGTTGGTTTTTTACCCTCCATGCCCTCGGTACCTTGTTGTTCGATGAAGTTGCATTCAAAAACGTAATCGCCAACGGATTGGTTCTCGATAAAAACGGCAATAAGATGAGCAAACGCCTTGGCAATGCCATCGACCCCTTTGAAACCGTAGCCAAATATGGTGCAGATGCCGTTCGATGGTATATGGTGACCAACGCACAGCCTTGGGACAACCTCAAGTTTGATATGGATGGCGTGGTTGAATCGCAACGAAAGTTCTTGGGTACACTTTACAATACCTACAGCTTTTTTGCCATTTACGCCAACATCGACCAATACGAATTCAATCCCGATTCACCAGTAAATCCCTCGCACTTTAGCGAAATGGACCGTTGGATTTTGAGCAAACTCAATTCCTTGATCCAAGAAGTGGAGGCCGCCTTAAACGATTACGATCCTACCCGCGCCGGCCGGGCCATCGAAGATTTTGTGGGTGAACAACTCTCCAATTGGTACGTTCGTTTGTCGCGTCGTAGATTCTGGAAAGGCGAATTGAACGACGACAAAAAGGCCGCCTACGAAACCTTGTATCGCTGTTTGAATACTGTTACCCAACTCACCGCACCCATCGCACCGTTCTTTAGCGATTGGTTGTATCGCTCGCTCAATGTAACCCGCATCAGCCGCAAAGAAACCGCAGCAAGTGTTCACTTAACCGAGTGGCCATGGACCGATGCCGCTGCCATTAATCCAAAGTTGGAGACCTCTATGGCATTGGCACAACAAGTTTGTAGCTTGGTGTTGAGTTTGCGTAAAAAAGAGAAAATCAAGGTAAGACAGCCTTTACAGAAAATCTTATTCCCAGCCGACAAAGCAGAAGTGAAGGATGCGGTTCAACACATGGCAGAACTCATCTGCTCTGAGGTAAATGTGAAGGAAATCGAATACGTATCGGCCAATCACCCGAGCTTGGTGAAAAGCATCAAACCCAATTTCAAGACCTTAGGTAAAAAATTGGGCGGCGAAATGAAAGCGATGGCAGCCATCGTTCAGGGTTTTTCGCAAGAGCAAATCCGTCAGATGGAAAACGAGCAACAAATTACAGTGAATTTGAACGGAAATCCCATCCAGTTGCAAATGGAGGATGTAGAAATCGTAACCCAAGATATGCCCGGTTGGTTGGTCGCTTCTGAAAATGGAACCACAGTGGCTTTGGATATCACAATCAGCGAAAGTCTGCATTTGGAAGGAATGGCGAGAGAATTTGTAAATCGAATTCAGAACTTGAGAAAAGATATCGGATTGGATGTTACCGATAAAATTCATGTTAAATACAAAGCCGATAATGCATTGGTAGAAAGTGTAAAGCATTTTAACACTTATATTTGTGGCGAAGTATTGGCCCTATCAATTCAAGAATCCGAAGAAGATAGTGAGCACGTGCTTGATGTGTACGACTATCCAGTTCATATCACCTTAATGAAAGTTTAGTTATGGAAAAAGAAAAGACCAGATACAACGATGAAGAACTACAAGAGTTCAGAGAAATCATCTTGAAAAAAATGGAAATCGCCAAAGAGGAATTTAAAACCATCCAAAACAACCTTAAAGATGGCAATCAAGGCGGTGGGGATGGTACAAACAACAACTATCTCACTTTGGATGATGGTGCCGACACCTTTGAGAAAGAAAACCTCAATCAATTGGCAGCACACCAATTAAAATTCATCAAAAACTTGGAAGCAGCTATGGTTCGCATCGAGAACAAAACGTATGGTATTTGTAAAACAACAGGGAAATTGATTCCCAAAGAAAGGTTGCGCGCAGTACCTCATACAACGCAAACCATAGAAGCCAAATTGAAGCGCTAATACCCCTTGTCAAACATTTCTGTACCCCCGTTTAAAACCCGGAAATTCATTATTCCGGTGGTGCTTATATTGCTGCTCCTTGGCATCGATCAATGCATCAAAATCTACGTAAAAACCCATTTCATGTTGGGCGAAATCTTCCCCATTTTTGGAGATTGGTTTAAAATCTATTTCATCGAAAACGATGGCATGGCCTATGGCATGAAACTCTTCGGCGGAGGAAAAGTGGGCAAATTGATACTGACAATGTTTCGAATCATCGTTTCCTTTGTTGGCTTTTGGTACCTCATAAAAAGCATCAAAAACCATGCGCACTGGGGTTTGCTTTTGTCATTGTCACTCGTACTGGCCGGCGCTTTGGGCAATATCATCGACTCCGTTTTTTATGGAGTCATCTATGCCGCTGATAACCAATACATTGGCAGTTGGTTTGAAGGTCAAGTCGTGGATATGTTCTACGCTCCGCTTTGGGAAGGCCACCTACCGGAATGGTTGCCGATTTGGGGTGGTCAATTTTTTGTCTTCTTCTCTCCCATTTGGAACTTCGCTGATGCCTGTATCACCGTAGGTGTAGCTGCGATGATCCTTGGTCAAAATTCATTTTTTTCAAAAGACTCTATCGAACTGGCTTTTGGAAGTCACAAAACCGACCAAGCCCATGTGTCGGACACCGAAGAAACGACAAACGAAAACAGCCCTGAATCAACCAACGATTCTCCCCAATAATATCGCGAATTTTGGCTAATTTTGCAAGCCAAATCGCATGGAAACTACCCTGAACGAACAACAACTACTTCGCCGTCAATCGCTCGAACAATTAAGAGCTCTTGGCATCGATCCTTACCCCGCTGCCCTTTACCCTGTAAATTGCTTGGCAATCGATATTCGTAAAGACTACGAAAACAGCTCGGAAGACCAAAAATGGAAGGAAGTGGTTTTGGCAGGTCGACTTATGACCCGTCGTATCATGGGAAAAGCCGCATTTGCTGACCTCCAAGATTCTAGCGGACGCATCCAAATTTATGTAAACCGCGATGAAATCTGCCCAGACGAAAACAAAGATCTTTACAATACCGTATTCAAAAAATTGCTCGATATCGGCGATATCATTGGTGTAAAAGGCCATGTATTTACCACACAAACCGGCGAACTTTCGGTGCATGTAACAGAACTTATGCTCCTATCGAAATGCCTTAATCCTTTGCCTTTGCCAAAGCAGGACGCGGATGGGAATGTGTATGATGCCTTTACCGACCCAGAAGCCCGTTACAGGATGCGCTATGTGGATTTGGTTGTAAATCCGCAATTCAAAGAAACGTTTATCAAACGAACCAAAGTGATTCAAAGTTTGAGAAACACTTTCAACAGCAAAGGCTATCTCGAAGTAGAAACACCCATTCTTCAAACCGTTCATGGGGGTGCCGCCGCGAGGCCCTTTATGACCCATCACAATGCCCTAGATATTCCGTTGTACTTGCGTATCGCCAACGAATTGTTCCTCAAACGTTTGATTGTTGGAGGTTTCGATGGTGTGTATGAGTTTGCAAAAAACTTCCGCAATGAAGGCATCGATCGCACGCACAACCCTGAATTTACCGGTTTGGAAATTTACGTCGCCTACAAAGACTACCATTGGATGATGGACTTTGTAGAAGAAATGCTCGAAACATGCGCGAATGATGTTGCCGGTTCAACAACAGTAACGGTGGGTGATAACGAGATTTCTTTTGCCAAGCCCTACGCCCGTTTGACCATGGCTGAAGCGATTAAAAAATACGGTGATATCGATATCGAAGGAAAGTCAGAGGCCGAATTGGGCGCCGCAGCCAAAAATTTGGGCTGTGAAGTCACATCGCAAATGGGTGTCGCCAAATTGATCGATGAAATCTTCGGTGCCTGCGCAGAAAAACATTTGATCCAACCCACATTCATCACCGATTACCCGATCGAAATGAGTCCGCTCACAAAAAAGCATCGCTCCAAACCCGGATTGGTTGAGCGATTTGAACTCTTCGTGAACGGAAAGGAAATTGCCAATGCTTACACCGAGCTAAACGACCCCATTGATCAACGAGAAAGGTTTGAAGACCAACTCGCATTGGCAGCCCGCGGCGACGAGGAAGCGATGGCATACGACCATGATTTTGTGAGGGCCCTAGAGTATGCGATGCCTCCCAGCAGTGGTTTGGGCGTAGGAATTGATCGCCTTACCATGATGCTTACCAATCAGCAGAGCATTCAAGAGGTCTTGTTCTTCCCACAGATGCGTCCTGAAAAGTTCGACTAATGTTTGAAATCGGCGATGATGAGCGGAAGGTATTGCTCTGCCTAATTCATGCAGAAACACCCATTACTGTAATGGAGGACACGGGCATACAAATTCATGTCACCATCGATATCATAAGACAGTTGCATCATTATCGTTACATAAAAGCCATCGGCAAAGACGACAAGGTGCTGGCTTCATTTGACATTGACAAAATTCGCAAAACCCGATTTCAACTCACGGCAAAGGGTTTTGATGAAATTACTCATTAAATAATTGCGATATTCATTAGGAGTTGTCCACCGCTCTTGGGGATTTTCCGCCGATAAACTATATTCGCACAAGCCAAAATCCGTTTAAAATTTACCCATGTCTGAAATAGCAAAAATTATCGTAGAAGGAAAAGAGTACGAATTCCCAGTAATCGTTGGAACCGAAGGTGAAAAAGCCATTGATATCAGCAAGTTGAGGGATTTAACGGGACATATCACTTTAGATATTGGTTTTAAAAATACAGGATCTACCAAAAGTGCGATCACATTTTTAGATGGTGAATTGGGGATTTTGCATCACCGCGGATATTCAATTGAAGATTTGGCTGAGCATGCATCTTTCTTGGAAGTCTCTTATTTGTTGCTTTATGGAAAATTGCCCAATGCAACAGAATATGCAGAGTTTGAAAGTGCGATCAGCGAGCATACTTTAGCCAACGAAGGTTTGGAAGCCATGTTCAAAGCATTCCCTACAGGGTCCCACCCCATGGGTCAGCTTTCTAGTATGGTTGCCGCTCTTGGATTATACTACCCAAAGGCCCTAAACCCACATCGTCCAGAGGAAGCAATCAACAGAACCATCATTCGTTTGATGGCCAAGATGCCAACCATCTGTGCGATGATCTATAAAAAACGCAACGGCCATCCCACTGTGTATCCAAAAAATAGCTTGGATTATGTGGCCAACTACCTCAATATGACCTTTGGTCAGGTGACAATGCCTGAGTACGAGCCAGACCCAGTATTGGTAAGTGCCATGAATAAATTGTTGATTTTACACGCAGATCATGAACAAAACTGTAGCGCAAGCACTGTTCGTGTAGTAGGTAGTTCACAATCGAATCTCTACAGTAGCATCTCTGCCGGTATTTCAGCACTTTGGGGTCCATTACACGGCGGTGCCAACCAAGAAGTATTGGAAATGCTAGAGCAGATTCAAAATGATGGAGGCGATGTTCAAAAATGGATCAACAAAGCAAAAGACAAGAACGATTCTTTCCGCTTGATGGGCTTTGGACATAGGGTTTATAAGAACTTTGATCCCCGCGCGAAAATCATCAAAAAAGCGTGCGATGATGTATTGGAAAAACTTGGAGTGAATGATCCAGTATTGGAAATTGCGAAACAATTGGAAGAAGCTGCACTCACAGATCCTTATTTCATAGAGCGTAAATTGTTCCCAAATGTAGATTTCTATTCAGGGATCATTTATCGTGCTATGGGATTCCCAACAGATTTCTTTACCGTATTGTTCTCATTGGGCCGCCTTCCAGGTTGGATCAGCCAATGGCAAGAAATGCGCAAAGAAAAGCAACCCATCGCTCGCCCTCGCCAGATTTATACGGGTGAAACCATTCGTCCTTTCGTGGCGATGAAAGATCGCATTTAATTATTTTTTCCTATAGGAGTAGCAAACAGACATCCCTTCGGATGTCTGTTTGCATTTAACACGTCGCTGTCCTCAAAATATCAATTTTGGTTGAAATATCTTTTGAAATTCGAATTTTCATCGACAAAA
>CAZZKP010000120.1:0-6197 GCA_964654675.1 uncultured Bifidobacterium sp. | reverse complement strand
GTGGAAATGCACCACAACCTAAAGCGCAATACTGCTGAATTGCTTGGATTTTTGAAGCAACTTAAGCACCTTTGAGGTATGATAAAATTGCCGATTTGGCTCTTTGGCGGATTGTTTTTTGTTGTTGCGAACCTGCAAGCCCAAACTTTGCCATTCGGTCCATTGAAATGCCAAGGGCCCGTCCCTAAAGCCTTCTCTCAAACCAGTTCAGCCAAAGCGTTGCAAAATATGCAGGCCGTTGAGAAGGAGCGAAAAAATCGAAAAGAAATTTCCGAGGAGCAAGAGTTTGCCATGGCAACTACCTTTGTGATTGATGAAATATTGAGAAGTGGCAAAGTCCTCTATGGCGATACGGTAACGCAGTACATTCAAAAAGTGGCCCATGGGTTGCTGAAAAATGATCCCGTCCTTCAAAATCAACTGACGTTTTTTACACTGAAATCCAATTTGGTGAACGCAATTAGTACGCATCAGGGATACATTTTTGTTACTACCGGCTTGCTATCGCATTTGCACAACGAATCTGAACTGGCATTTGTCTTGTCGCATGAAATTGCGCACTTTACCCAAAAACATAGTTTGTCGTCTGCCAAGCTAAAAAATCGACTTTTTGATGAGCGGAACGACGACGATTTTGAGGACCGAGTAAAAGCCGTTTATCAATATTCACGGGAGAACGAGATGGAGGCGGACCAACTTGGGATGAAGCTATATCTATCTGCGGGCTACGGATTTGATTTTGGATTGGATGCACTTGCGTTGTTAGAACATGCGGATGAACATTTTCTTTCAATGAATGTAAAAAAAGAATGGTTTGAGTCGGACTATTGGAAGATCCAACCATCGGATGTTGAAATTGCCCAAAATCTCTCCGTACCCGGAAAAATGGATGTTCGCGCAACAATGACATGGCCCAAATCATTTCCGGAACTGCCGAAGGCCGAGGATGGCAAGGCTGAATTTAAGACGCATCCTGATGTAATCGATCGTCTAAGGAAGGTTGAGGAGGTATTTGCTTCGGAATTTGATAAGCCGGCGCAGAAGAACCCTTATAAATGTACCGATTCTGCGTATTTCTTTCACGTACAGCAAAGGGCCTGGGTTGAAGATATCATTTCGCATCTCAGGCAGGCGAATTTTGTGGATGCCATGTATTTGGCCTACGGTTTGGAAACGGCAATGCCCAATCAGGCTTTTTCTGCCGATGCGAAAGCGATGGCTTGGTATGGACTGCTTCACCATAAGACGAATGGAGAGAATCTCAATGCTTTTGGACTTTTCGACGATCTCCATAACCTCAATGCCCCTCAAACCAAGGATTTAAATGTATTGTTAAATGGTTTTTCAAAGGAGCAATTGGCGGTGTTGTCCGTTAGAAGCATCGCACTTGACATCAAAAAGAAAGGGACTTCTGCTTTTCGTCGCAGTTTGCTTGATTCTTGCATCAAATTGATGCTGTCTATTCCCACATTTGAAATGTACAATTACTCCATCAAAAAAGAGGACGCAGTGTTAGGTGGATCAGCCCAATGGTCGAAAGCGTTTGCTGATTTGGATTTGGCGGACAACAGTGGGTATCTGTATTACAAAAGACTGAGATCGAAAGACTCGCTGGTAATGCAGGTTGAGGCAAGTAAAGAAAAGCAAAAGAAGAAGACATTAAAAAAGCTGTCCTCAGAAAACCAGTCATTGTTGCATGCGCAATCTCTGGGGGTTGACAGTCTTTGGATGTTTTCGCCTCGGTATGATCAACTCGAAAAAACGGGAAGGGGCAAGGAAACACGCGATTATATCAGAGATGAATCCATCGCTAAGACATTTGAAAACGATTATTACGCAGCAGCGTCGGCGGCGGACGTGGATTTGAAAATCCTGAAAAATATGGGTAGCGACAGTTTGTCGACCTTGGACGTGAATCGCTATGCGATCATGCAAGATTGGATGGAAGAGAGATTAAACAATGGACTTACGCCGATGATGCTTTTTCAGTCAGGTCTGATGAAGTCAGAATTGAGCAAAGATCGAATTGGACATTTGGCATGGGCGGGGGCGGTGAATACGATTGAATCAAGGAAGTTTAATGCGCTGTACATGACCATCGCGATTGTGTATTTTCCGGCCTTGCCTTATTATGTTTATTGGCAAGTGACGAAAGCAAAAAATTTCCAATTTATGGTGCTTGTTTTTGATCCAAAAACAGGTGAAATGGATGGTGTATTTCTGCAGCGATATTCCGCCGATTGGTCTCGAGATTTTCTGCGTAGCCATTTGTATGATATCATGTTGCAAATCAAAACACCGGCGAAATCAAACAAGAGAAAGGTGGTGAAGTCATGAGGGTATTCACTCAGTTAGGGATGAAATTGCCTGCGATAATTTGCGCTTTATTGGCTTTGTTTTACTCAAAATCCGTATTCGCACAAACCATTGGTAATCCGGGGTATGTGGGAAAAACACACGCGATTGCGTTGGGTTCACAAGTATCGTGTGGATTTTTTAATGGCATTAAAACCCAATCCCTGTTTTCAATCACAGCCGAACAGACCATTGACAGACAGCATTCAATTTTGCTGCGTGCAACGGCAGGAGTTCTCAATGTACCTTTTGAATTGAATACATTGTCAGTTGATGGTCCCGGCGCGGGGTCCAGCGCGAGTTACTATGGAAAATTGGATTTTGGCAATCCTCCACCACTATACACGCGAAGTGTTGGATTACAAATCAAACGCTACATTCTAAAACGAGGAGCCATCGCACCCTATGGAATGTACGTGACGGCGGGAGGAGAATCTCGTAAAGTATCGGCTAGAGACTCATTCAACCAACTTGTATTTGTTCAAGAGAATAACAACAGTATGTTCGAGCCCTTCAGATTTGGATTGCCCGCAGTGATGCCTCGCGATGTGAAGGGGTTTAATGTTTTGGTGGGTGTTGGAAATAAGCGTTTTTTGGACAAGTCATACTTTATCGACTACCAATTTGGCATGACGTGGTTGTTTTGGTCCAATGTGGCTTCCCGCAACAATCAATATTCGGAAACGCCTACAGGTCCAACGTACAACTTTCAAAATGCAGTGGAATTGCAGATGCGTCAGGTGGATACTCGCCGACAGTTATTCACTTTTAATCTCACCGCCGGAATGGTCTTTTAATTAGGTAATGATGAAAAAATTTCGTATATTATATCAACTGATAATTTCAACCTTCGTCCTTGTTGGTATGGTGGCTTGTGAAAAGATGGAGACTATGCCTGCTTCACAGGTCTCATTGCGACAAGTACAAAACATTGGCAATTTTTACAAGCCCTATGCATACAACAATTGTGGATTAAAACCCGCATTTACAACCTCTGTTAATCAGGTTTTGAGGGATTCATGGTTTTATGTAGGCAAGGAGTTGGGTGTAGCGGAGGTTCTTCATTTTGTGAGTGCCGATGGCAAGAAAACGATGAAGTTCTCATTTCCGTTGATCTTTAAAGAGAATTCAGGCTATTTTACGTATTCCCATTACAATCTAGAAAACAACTCATGGAATCAACTCGAGGAAGCGGGGGGTGTTCAGGTGACAGGTACGATTGAATTGGCCAAAAAATCGTATGCAATTTTTATACAGGGTGATTTGTTTGTGAGACATGATGGCGACCATCATTTTATCGAATTGTGCGGTGGAAATTGCATGTATCAACTAAATGGGATGGAGATTTACAGTGATTTTTCAATGAATTTAACATGGGAGGAAAAACGATGAAAAGGTGTTTTGCCATTGTTGCTTGGGGTTTGAGTGCCATCACAATGATTTTGGCTCAGCCCGGAAAGCCAATCATTGGTTCACCCACAAACAATGCGGTGAATGTTGCTCTTCAGCCGAATATTGATATTTACATCAATACCAGCTTGGCGGACTCTTTTTTGGTGGAAATTGATAGCTCTGCCTCGTTTAACACAGTGGGTTTAAAATCTTACAAGTCCTACTACAAAGTGTGCTCGAATTGTGTGAAACTTCCAAAGATCCAATTTGGGATGGCTCAAACATGGTACATCCGCAGCAAGGCATGGCTTGGCGGAAAAGTTGGTGTGTGGAGCAATACCAATAAGTTTACTACGATATACAAAGCACTGCCTCAACAGAATGCCACAACGCACGTGGATTACACGGCGGTAATGCCAGAATATCTATACAGTTTCTCTGCCACCAATGTGCAGTATGAGGTAAGCGAATCTTCCACTTTTGCGACCACTTTGATAAAGGGCCAAATTTATCCCCATGACTCATTTGAAGGGAATTACTACACTACGATGTACGTTCGGTTGCGGGGTTTGCCCCAAAACAAAACGCTGTACATGCGTTCAAGGTATTTTTTAAGAAAAGATACCGCCGCTTGGGGCCCTACCCATACGTTTGCACTCAAATACAAGGCGCAATTACAAAATACCAGCGGAACAATCAATACTTTGTCAATTGCGCCATCGGTGAATTTGGCAATTTATGTCTACAATAACTACACAGATACTTCCGTATTTTACGAGTATCAGCGCGCCTCAGATTCGTTTTTTACCAACCCGGTTTCATTCAAAACCGTTGAGTATTTTACCACTGTCAATCTTAAGCCAGGGGTTAATTATATTCGATATCGCGTGTTGCACCGCGGATTGATTACTGCCTGGTCAAACTTTGTGACGTTAACAACGAATACCTCTTTACCTGCGCCAATTCTGTCGAGTCAAGGAAACGCGTTTCGAACGGCCCAAGCCAATTTTGGTCCAAATCTCACCGTGGTGCAGTGGCAAGCTGATACTACGGGAAAGTTCAATTCCGCCCGTTTGATGACATGGGATTCGACATATAATCCTCAGAATTTCAATAGATATATGTCGTTTCGAAGCGACGATTTTGCCAAATTTCGCAATTGCTACCTTCGTTACCGAACGGGGAATGGAACAGATTGGATGCCATGGAGTGCGCCCTCCCAATCCATTTTTTGGCAGTTGCAAGGCAGTACGATGAATCAGAATTTCTCTTTGTCTCAGCAGTTCGATTTCTATCCAATGAACGGTGTTACTGGCTATTACATACAGTGTGATGTGGATTCGCTGTTTAAATCACCCAAAGCGTTTTCCGTAAGTCTATCAACCAATTTGATGAGTGCAACGGTAAATGATATCATTCTGAACAATCAAGTTTTGTATTACAAGATCAGCGCGCGTTCTTCCAATGGACTGAGTACACCAAGAATTTATGGGATAACGAATACCATCGTTCCAACCATTTGGGCTCCGGGCTCGGGTCAGAGTTTTGCTGAGTCTGTTCCATACACGATTGCCGGGAAATCGGGATCGGCCGAAATGGAGTTTCAAGTGGCTAAGGATTTGGCTTTTACCAATTTGGATGGTGTTTTTATCTCAGCCAGTGGTGGCAATACAGGTGATTTGCCCGTATCTGCCCCGGGTGGGTATTTTTTTAGGGTTCGATACATCAACTCACGGTCAAAAGGGGTTTGGTCCACAGTAGTCCCTTTCTCAATCACCCAGGTGACGGAAATGGCTCCACCCATTTTAAGAAGTCCCTCCAAGGGTGCCCTCAACGTGGATTCTAAAAAGTCGAAATTTGTTTGGAATCAAGTGCCAGGTGCAAACCAATATTTGATTACAGTGTATGAAAAAACGACCGGTAAATTGCTTTATCAGAACTTCACGGACTCCACTTGGGTATGGGTGAGTGATTTGCCTGCCAATAAGTTGTGTAAATGGGATGTGCTAGCGATGGGCAATAAAAACTCCAGAAAATACAGCGCATCGTGGGATTTTGTTACCGATGCCATGGTGTCTACAAATCCTGATTTGGAAAAGTCTTTTGGTCCGTCAATTTTGGTTTATCCTGTACCCGCTGAAGATTTTCTTTGGATCCGAAATGTTAACCTGATGGCCGGAGAAACATTGTCGGTCTTTGATGGTTTGGGGAATTGCATTCTATCGCAAATGGTTCCGATGTCTCAAAACACAGATGAAGTAGCCACAAATTCAAACTTGAAACTTTTGGGTAAATCTGCCAGCGGATGGGATTTTGGCATGGATGTCTCTGGATTGACCCCCGGGGTGTATTTCCTTAAATCGGGTGCAGTTACAGCTCGATTTGTGGTCTCGCGTTAAGCGCTAAAAACCATTTTGAAATGGGGTATTCCTGCCTCGAAGAATCTGTCG
>CAZZKP010000119.1:0-6257 GCA_964654675.1 uncultured Bifidobacterium sp. | reverse complement strand
AACCCAAATTCTCCAATTCACCCTTCGGCTTCAATGGCGTGTAATACACATTAGGAAAACTCATGATGATATGCCAATGCTTGCTGTATGTCACGTAGTTCAAAAACACAACAATGCCAATAAAATGGAACCACCAACACAACCTCTCAATCATATGCACCGATCCGTCACTGAATCCATCAAAAAATCCCACCAAATACTGACTCACCGGGAAACTACCATGACCCTCCATCAACCCCCTGCCAACCAAGACTTGCTCCGCCGCATTCATCTTCAACAAAGCTCCCATCAGCACAATTTCCACCACCAAAATAATTGTGGCGTCCTTCACCGGCCATCCCTTCAACTCCGGCATTTGCAAACGAGGTACCTTAGTAACGAAACGACGTCCTAAGAAAACCACACAAGCAACCACAACACCCAAAGCCAAAATCTCAAAAAATCCTATCGCTACATCATAAATACTACCCAAATAATGAGCAAAAAATCGGTGTGTGCCCAACAATCCATCAATCAAAATTTCTAATACTTCTATGTTAATCAACACGAAGCCCGCATAAATCAAAATGTGAAAAAACCCCGCAATCGGCCTGCGAACCATTTTACTCTGACCCATCGCAACCCACGCCATCTGCTTCCATCGCGCCGCCGGATTATCCGACAAATCCTGCTTTTTTCCCAAAAAAATGTTCCTGCGGATGAACTTTACACGTCCGGCAAAGATCCAACTTCCAACGCCCAAAATCAGAGCAAAAATCACTTGTGATAGGATTCCCATTGGTTGCGAAATTAATCAAATAACCGCATTCTACCCATCCCCAATTCCTGAACCGCAATCAAATGTCCACTTTTACGGAATCACTGGATTCACCAATCCATACACCCATCCATTTCCCCGCCAAAAATCAATGCCCAAAAATTTCACCGCAACTGGCTTTCTACCCGAATTGTCGATGAAAACCTGCATGTCATATCCCCTACTTACAAAATGATTGATGTTTGATGCCAGAGACGTTCCGATTCCTCGGAATACTCCTTTGCCTTCCATTCCTTCGCCAGCCCAATCCACATCAACCAATCTGCCCGCCAATAATAAATTCGCCCTGCACCTTCCACCATCCAAAACCTCCACATCGGACAGTTGATAACCCATATTACCCAACCCTTGATCCAAATATCTAAGGGTCTCACCAGCCCCGTTTTTTATCATCACAACCAAGCGTAAATCCTTGGCTCCAAGCATCTGCGTATCCAATTCTAACAGAGCCAACGCCACAAACTCCGCACTATATCGCTGATCGCCCAATGAATCCATTGAAACACCCAACACTTGCCTGTATTGACTTGAATCGATGTCGCCCCGCAACGCAAGCCGTCCACGATACATAGGTAATACCCTATCTCGCAAGAGACCAGAATCTACAAGGCCCGCGCCAAACTTGGAAAAATGCATGATATGATAACCCGCCCCCATCGATTCCCGACGTAAAACTGGAAAAGCACGCTGAATCCAAACCCGCAACATGGGATCCATCCCCACCATATTTAAATAGTAAAAATCATCGCCCTTCACCATAGCCAACTTTTTTCGGAACGAGGCATAATCCACCGACTCATCCCTAAAATATTGCAAATCACCCCCCCTTTTCTGCCACCTAACACGGTCCCAACCCAATTCCCTCGCATGATATTCCATGAAAAACGGTTCAAATCCATAGACCCACATCGCATCACCGGGCGATACATCGCCTACCACTTTCCATCGCATCAGGGTTTTAACCGCAGCATCATACGATTGATTGTTAAAATTCTCCCTATGATTTCGAACTTCAAGCAAGACGTACAAATTGACCAACAACGTGAGGATGACCCAAGTCGATTTCACGGGTAAACTCAACATCTTGCGATCCACCCACAAAGCAAAACCCAGCAAGCCAAAACCAAATGAGAACAACAACACCGAATCCTGAAAGACTGGAGCCCTGAAAACAGAATAGAAGAAAGCAATGGCCAATGGCCCCAAATACAAAAGCCAAATCACTCGATTGATCGCTCTTTTGTGCTGCCTATCACCCAAATCCGATCTTTTGTCGATAGATCCTGTGGGAATGACCTGAGATCCGGCCAGTGTTTCATCAAATCCCAACCACTTGATCTTGCGTCTTTGGATCAACTCGCCCAACAAAACACCCAGCAACCAAAGATGAATGGGCCAAAGTGAATAGCCTAAACAATACATAAAATGCTTAAACAAAGTGTGAATCGTTGGGACCTTCAACCAACCCGGACTTCCCACCTGCAAGTGATGCAGAAATATGCCCATCTGATGCAGGTACAAAGCCACACCCAACATCCAAGGCCACAGATAACGAATCCATCTTTTTCGTGGCAAAATCAACAATCCAGAAACAAACAATAGGGCCAATATCAATGCATTGAAGTAATGATTTGATGCGCCCAAATACCCTGCAATCGACAAAAAAATCAAGGGTTTTGCCCATTGATGAATCCCCGCAACTTCCACGGTACAAACCTCTATCCATCTCAACCAAACGTAAAAGGCCCACAAGGAAAGCAACAATCCTGGTGCATAGGGTCTCGCAATCTCACTGTACATCAAAGGGAACTGCAATGTTGCCAGCATCGCTGCAGCCAATAACCCAGCCCATGCCGCGCCAAGCCGCTTTCCAATTTGAATCATCAAAACCACTGAACCCAAACCACACAGCAAAAATGGCAATTTTACCACCCAAACTGCCGTGCCAAGCCATTTTGTCCAATACCATAAAAACACTTGAACCAACATTGGGTGGCCGTCATTCCAAACCACCGTCCCCAAAAGTTCAGATACTGAATTTGCATTCAAACGCATCAACGCCGAGGTTTCATCGTTCGTTAATGGCAATGAAAACAAATCCATAAACCTCAAGCCCGCGGCAAGCACCACAACCAAAATCACCAATCCCGCAAACCAAGTTAATGCCCCCTGGGGACGACCACCCGATTTGAGATTGTTCTCCATGAGCGAATTATTCTGAAATCATCCGAACTACCTCAAAGGCTTCGGCATAACGACGAGAAATTTGAACGCCACGCATACGCAACTGACTCCTCAAAAACTCTTCATTGGCATAGGGTCGGTGCGCCTGACTTTTGTATTTCGACAATGCATTGACTTTACTTTGCGCATCATCTTCACTCACAACTTCAAACGCTGCTGTATTGAAATTCAAATTATTCCAAGGCAATTCATAACTCAACACATTGCCAAATTTGAACGCCCGTAATGCCTCCTCAGCCATAGTTTTGTGATCTTGATGTATGTCGTGCAAACAAGGCATATAAATGGTATCCGGCTTCAACGTCTCCCTCAATTTGATCAAATCATCCAATATTTCCTGACGTCGATAATTGAATGTCCGAACCTCGTATCGAAACAAAAATAAATTCTCCGGTTTGATGCCCAAGGCTGCGGTAGCCTCTTTGACTTCGTGAATAAGAATATCCTTTGGAAAACTCTCTAAAACGCTTTGTTCGCATGCACTAAATGCCGCATAATAAACGGTTTTTCCTTGGCGAACCAACTTGCTAATGGTAGCGCCACAGCCCAATTCGGCATCATCAGTGTGAGGTGAAAGCAATAAAATTGTATTTCCTACCATAGTGCTTTGTCGCGCTCCTTGCGTTTTTTATTCAATTTTAATACTTCTCGCGGTAAATTTACCTTATAACTGTTGGAAAATCCCTCCACCGATACAATCACAAAAGTTTCGTCTTCGGTGTAATGTACTTCCACTTCTTGGCCTTTGAATGGTCCATCCAATACCAAAGCCAAATCGCCGGGCTCCAGTTTTGTGGTTAAATCGTGTTGCTGAATTTGATATCCTTTCTCAATGAGTCGCTGCAACAACACCACATGTTCGTGATTGACCAAAGCATCATTTGAATTGTATCTGATATACTTAACCACTCCGGGAATTTGTAAAACCAAATCGCGCTGTAAATCAGTAGGTCGAACAAAAATGTAAGCATTAAACAAAGGCATTTCTACCCATTTTTTCCTATCACTCCACTGCTTCAGTGTCTTTACCAAAGGCAAGTAATATTCGATTTGGCGCTGTTCAAAATATAAAGCTACCTTTTTTTCCTGCCTACTGGCACAATAAATTACTTTCCAAGGCTGCAAATTATCTTGATCCATTCTGTTTTGTTAAAACGCTACTCCTTGCAATCCTTTTATCACTTGACCAAATTCTAACATCATAGAATTTACAATATCACCGGCCTTTTCAATATGATCCAATCGCGCGCTGATCTGTCCAATTTCCAATTCCCCTTCTTCCATGTCTCCCTCAAACATACCCTTTTTTGCACGTCCCCGACCCAAAAGCGCCTTCAACTCTTCAACATCGCCACCCTGCCCGTAAACGCCTTCAACTTGCTCATAAAATGCATTTTTGAGCAATCGGACAGGTGTAATCTCTTTTAACGTGAGCTGGGTTGAACCCTCTTTGGCTTGTATGATTTGTTCTTTGAACGATATATGAGCACTGCTTTCTTCAGAGGCGGCGAAACGACTTCCCACCTGAACAGCCTCAGCACCCAAACAAAATGCGGCCGCCATCGTTCTGCCACATCCAATTCCGCCCGCAGCAATCACCGGCAATTTTGTGGCATCAGCAATCATGGGAATCAAACACATGGTGGTCGTTTCTTCACGACCGTTATGACCACCCGCTTCAAAACCTTCTGCCACAATGGCATCAACACCCGCTTCTTCACATTTTTTGGCAAACTTGGTATTTGCAACCACGTGCACCACAGTAATACCTCGCTCTTTTAACCAACTTGTATATTTTGCTGGATTGCCCGCACTCGTGAAAACAATTTTCACGCCTTCCTCCACAATGATATCTAAATGTTTATCTATGTCCGGATATAACAAAGGCACATTTACACCGAATGGCTTGGATGTGGCCGCCTTACACTTTTGAATATGACCTCGTAAAACCTCAGGGTACATACTTCCACTGCCTATCAATCCCAACCCCCCTGCATTGGAAACCGCACTTGCCAATTCCCAACCGCTACACCAAATCATACCACCCTGAATGATGGGATACTTAATATTAAAAAGGGTTGTTATCCGATTTTTCATGGTGATTTCTCAGATGCATAAAACCTTGTTCCCTTACGAGGAAAATCAACCATTAACGACCACACCCATCTGAGAAAACTTCGCAATGCGTTGCTGAATTCTCTCCTCGGGATCCATGTGTTCCAATTGTGATAAATTGTCTAAAACGGCAGCCTTTAAATTGACAAATGCCATTTCTGGATCATGATGCGCACCGCCCAAAGGTTCGGGAACAATGCCATCTACCAATCCATTTGCTAACATATCCGTTGCAGACAATTTCAATGCTTCCGCTGCTCTTTCTTTCATCTCCCATGTGCGCCACAAAATGCTCGAACAACTTTCTGGACTGATCACACTGTACCAAGTATACTCCATCATCAATACTCTATCTCCAACCCCAATGCCCAAAGCACCTCCACTGGCACCTTCACCAATTACAACACAAATAACAGGGACTTTCAATACGCTCATTTCCAACAAGTTACGTGCAATTGCCTCTCCCTGTCCGCGCTCTTCTGCTTCCAATCCCGGCGACGCACCCGGCGTGTCGATTAATGTCAATACCGGAACATTAAATTTCTCCGCCATTTTCATCAAACGCAATGCTTTGCGATAACCCTCTGGATTTGGCATTCCAAAATTTCGCAACTGACGTTGTTTGGTATTTCTTCCCTTTTGCTGGCCGATAATCATAAATGGCTTGCCATCAATATTGGCAAATCCCCCCACAATCGCTTTGTCATCTTTCACATGTCTATCACCATGCAATTCGATAAAATCTGTCGCAATATTTTCAATATAATCCAATGTGTACGGCCTGTCTGGATGACGGCTGATTTGGACTTTTTGCCAACCCGTTAAATGGGAATAAATCGCTTTCTTCGACTCTTCCACCTTGGACTCCAATGTGGAAACCGTATCGGACATATCAAGCTTACCCTTTTCGTGAGTATCCTTGGCTTTTTCGAGTTGATCCATCAACTCAACAATATCTTTTTCGAAATCGAACCAGTTTTGATTTGCCATTGTTGCAAATTAATCAATTGTGGAAGTATAACACTCCCTAAATGAAAGAAAATTAATGAAATAAATTACACCCAATCCATCGCCATGGCCT
>CAZZKP010000118.1:0-6260 GCA_964654675.1 uncultured Bifidobacterium sp. | reverse complement strand
TTGCGATGATACAGCAGCGGCGATACTCTGCGATGGCAAAATCCTTGCCAACGTAACGGCCGGCCAAAAAGTACATGAACAATACGGGGGTGTGGTACCAGAATTGGCCTCCCGCGCACACCAAAGCAATATCATACCTGTCGTTCATTTGGCCCTAGAGAAAGCGAAAATTTCCATCCATGAGATCAATGCAGTGGCTGTTACACAAGGCCCCGGACTTATGGGATCTCTGCTTGTTGGAACCAACGTGGCCAAAGGAATTTGCATCGCCAACAACATCCCTCTGATCGGAGTAAATCACCTTGAAGCACACGTAGCGGCGTTGTTTATTGACCACCATGTAGAACTTCCCATGCTCTGCCTTTTGGTGAGTGGTGGACACACACAAATCATTTTTGTCAACGGCATCGACGATATGAAAATTGTTGGGACCACCCAAGACGATGCAGCGGGTGAAGCATTTGACAAAGCGGCGAAACTGCTCAATTTGGGGTACCCTGGTGGACCATTCATCGACCAATATGCAAAACAAGGCGACCCAAACAAATTCAAATTCCCTGACAGCCAAACACAAGGATTGGACTTTAGTTTTTCTGGCATAAAAACCTCACTTTTATATTTCCTCAGAGACAATGTAAAAATCGACAACGACTTCATAAACAAAGAGTTGCCGAATATTTGCGCATCGTATCAACACCAAATCATTTTGAGCTTAACGAAGCGTTTCACCAAGGCAATTCAAATGTACAAGCCAGCCAGTATTGGACTCTGTGGTGGTGTTTCTGCAAACAGTGGATTGCGGGAAGCCATTGGAATTTTGGGCACCGAAAAAGGCCTGCAAGTTTGTATTCCCGCCTTTGAATATTGCACGGACAACGCTGCGATGGTGGCCATGGCCGGACACGAGAAATTCAAGAAAAATCAATTCACCCCTCTGCACGCAACTCCGTTTGCAAGAGCACAGAAATAAATGGGGTATCAGTCTATTTTAATATCTTCGTGACATGCCAATCATCCCTACTCCAACCTTAATCGCCGCGGGCAACGAGAGAGCCATCGCCAGAGCCATAAGTTGGGTAGAAAACCAACATCCGGAGTCCATGGAATTGTTGGAACAACTCGAAGGCAACTGTCCGATCGTTGGCGTAACCGGACCTCCAGGTGCCGGAAAAAGCAGTTTGGTAAATGCATTGGTAATCCATTGGAGCGCCATCGGATTAAAAACTGCGGTTGTCGCTGTGGACCCCTCCTCACCATTCAACTTAGGTTCGTTATTGGGTGATCGGCTGCGCATGCCAGGGCTTTTCCTTGACCCCAAAGTATTTATTCGCAGCTTATCAGCCAGAGGTTCTTTGGGTGGCCTTAGCGCGAGTATTATTGAGGTCTGCGACATCCTAAAGCATGCAAAATTTGATCGAATCATCATCGAAACAGTAGGTGTAGGACAAAGCGAAATCGAAATAGCGGGCATCGCAGATACTACACTGGTTGTTACCGTACCAGAAAGTGGCGATGAAGTGCAAACAATGAAAAGCGGTGTCATGGAAATCGCGGATATTTTCGTTGTAAACAAGAGCGACAGAGAGGGGGCAGATGCCTTCGCCAACCACCTAAAAAAATTGGCCCACAACAAAATGGGAAAAGATGGCTACGAGATTCCAGTCATCAATACCGTAGCTACTGATGCCAAAGGGATTCAAGCCCTAAGCGATGCGATTTCTCAGCACTTAGAAACCCAAAACAACGTACAAAATCTCAGTACATTGTTTGCCGAGCGCGCTTTTAGATTGATACAGCGCCAAAAAATGAAACGTATTCCGCTGAATCAATTAAAGGAAGAAATTGCCATAGAATTAACAACCGGTCAATTCAACTTGTACCGCTTTTCCAAAAAATACTATACCAATTAGTGTTGGATTTGAACCAATGCTGTAGCATTGCCAATGCGCAAGGTATAAATTCCCGCTGCAACATCTTTTACTGGAATCGAAATCGTATCTGCGGTCACTTGTCCGTTTAGCATTAAACCGCCGGTCATTGAAACCAATTGCCATGTGCAATTTCTGAAAGCACCCAACCCCAAAACATTCAATTGATTTGATGCCGGATTTGGATACAAACCAAAACCCCCCTTTATCACTTTTACCGCCGCCGTTTTATCCACCAACGTCACAGCACAATTCTTTGATGTCGCCTGCCATTTGCTATCGTAATCTACCATGGCCACATTATTAATCACCGTTTTCAAAGGCAATGTCTGGTAGGTTTCTACACGATACATTACATATCCAACGCTGCTTATTGGGTTGGCTTCAAAAGAACTCAAGTTTGCTTCAGGAAAATCAACCACCAACACTCTACCCTGCTCAATACAGTAGTTTGCCTTGTTTGGATAAAAAGACGTCAGCACCAAACGTGACAGTGGCAAATTGGCGTCCAACGTATCCACCATAACCACGCGTTTCACTAAACTACCACTCACATTTCTAAAATCAACGCGATACTCCCACTGTTTTTGTCGATAATCCACCGCACCTTCCTCTGTATTTGATTTCTGCACGGTCACCATCCCACCTCTACGACTTAAACTTAAATGCACAGTATCCGCATTGTCCATTACATCCGCATCTTTTTGGGTTAATCCTGTTCCCGATTTCACTGTAAATTTGAAATCGTCCGCATTTTGTGCATTGGAAGGAATTGATGTTGAGATGACAATATTTTGTTCACCAAAAGCTGGCAAATTGCTAATGGAATAAATGGCTTCATTGTTTGCGTAGTTGTCCGGCATCGGCACCGACTGAAACGCTGTAATATCAGAACCGTGTTGGATATGTATTGTACCGTTTGTTACAGGTGTGCCCCCGTGGTTGGAAATTTTTACAATCACTTTCACCTCATCTCCTGCTTTTGACCCTGCCGGAATGATTGCATTCATGCCCAACTGAACATCCACAATGGATGGCAATTGATAATATCCCAAACTCACATAACTGTAAACCCCTTTTCTTATTCTGGCCGTGTTATTCCCCAAGCAAACGCCATATAAATGTTTTCCGGGATTGGTTGATAAATCATAATCCCCCGCTGGCATGGCCATCGTGAAATGTCCACTAGAATCGGTAACGGCGAAATATACTGTCCCCGACACTTTGTTCACCATTCTTACCAACTGGTTCGATAAACCGATTTCGGCGTCATCTTTTAAGCAATTGGAATTCACATCATAAAATAAGTCTCCAAACAAATTCCCTGACTCGGATTCGATCTTGGAAAAATATTGCAGATCCGTATTGAGTTCCGTGAAATCTCCCCAGATAAAAGCGCCATCGCCTCTCTGACCCAAATTAAACGATCCATTGATTCGATTGCCCGTAAAGCGGAGTGAAGCTCCGTCGTATACCAAAAGAGACGTACCGTTTCCATTTTTTACAAATGAGCCACCAATTAACAAGTCGGTTCCCGCACCCATAAGCGTTGTGGGTGAACTTACGCTGAACGAATCAAAACCAATTGGACTGGCCCAAGTGCCTTGAAAGATGGAAATCTGTTTATCTCCCGTGGCATTTTTTCCCAATGCCGCAATTTTATTGTTAAACACGCCCAACTCCAATACCTCGCCTTTGAAAGGGCTACCTACGCCTCCCCAACCGCCATTGGCAGCTGTATAATATGCGATATTCCCGGTACTTGAACCCGCAAAAGTCTGAAAATCCCCACCGATGTATAATCGATTCCCCACAACGGCAAGCGTCCGAATCACTCCATCGGTGCCTTGGGCCGTTCCACTGTTACCCAAGTACGACCATGATTTTCCGTTGTAGGCTGCAATATTCTGAACGGGATTTCCATTCACTGTATTGTCAAATAACCCTGCCACAATCAACTTGTCGTCAAAGACCGTCATCGCAATAATTCCGTTATTCCTGGTGTCAACCACACCAATTTCCGCCACCCATTTCACACCATTCCATTTGTATAAATGACTCACGGGGATATCAGCATCACGTTCTGCATTGACCATATAGGCCGCGGCGTACATCGTATCATGATATAAAGCAATTGAATGGAAATTGTAGGTTCCTTTGACCGTTTTAACGGGTGAAGGTGTCGTTAAACCGGGGAAATAACTCCAACTCACACCGTTCCAGCGAGCCATCGTAAAATCGTTAATTTCCGCTGTTGACGTTTCCTCGAAAAGTGCCAAATATTCTTTCCCCGCGGCATAAGATGCTACAACCCGAGCGGGTAAACCCGAGCCCAATGGCTGCAACACCTGTGCCTTCGCGGAAACACACAGGATGCATAGTACTGTCAACAAAGACTGAACGCTCATCCCATGCAATTTATACCATATAAAACACTTTTTCTTCACTTTATTGAATTCTCCATGAATAATGTGCTGACAATCCCAATGACCAACCCCTGGGCTGTAAAGCCGCATTGGGGACGTACATTGAGGTTAACATTGACTGAGCATTGAATCGCAATCCAATGGCATGACTGTAACTGAGTCGTTTTTCAACACCCACGGCCAAACGAGCTCCCCAAATCAATTTTCTGAAGTTGGTGGCCTGCTGCGCAGTTTGTAACAATGTTTGATAATCCAACGTCTGTGCACCTGCCGATACTGACAACCTGTTGGCTTGTAACAAAATTTCCGGTGTCATCGAATAACGGTTCGACAATGGATAATACCCAACATACCCAAATGGCACAGAAATCATCGAATAGGTCGTCTGAGAATTAAATTTCACTTGAGGACCCAAACCCAAATACCCAAAAATCGGATAATAACCCAATGCGTCAGGTTTGTTGCCCGGCACAACGGTAGCGGGCATACTATCTCTAAAATCGAAGCGCTGCAGAGTGCGATTTTCGGCGTAAGCAACACCCAATTTCACCGCGTGGTTTTTCGATATTTGATACACAGTAGACACATTGAATCGACCTGCACTCAGGGCGAATTCGCCATCTCTCATGTGATTGAAATAATTTTTGTGTACGTAATTTGACAACGCCGCAGTGCTGCGATACATCAGACCCGTTTGGTTTGCGTCTGCCCCAGCTTCAATCATCCAACGACCCAACATTTTGTCTAACTTCTTGGCAACCGACCAACCCAAGATATCGGTAGAGGCAGGAACAACAGAATTCGGATTCGCCGCAACACCTATTTCTGTAGATTCGATACCAAATGGATTCACATCGATCATTGCAGGAATTTCACCCGCGGCATTATCAGCCAGGGCTTGAACTGGACTTGGATCACTCAATCCAATGGCTTGACTGAGGGTCAACGGCGCCACAATGGGGTTTTTGCTTTGAGGATATTGTTTCTGCGATGGAGCTGTCTTTGAGGAAAGCGCTGAGGACTCCATTTGAGGATTCGACTGAGAATGGGTGTTCAACTGGGTATTGAAATTCGATTGAACCTCGGATTTCTGTTGAGCTTGGGGATTTGATTGAACGTAGACGTTTGAATGATTTTTCGCTGTTTGAGCAGGCTTTATCTTATTCCACTGAAACAGCGATCCCGCAACCACTAATGACAGAACGCCAGCAACCAGCCAATACCATATGAATTTTTGCTGGCGTTCTCTGCGGTCAAGGGAGGCATCTATCGACTGCCATAGCGCAGGTTCGGGATTCGGGGTAAAATCCTCAAACTGCTGGCTTAACCAATTGTCGATATGTTTGTTACTGTTTTCCAGTGTCCTTGTTTCTTTGTTTTTCAACTAAATCTTTGAGCATCACGCGGGCTCTAAACAAAAGGCTCTTACTATTTGATACGCTGGTTCCCAATACATCAGCAATTTCTTGGTGAGAGAGTTTATCAATGGCATACATGTTGATCACGATGCGATATTTCTCTGGGAGCTCCATCAAACAGGCGAGCACTTCATTGACATCCATTGGCTCATCCACTGTTGTGGTTTCACCAGACGTCTCATCCAGAACATCAACCACTTCCACCATAACGGGGCCGCGGGCAGATTTTCTGAATCTCGACATGGCCAGATTGATGAAGATTCTCGTCATCCATCCTTCCAATTGAGAAGTGTCGTTTAGGGTAGCAATGCTGTCAAAGACCTTAATGAAACCATCTTGTAACAAATCCTGAGCATCAGCGCGGCTGTTAGAGTATCGCAAGCAAAATCCAAACATTTTGGCAGCATATTTCTCGTAGAGAGACTTTTGCGCCTGTCTGTCTTTTTTGATACATCCGGCTATGATATCATTGTTGTTTAGCAAGTAGC
>CAZZKP010000117.1:0-6291 GCA_964654675.1 uncultured Bifidobacterium sp. | reverse complement strand
GGGGATCATTGGGACCCAAGACAGCAACATTGACCATTTCTTTGGATAATGGTTGCTCTTCGTCGGCGACAAAATCATTGGAAGTGCTAATCCAGCCCAAGGCATCGTTTAGTGCCCTTGATGTGTGTGCAGGTCAACCCATGATATTCAACAACAGTACCACCTGGGCACAAGGAGATATTAGTTATGAGTGGGATTTCAGTGACAATAGCATTTCCATAGAGAGTGATCCCGTGCATTCTTATAACGTAACAGCGACAACTACTTACAATGTAACATTGAAAGCGAAGATTGCCGGAGGATGTTTGGATTCATTTACCCGTCAGATAACCATCAACGAAGGTCCAAAGACTTGTGATTTCCAAGCCACTCCAGATTACGCTTTTGGTTACCACGGAATGAAGTTCGAGCCAATGAACTCATCAGGTTCTGTGGGAGCTCAAGGAACAGTAACTTACACTTGGGTAATTCAAAATGGAGGAAAACAGAATGGCCCAACGGCTCAATTCAACTTCTTAAAAGACGGTAGTTATTTGGTTACAATGTACGCTGTAACAAAATCTACAGGTTGCGAATGCAGTGCAACCAAAACGGTGGTAATGAATCGTGCATCAGCAAAGAGCTTGGCGACTGCTGGTGTGGCGATCTACCCAAATCCAGCGATAGGCAACTTTAACGTGGCAATGACAGAATCATTTGGTGCTGAAGTGAATATCGTTGTATTTAACATGAGTGGCGCAGTTGTGAAAGAGATGAAGGTACAAAACAACGGATTGGTAAATGTTGACACTCGAGATTTGAGTGAGGGTGTTTACATGGTTCGTGTACAGAGCGGTGTAAGTGTGGCCACGGAAAAGATTACTATTTCAAATTGATAGTTTGTGAATAGTTAGTTTGCTACGAGGAAGGGCGCCCGAGGGGCGCCCCTTTCTTTTGTTGATTAGTTTGTTGAATCCATATTGACTCTCTCGCCATCGCTTCGTAATTTTACCTCATGAATGTTGGTGATTCGCCGGATCCTCTGTTTCAACCCAATCACATGGGTCATTCTGAGCCTTCGCATCAGCCCAATCCCGCACAACTGCTTCACAACAAAGCAAAGGCGGCTTTAGCCTTGGGAGAAATTTACGAAGCCAACATATTGATTCGCAAAGCGTTGGAGTTAGATGCTTCGGAAAGTAATATCGCACTCGCCAAAGAAATCAAACATCAAATGGGCTTGAAAGCACTCGCCAAAGCCCAGCAGTATTTTGAAAAGGGTAGACGGGACGAGGCGTACGATGAAGCAAAAAAGGTGATTCAACTGATGGGAGAGTCGGCCGAAGCGCAAGCAATCATCGAACAGATTGACAAAAAAACTCAAAAGGCGAAATCGAAAGGAAAATCTTTGTGGATTCTCATTGTCATCGTTTTTATTGCCGGAATTGTTGCCATGGTGGCATATTACCAGAGTTTTAGTCAGGAACAGGCGGCCTGGTCAGAGGCAAATCAAGAGGCAAGTATTCCTGCGTATCAGCATTTTTTAGAGAAGTTCCCCAAAGGCAAGTTTGGATCGATGGCTCGCGAAGCACTCAAAGCACTCTATGAAAAGGACGAACAACTTTGGAATTCAGCGCTAAATCCCCCTGACAAATCCAATTTGGGTAGGTATTTGTTGGCCATGGAAGCGGCCGGAGGTATGCATATCGAAGATGCCAAATTGATGATCGATTCGTTCGATTTTGATTTTGCCCTTCGCGAAGGGAGCTTGGAAGCATTGCAAGGATATATTGCGGCACATCCCAACGGGGTTTACATTCAGTCCGCAAAAAATATGCTGACAACCTTGGTGACACCGGAGGAGAAATCGATGTTAATTGCCTATTTGCAGACCTTTTACGAGCTTTTCGCGACAGGGGAACACAAAGAGTTGTTGTCGTACTTTGATGAGTCTACACCGCGCTTCATGGATAAAACGCAAATCAATAAAGCAGATTTGTACGATTTGTTTCAAAAAAATCAAGAAGGGGTGGTAGAAGAGGAGATCACAATCGATACGGCAACGTTCTCTGTTTCCAAAGACAGCAGCGGGTCTTATGCTTGTAAATATCAGTTGGATTCCCATCGAAAAGTCAAAAAAGAAATCGAAGTGCCCAAGAAAAAAGGGAAAATACGGTTATTTAAAACAGAGACGATTGTTACGCATTATTATGCAAATCAATTGGTTACGCTGAAATTGAACCGCGATAAGAAAATACAAGAATATTCTGTTCGCGTTTTAAGCTCTCGAAAAGAGACCGAATAGGTAAAGTGCATTTTAGAATATGTGTGGATCGTCCCTTCAGTTTTTGGCGAGGGTTTTGATTTTTAGGAACGCGGGGTGCTCAAAGATGTTTCAATGCTTCGCGTTTGGATAAGCCACTCAGCTGACTGCTGTGCTGATTTACAAAATCAATCACCCATTGGGGATTTGTTCTGGCGTATTGACGGAGCGACCAGCCGATGGCTTTTCGTAGAAAGAACTCCTTATTTGCCAGGTGCGGTAAAATGGCAGTTTCCAAGAATCGCGTGTCGGTTTGATGTTTGCAGCGAAGCTGAACGATGATTGCAGTGCGATTTAACCAGAAATTGTCGCTTTCGATGTGCTTTGCAAATTGATCCCAGAGGCAATCGGGGTTTCTCACAACCACCGAACTCAAGATGCCTCCGGCAAGGGTGTCTACAGAATCCCACCAACTTCTTTCTGTGATCAGTGCGCATATCCAATCTATGTCGTTTGGCGTAAGTTGCCTTTGCATTTTCGATAACAGACTTAAGGCGGCATAGGTGTATTCCCTTTCTGGCAACGACCACAATTGTTTACAGATCAGCGGCAGTTCTGAGTGAGATGGGCATATTCCTTTTTCCAACAAGGGTTTTAGCAATGAGCTGCGATGCGGCGATGAAATGCCCAAATACGGAAAATGGTTTTTCATGTAGGCGGCCATGGCTTTTGAAGCGATTGGGTTGGAAGCCGTTTGAAATTGAGATTGCACTGCAATCACCCAAGGATGTAACATGTTTCAAAGGTAACAATCAACGTGTGCTTATTGGAACGGGAATTTGTCCTATTTGCAAGGCACAGCCCCATTTTTCAGATGAATTTTTGGCGAATGCAAGGGGGCGAAGGTCACCATGGTAGACGACATCTCATTGGGGTATCCGAGCAGATAGAGGTAATAATGGTTCGTCGAATTGTCTTTGGTGAGCGCAGTAATCTTTCCGATGAACGATTTTGTATTGGATTCTTTGATTTGATAGGTGCTGCCATGGCAATCTATTCGGAGAAGGTTTTTGCCATCGTCACCAAATTTCCATTCACCCGATGCTGACGCGTGAATCAGTTTCTCCTCAAAGGCATATATGCCAAAGGTTGATGATAGGATGAGGATGACTGAAAGAATGGCCAAAGTTTTGGTGGAGAATGTATGAATCCATTGGGTGGCTTTTGCGATTTTGAGCGTTGCAAGTAAACCAAGAAAACAACCACTCCACAGTAGGATGTACATGGCCCAAATGAGGGAATCGGAGAGGGAAATCGAAAGAAACATAACAGGAAAACTTGTGTGACGAATATCACAAACCGACCCCCTGAAATTGGTAACAAATTGGTAACAACCGATGATAATCGACAGTTGGAAAGGGAATTCTGCGATTTGATTAGTCTTTGCTGACGTAGTAAACAAACCTACGTTTGTCTGATTCATCCTTGATGCGTTTGATCAATCCCGGGGAGGCCACTTCAATTTGTGCCAATATTCGATGTCGTTTCGCCTTCCGACTTTCCACCTCCATGTGATTGATTCCCAACAATTGATCCAGTTCTTCGGTACTCAATGTTTTTTCATTGTGTTCCAAAATTCGTTGAATCAGTGGTGTAGGTTTTTTGTTTTTGATGCGATTTTTTAAGAGTAAAAAGACACAGATCAAAATCAACCCCAGAAAAAAGAGGGCAAAAATCAAAGCCATTTTAGGGTATTGCTCGTAAAGAGAAGGATTTAAATTGAATTTTATGGCTTTCGATTTGTGTTTATTCCAAAATGAAATCAGGTCGATTCCGGGCAGATTTTCGCTACTGAGATGATGGATATCGTTGGAAAACAACAGGGAATTCTCGTGAATTGAAATGTTCTGGTATGTTGCATTCATGCCGAGCTCTTCTCTGGATACAACAAGATATTCTAAGGTTTTGTTGTTGATCAGAATGGCATTGATCTGGTCGATTGCTACACTGAAATCTTTTGTGTAAAGCACGATTTCCGTATGAAAATTCTTCAGTTCATTTTGGACATGGCGAAAGCGCTTCCAAGTGAGCGTGGGCAAATCGAACTGATAAAAATACGGGTCGGTAATGTCGGGTTGTATGTTGTTACCGCTTTGGGTATTGCCAAAGAGATACAGTTGATCCTTGACCCTGAGGAAACACCCTTTGATATAACTTGGTTTTTCTCCAAAGGTTTTGATCAAGTACCATTCCTTACTATCGAAATTGAAACTTTCGACGTTGTTGTTGGTCATAAACTGTCCGTATCCACCGATGGTGAAAATTTGGCCGTTGTATTCGTAGAGATATCGCCAAAAACTTGTGCCGTGAAAAATCGATTTATCCAGTCGGATGGCTGTATCGCCGGTGATTTTAAAAAGATATCGAAGTCCATGAATACTGAGCAGCGTGTCTTGACCCAGTTGGACGAACGCACCTCTTCCCAGCATCAATTCATGTTTTCCGGCTTCCTCTTTGAGGATGGGCTCCATCGTTTTCTCGATCAGGAGTTGTTGCTTGAGTGAGAGTCTTTGGGCAAAACTTTGGTTTGATAAAAAAGAAATCAAACAGTAAATCAAGAGCCATCGCATCGAAAACCCACATGGAGAAAAATGTGAGCGGACTGTGCGGTGTTTCAATTTTGCGATAGACATTTGATAGTGGTGTATGACAATGTTACAAGTTAAAATTGGCTTGGTCAAAATATTGGTGAAAGACTTGGTAAAGTGTTACGACAAATTTATGTGCAGGATACGACAATAATAGAAATCCTTGAATTGCAGGGTTGCATGGAAATGATTATCTTTGCCACCCCTTTAAGGGTGACCCGTTCCCATGCGCATTACCACCGGGAGATAAGGCTTAGGCCAAATCAAACATCAAATCGGGATGTAGCGCAGCCCGGTAGCGCACTTGCATGGGGTGCAAGGGGTCGTGAGTTCGAATCTCGCCATCCCGACCCAGTAAAATCAAGGCCTCAGAGAAATCTGGGGCCTTGCTGTTTTTGGCCGGTTCAAACATGGTTCAAACATTTTGACCATTTTTGAGGCCAAAATTGTCCGATCTCCGATTTCCGACGGGTAGCTGATTTGCATCGATGAAAGTTTGTTTTTGAATGATGATTCTCTGATTACTCGACTGGAATAATCGGACAAACCAACCCCTCTTCGTCGGACTGAAATTGACCCCCTCGGCAAAGGATAATCAATGACGAATAATAAGGAGTTAAACACGGGCAACATTGGGTATTTTAAGTTGTGAATAGTTCCGATGAAGTGGGGTCAAATTAGAGCGACGAAGAGGGTTTATCGTCAGCGTTTTTCCCATGATGCACTTGTTGCTAAAAAACGGTTAATGGATTTGCTTAACTCTGCACTTAGTAAAGCATAAAAAAGCCCTCGTTCTGAGGGCCTTTTTTATTTACTCCATTCGGAGGTTAGTTTAACAAAATTTGTTGGGTCAAAATAAAATTGATACCCCGAAGAGTCTATAATTAAAGACGCCTGATTCGTCCAAATTCCTGTTGCTGTATTTTCATTAAACCGATGTAAAATTTCAAAGCGATTATTTACACAAACAACATTTCCTTTAAAAGGTTCTTTTGTTTCGTCAACTAATTTCAAAAACAAATTCCCCTTACAAAGCAAGTAATCACTAACGAAATATATATTTTCTTCTAATGTTATTTTCAGTCTATTCATAAACTACATTGTAGATCGTCAGCATAAAGTGGACATAAGTGTGACTAAACAAAGTTATACTTAAAAACCATAAATTGCTTACAATGAAAGTGTAGATCGTCAGCACAAATTGCACAATCAGCGCACTGCGGAGCAGGCTTGGTTATTTGCTTAGTTACTAGTATCTATCATTTATTGAAAATCCCAAAAAATGGGAGTTTTGCTTCGTTACAACTTGGTAACTTATAAAGTATAAAGAGACCCTAGGGTTTTGGTTGCCCGGTTCAAACAGTCTAGATAAATTCTCGGAAATTGTTCTTGTCGATCAGC
>CAZZKP010000116.1:0-6366 GCA_964654675.1 uncultured Bifidobacterium sp. | reverse complement strand
TTGTATAACAAAAAGACCGCCTCGTGGGCGGTCTTTTTGTTATACGTTGTGAGAAATTGATTATCTGCGACGCTTTGTCTTTTTGTCAATCCCTGAGCTTGGCAAGTTGTTGTACTTCTTTTTGCCATTACCCACAGGAGAACCGATACGAATCATTGCGCAACGGAAACCAATGTTGGATTGACTTTGCTTTTCATCCAAGAAACGACGTGTTCCAGGTGAAGCCCAATAGATACGATCATTCCAAGATGCGCCTTTGTAAACACGGGCTTTGTTATTCACCAAAGAAGTCACACCATACTCATAGGTCATATCACCATTGTTGTAATTCTCTTCATCTTTGAATCCAATGTTGTCGGACTTTTTGTAGTTTCTACGGTTCACGTTTTCACGTTCGGTGACATCGCGATACAACAAACGACCCAAAGAATCTTTTTGTTCAATGACTCCGTATTGATCTAAAACCAATGTTTTGTAAACGTTTCCGCGGAAAGGCATGAATGCATCGAAGTCTTCTTGTGACAGAGGACGATACACATCCATAGTCCATTCTGCTACGTTGCCTTCCATGTTGTAAAGACCATAGGAGTTGGGCCAGTAGGAATATACAGGTGTTGGAACGAAACCACCATCGTTAAGAGGTCCACCAGCAACACCACCAAAGTCTCCTTTTCCAACCATCGCGTTTAAGCGAATCTTTCCACGGTCCTTTTCTTTCTCTTCCTTGATGCGGATTGTATAGTCGGTCCAGCCGTAAATTTTCTTTTGGTCGATATTGTTGAAAGTTACTTCACCAATGTTTGCTTGAGCAGCATATTCCCATTCCGCTTCTGTTGGCAAACGATATTCTGGCAACATGATACCGTCTTCCATCAATACTTTGAAGCGTTTTTGGTCTTTTTTCTTCTTTTTGCTGTAATCTTTCAAAGGCTTCTTGCCTTTTTTGATGAAATCGTATTGACCTGCAAGGTATGTGCGCGTGTGAAAAGTGTTGTCATCGTTGTTGTCAGTGACAATATCAAACTTCACAATTCCTTCACGATCCAAAATCATTTCGTTTACGCGTTCAGTTCTCCATTGAGCGAATTCTGCAGCCTGAGACCAGTTTACACCTACAACTGGATAATCTTTGTAGGAGGGGTGACGGAAATAGTATTCAACAAAAGGTTCGTTGTAAGCCAATTTGCTTCTCCAGCATAATGAGTCAGGAAGGGCACGTTGGTATACTTCGGGGTAGCTGACATAGGTGCGCATCAACCAATAAACGTATTCACGGTATTGCAAGTTGCTTACCTCTGCTTCATCCATGTAGAACGAATTTACAGTCACCGTTCTCTCGGCATTGTTGTTGTCGAATTGAAGATCTTTTTCTGTTGATCCCATAGTAAAAGAACCACCTTCAACCAAAACCAAGCCAGGTCCTGTTTCTTGTCCTTTGTATTTGGGATTGGCAAATCCACCCCATTTCGGATTATTGTATCCTTGGCCTGTGGTCTTGCTGACATTCTTAGTAGTACAGGCACTAGCGGCCACAATGGCTGCAATTGCCCAAATCCAAGTGCGATTTTTTGTTAACACGTTTTGCATTCTTAGTTTTTAATAACGACAGATATTGTGTATTATTTGCAAATATATATTTTTTTTCAACATTTTTCTCAGAAAGTCCCACGAGACATTGGGCTTTTATCGAATGAGAATGTGGAAAACGATGGCTTTTTTAGAATTCTGGACAGTGTAATGGTTTAAATGGGGTTCTACCTGGAGGAACGCACCAATCGATTGTTGCACTAACCTCGTGGCTTGATGGAATTGCGCTTCTACCGTCACTTACAGTGAAGTCATAACTGTATCCAAATTTGAAACGATTTTTTCTAAAACCTACCAACATAATGATGGCGTCTGAGTTTTTGAAAGCACCAAAGGTTTGTCTAAACCACAATCCAGTGACCAAAGGCCCTTTGTTTGCGTAAAATCCAAGATTCAATTGGGTGAAATTTCTTTGTTTCATGAAGAGTACGTTGGGAGAAAAATTGTTTTCTTCAAAACGACTTCTTGTCATTGGAATAACACCGCCCGCGTGAACTGTTAAGCGCATTGGCAGAATTTCGTCTGGGTTTTTATAAAAACTCCAGTTGGGCTGGTTGATATTGTGCGCAGCAAATCCCATGTAGAATTTTGACGTATACATAACCCATCCGGCATTGAAGTTGGGATAAGTGACACTGCTCGCGGGGGTTTGTTCACCCGTTGGTAGAACGAATCCTTGCGTTGGGTTAATTTGATCGGCAAATTTTAGACGACCAAAATTGATTGATTTGTTGGTAATTGAACCCTGGAGTCCGAAACGCATATACATTCTACCTCTGTCCAAAGGCAACAAGTACGAGTATACTCCGCTGACAGTAGTAGAAGTGAGAAGACCTGATCCAGCGATATCGTGAAATACCATGGCTCCCAAACCACCCCCCACACTTGGAATGTGTTGATCCCAAGAAGCACAGAAAGAACGGAAGGTTCCTGGAAGGTTCGGCCATTGGTTTCTGTAATTCAAAGAAACCCTACCTGCGGCACCGTAAGCACACACGGCAGAGCCCGCTAACGCTGGGTTTGTGTATACTGGAGCGGCATAGAACTGAGTGAGTTCTGGATCCTGAGCCTGGAGCTGAAGAGCAAGCCCTCCAAGTAAACCAAGACTAATTGTACGTATTACTCTTTTCATATGGTACGATTAACAAAACTACAAATAAAAACGATTCGATGCCAAATTTATTGAAAAAACTCAAAAAGTTCATTGAGTTTATCGCAAAAAGGTGTTGATATTTTATAAAAAAGGAAAACAAAATTCACGTAATTTTGATTTTTAACGTTACTGAATTGTGAAATTGTTACTTCGAATTACGGCCCTGATTTTGTTTTTTTCCTTGAACGGTTTAAAGTCGCAATCGTTTTTGGCCTCGGGCAAATGGGTCCAATTGCAGATCGATAACTCTGGCATGCACAAAATCACCAAGTCTGAATTGTCCAAGATGGGTGTTGACGTGCAGAATTCAGATCCCCGCAATTTTCAGTTGTTTGGAATCCAAGGCGCCGAATTGAGTCAAATGAACTACAATTCAGCCACCTTCCAAAGTCCAGAAATTCCCATCTATGTTGAGGGTGAATCCGACGGTAAATGGGACGATGGCGACTTCATTTTGTTTTATGGTCAATCAACCAAAGATTGGCTTTTTTCCGGTTCGGAATACAAGAATTTTACCAATTTTTATGCGCCCAAAACCACGTTAATCTTGGGGAGTGCATCGAAAAAGGGCAAGAGAATTCAAGATCAAGCGGGATTTGTAGGCGCAATTACTGCCACGTACAGTGGAAATGAAATCTACATAAAACACGATACGGATATCGTAAATCCTGCAGGCATGGGCAGGACCTGGTTTGGGGAGAAGTTTGGAAATGAAACGCTGCAGAGAAATTTCACAAAAGCGGTTCCTTCCTACATCGATACTGTAATGGTAAAATTTACGTTTGCCGCCACCATGATAGATGACACAGGTTCATTGGTGTTAAATGCCAATGGAATGAATTTTAGATACAATCTGAGGGCCATATATGGTAGTTATGAAAACTATACATATCTCGAAAAGTTTTTGCGAATTCCTGTTCAAGGGGGGGCTGTAAATCTTCAGTTCAAACTAAATAGACCCAATACAAAGTCATACGGTTATCTGGATTTTTTTGAAATTACTTCCTACTCGCCGGGAAAATCGCCATCGGCCAATACGGTTATTTCGCCCGCATCAACTGGTTTTATTCGTCATGCAGAAATGGCCTCAGACGACAGAAACATCGCCTATGAGTTCAATGTGAGCAATACAAACTGCAGAGTTTGGAATATCTCTTCACCCTTGAATCCAACCTCAATGGTAATTCAGCCAGTCACGGCGAATAAATTGTCGATGTTGCTGTCGAGTAAATATGAACACCATACATTTGTTTGTTTTGATCCCAACGCGGGCGATTTTTTGAAGCCCATATTCCTCAAACCCATTTCCAATCAGAACATTGCATTTGGTGGAGCCTATGAGTTTGTCATTATCTCACATCCGGATTTTGTAAAAGCGGCCCATGTGTTAAAATCTTTCAGGGAAGCATCTCCTACCAATTACAAAACAATCGTAGTAACCCCCCAAGAGATTTACAATGAATTCTCCGGGGGCATGCAGGATTTGGTTGCAATAAGAAACTATTTGCGTTGGCAATACAAATACTCGGCAAGCCAAGGGGTTAAACTTCGATTCGTTACATTGTTCGGTGCGGCATCCTACGATATGCAAAATCGTTTGGCAGAAAACACCAATTTTATTCCCGTATATCAGTCATCGAACAACAATGCCAATTTCAGTTTGGATGATTTCTTGGGTTATTTGGATTCCGCGGAAGGGGATCCCGAAATTGTTAAATCAAAACTTACAGTTCCAGTGGGGAGAATCCCATGCTATACGATAGACGATGCCATGGCAGTGGTAGAAAAACTAAAACGATACAGCAGTCCGTTGGCATTGGGTCCATGGCGATCAAACATCGCCTTTGGTTGCGATGATGCGGACGAGGGATGGGAAACGGAATTCGTTCAAGAAAGTGAAAAGAATGCCCAATACATCAATCAATTTTATCCATACCTCAACGTAAACAAAATTTACTCAGACGCTTTCAAGCAATCTACAACAGGCAACAACGAGAGTTATCCTGACGTGAGTGCGGCGATCAATCGAAGTATGAAAGATGGCGTCTTGTTCTTCAATTACCAAGGTCATGGCGGACTGAAAGGTTGGGCACAAGAATCGATTCTGGATGTACCCATGATCAATGCTTGGGAAAATGCCTATCGGATGCCCATCATGTTTACGGCGACCTGTGAATTTAGTCAATATGATGATCCAAAGAGCAAAAGTGCCGGAGTATTGGCCTTGTTAAACCCAAAGGGTGGGGCGATTGCTTTGATGAGTACAACCCGCTTGGTTTATGTGAGTGGCAACACTCAAATCAACAGTGACTTTTGGACCAAATATGGATTTCCAAGACCGAACGAACCCATCCCAACCTTGGGTGAAGTGTTTCAGAAAATGAAAAATCGACCTCCACCATACAACAGTGAGGACAACAAATTTGCTTTGTTGGGTGATGCGAGCATGCCCATTGCGTTTCCCAAACATATCATTGAGGTGGATAGTGTCAATGGGAAATCAACAAGTGCATTTAGAGACACGGTGAAGGCATTTTCAGTGATTACATTGAAAGGCCATGTGAATGAGCGCTTGGTTGGTAAGTTTGACAAATTTAGCGGCACAATGTGGGTCAAAGTGTTCGATAAACCGACGCAGAAGTTTACTTTGAATAACGACAAAAGTGCTTCGCCTGTTCCTTTTTTGGAACAATCAGGGGTGTTGTTTAATGGTCAAGTTTCTGTGATTCATGGACAATTTCAATTGGTTTTCTCCGTCCCCAAAGATATTTCTTACAACTATGGTGTGGGCGTCGCAAAATTCTATGCGCACAACGGAGAAACGGATGCTGCTGGGTCATGGCAATTCATTATTGGAGGAAGTGAAGTGGGAATTGATCCCGGAACAGAGGGCCCCATTGTTCGATCATTTATGCAGGATACCACATTTGTAAGTGGAGGTAAGGTTGCGCGAGATGTGGATTTCGTGGCTCGAATTTTTGATAAAGACGGAATCAACGCCACCGGTGCCGGCATCGGTCGGGACTTGCTACTCGTGATTGATGAGGGGACTGAAAATCAAAAGTCTTATGTATTGAATGATTATTTTTCCTACGATGTCAACTCCTATACCACCGGAACTGTTAGAATCCCTTTGAGTGGTTTACAACCGGGAAAACACCTGCTCACTTGTAAAGCTTGGGATATTTATAACAATGGGGGGAAAGGGTCTGTTGTTTGTTTGGTGATTCCTCCTCGTTCTTTTGAAATCACAGAATCCCATTCATACCCTGTGCCTTTCGACGGTCGTGAAAGTTCCGGTTCGGCAGGGTCGCAGCCATTTAAAGTTTCGGTCCGCCATACGTTGCCCGGAGAGAACATTACATCCAATTGGATCATTTACGATGCCGCCGGCAGGGAAGTTCAAAAAGGTGCAGAATTGTTTGAATCAGCGCCCAATAAATTTGATGCGATGACTTGGGACGGTAGATCGCACAATGGAAGTCAGTTGATGGGGGGAGTGTATTATTATCAAATCATCTTAATCACGGACGATGGATTGAAGCAAAGTGTAGGTGGAAAATTTATTAAACTGTAAACAGAATGATTCAAGTTAATTTTCGTTTTAAACAAATATCTTTAACATA
>CAZZKP010000115.1:0-6409 GCA_964654675.1 uncultured Bifidobacterium sp. | reverse complement strand
ACTTGTTGTTCAGTGTCACCAACGTGTACAATCGCAGTAACATTTTCTATTACGATCGTGTCAAGGGAAAGCGCGTAGATCAATTGCCAATCCTTCCCGCATTGGGCTGTAATTACAGTTTCTAAAGGAGTTTTTCGTTGAGAATGCCTTGTACCGCTTGCAGTTTCAACAAGGCTTCTATGGGTGTGAGTGTATTGATATCGATGCTTGCCAATAACTTCTTAACCTGAATCAACTTCGGGTCTTCCGTTTGAAACATGTTCATCTGATACACCGGTTTTGTGCTTGTGTTTTTTAGGGTTTTCTGGGGAGAAAGATTGGATCGATCTTCTTCGAGTTTGTTCAATATTTCTGTGGCTCTGAGGAGGACGGCATTGGGGATTCCTGCAAGCTGGGCGACATGGATACCGAAACTATGTTCGCTGCCTCCACGGGTGAGCTTGCGCAAAAAGACAATTTGTGAGCCTTGCTCCTTGATAGAAATGTGAAAATTGACGATTCCTGGGCATTTGCTTTCCAGCTCGTTGAGTTCGTGGTAATGCGTGGCAAAAAGGGTTTTGGGTGCCGCAGGGTGGGTGTGGAGGTACTCGGCGATGCTCCAAGCCAAGGAAACTCCATCGTAAGTGCTCGTTCCTCGTCCGATTTCATCCAGTAAAACCAAACTGCGATCGCTTAAATTATTGAGAATTGAGGCCGTTTCCGACATCTCCACCATAAAGGTACTTTCCCCCACCGAAATGTTGTCTGACGCACCTACACGGGTGTAAATCTTGTCCGTGATGCCAATTTGCGCTTCGCTGCAAGGGACGTAGCAGCCTATCTGTGCGAGAATCACAGCCAAGGCGGTCTGACGTAGGATAGCGCTTTTACCACTCATATTGGGTCCAGTAAGGATGACGATCCGCTGCTCGTTCTTGTTGAGTTGGATGGTGTTTGGAATGTAAGATTCCCCGGCAGGAAGTTGGAATTCAATGACGGGGTGTCGACAATCTTTTAAAAGTAAGTCGAATCCATCATTCAGTGCGGGTCTACAATAGTTGCAATCCATCGCCAATTGAGCAAAACCTGCGAGTACATCCAATTCAGCCAAAATTGAGGCTTGTTGTTGCAGTAGGGGTACAAATTCACTCATGTCATTGAGCAATGATTCCCACAACTGTGCTTCAAGATGGAGAATGAGGTCTTCTGCATTGAGGATTTTCTCCTCGTAAATTTTGAGTTCTGGTGTGATATATCGTTCTGCGTTGGTAAGGGTTTGTTTTCTGATCCAATCCTCGGGCGCCTTGTCTTTGTGGGAATTGGTGACCTCCAAGTAGTAACCAAACACGTTGTTAAATCCAATTTTTAAGGACGGGATACCACTTCGTTGAATTTCCGCTTGTTGAATCTCAATGAGTTTGTCTTTGCCCGATGTGGTGAGGTCGCGAAGCTCTTGTAGGTCGGGGTGAACGTGTGATTTAAAGATATTTCCCTTGGCGGCAACGGCAGGGGCGTCTGCCAATAAACGATCTGAAATGAGTGATTGAAGTTTGGGAATCGAATCGATTTTTGGTGCCAAGGCCTGTAATTGCGGATCTGAGCTGTTTTCGAAAAGGGTTTTACAATCGGCCAAATTGTCGAGCCCATAGCCAAGTGTGAGACATTCGCGCGGACCGATTTTTCTCAGGGCAACTTTTGAAACCAAGCGCTGAAGGTCTCCGATTTGTTTCATTGTATCGCGGAAAACCGATGTTTCTGAAGGGTTATTAATAAAGATTTCAACGCGATGATGTCGGTTTTCAATGGCCTTTCGATCCAACAAAGGAAATACCAGCCAATTTCGCAGCATTCGCGCGCCCATCGCTGTGCAAGTTTTGTCGATGACATCAATTACTGCCGTTCCACCCTGATAAATGGGGCGGGTCAATTCAAGGTTTCTCGCCGTAAAGCCATCAATCCATACCGAATCGCCCTCATCAATTCGTGATATGCGATTAATATGGTCGATGTGGGTATGATGGGTGAATTGTAAATATTGTAATATGGCTGCCGCGGCTCCTATGGCCAAAGGCATTTCGGCGATTCCGAATCCTTTTAGGTTCTGGGTTTTGAATTGCCGACAAAGGGATTCACGGGCATTGCTCTCTTCATAAACCCATGAATCTATTGTTTGAAAAGAAGTGGGGGTTCCAAGGAATTCGAACAGGGTTTGTTGTTGTTGCTTGGGTAGAATCCATTCGGATGGTTTAAATGCATCGATCATCTTTTTTACAGTGATCAAAGAACCTTCGCAAACCAAGAATTCTCCCGTAGAAATATCAAGAAAGGAAGCCGCCCACTGCATATTTTGCTCCAAAACCGAAACCAAATAATTGCTTTGCTTAATTTCTAGCACTTTGTCGTTGTAGCTCACGCCTGGCGTTACCAATTCTGTGACTCCACGCTTCACGATGGTTTTGGTTTTCTTTGGATCTTCCAGCTGGTCACAAATGGCAACGCGATACCCCGCTTTTACCAGTCGGGGCAGGTAATTGTCGAGAGAATGGTGGGGGAACCCGGCCAAATCTTGGTCGGAGGCAGCGCCATTGGATCGCTTGGTAAGCACAATGCCCAAAACTTTTGAGGCGATGCGCGCGTCTTCGCTAAACGTTTCATAAAAATCACCCACCCGAAATAACAATATTGCACCAGGGTATTGCGCCTTGATGGTGTGATATTGCTTCATTAGCGGCGTTTCTTTGTCTGAATTTCCTCCTGCCATAAACCCCAAATTTACAGCCATTTCTCACCCCGATTTCCACATTTACACCCCCTTTTTCCCCATCGAAATTAAGTATCTTTGTCATTGTGAAAAAATTGGTGGGTGCCGATCTCCAACGACTCAGCGTTTCAGAATTCAAAACCGCAGCGAAATGGCCATTCGTGGTGGTTTTGGATAACGTTCGAAGCATGAATAATGTGGGCTCAATGATGCGCAGTTGCGATGCATTTTTGTGTCAGGAGATGGTGCTATGTGGAATTACGGGAATACCCCCACACCGAGAAATAACGAAAACAGCCATCGGCGCAGAGAATTCTGTGGGTTGGCGTTACCAAGAAAAAACCATCGATGCAGTAAAAGGCCTAAAATCGCAGGGGTATAGGGTGTATGCGATAGAGCAAACTTCGAATTCGGTTTTTTTACAAGATATGGCGTTTGATGAAAGTAAAGTGGCTTTTGTCTTTGGAAATGAGATTGATGGGGTAGATGCGGAGGTGATTGCCAACTGTGATGGGGTCATTGAAATCCCTCAATTGGGCACCAAGCATTCTTTCAATATCGCAGTAAGTTGTGGGATGGTGCTTTGGGAATATGCGCGACATAGAGTATAACTGTTAATCACACAAAACAGATGAAGTCAATCAATAAAGGGATTTTATTCGGATTTTTGTGTTTGGTTTTTACACTTTTTGCTTGTGTAAATAGGGGTGCCGATGACGGTTCGTCAAAAAGCAATCCGGCGTTCTCGGGAAAGCCTAAAGAGCCTACTGTTCGTAAATCGAACCCATATTGTAATTCAAGTCAAGATTCATTGTTAATTTGCGATGAATTTAGGTCTAAGTTTGAATCCAAAAAATTTTTGTGTGTGATTTCCTATTCCAATGAATGTCCGATGGCCAAAGCCTATATCAAAACAATACAGAAATTGTTCCATCAATTTGGGGATACCGTGCAGTTTTGTATACTGGATCCAGGTGTGGGAAGTCGACCCATTTCGGGTATGGAGGATTTGCATTTTCGGGACAACCTTGGTGTGATTTGTGGTCGGTTCGGTATTTCTGTCTACCCCCAAGCGGTGGTCATCAACTGCCTAACAAGGGCTAAGATTTACAGCGGGAAAATTGACGATCGGGCGATGAGTTTGGGTGTGGTATCTCAGGTGGCAACGAAGAATTATTTGTTTGATGTCCTTTCCAATCTTATACTTGAAAAGCCAAATAATGTGGCGTCCAACCAGCCCGTAGGTTGTTTTGTGGGTCCATTTGATTCTCATCATAAATAAATATTGTGAAATATAAATATTTGTATATCATTTTTTTATCTATTCTTATTGGAACAAATAGTTGCAGTAATGTTGCTGGTGTGGAGGCCTTGCCAGATCAACCCACCTTTGCCAACGACGTTGCGCCAATCTTAGAGAAAAATTGTTTGCCTTGTCATCGCGAAAATGGGGCGGCACCGTTTGGTTTGGCATCTTATGCGGCGGTGAAGAGGCGAGCGAAGACCATCGCCAAGGTTACCCAAAAACGGATTATGCCACCTTGGCCTGCCGACCCAACATACAGTCATTTTGTGGGTGAAAAGGTTTTATCTGATCGCGACATTGCCCTCATTCAGAAATGGGTGCAACAGGGGGCTGTGGAGGGGTCACGGAATTACAAATACCAGCCCATGGCCATGGAGCGAAGCAATATCAGAAAACCCGATTTGGTCATTCCATTTGATTCCGTTTTGTTGCATGAGGGGGATTTGGATCGCTTTTTTATCAGCATATCAAATGTTTCGATGTTGAAGCGGAGATATATTTCTGCCTTAGAATTTGTGCCTACTGAGCCGGGATTGGTGCATCATGCGAATGGGCATTTGTTGTTGTATAAGGAGGGAAGCAAGCGTATGCCTTTACGTGCAAAGCGAAAAATGGCGTCGATGTCTGAGGTGAATTCTGATTTTGCGGCTGCTTTGGAAATGCAAGCGGATGATGGCAGTTTGCCGATGCGGGTTCATTCGGCGTTTAATTATTTGCCTGGGGTTCAGGGCATTGAATATCCTGATGGGATTGGGGCGTTTGAGGTGACGAAAGATTTTGCGGCGGTGATAAATGATGTGCATTATGGACCGGCGGATAGAACGGTGGTGGATCGCTCTGTTTTGAATGTGTTTTTCACCGATCAAGCACCGAGTCGTGTTTTGTCTGAATTGATGCTTGGTACCAATGGAGTGAGCAAGATTGTGCCACCCTTGGTCATTCCGGCCAATAAAATTACGAAGCACACCACGCGGTTTACCATCGCGGAGGATATTTCTGTACTGACGATCAATCCGCATTTACACATGTTGGGTAAGTCGTTTTTGGCTTTTGCGGTAAAGCCCAATGGCGACACGATACCATTGATTCGTATTTTGCGATGGAACTTTAACTGGCAATATTTCTATACATTCAAAACGATGGTTAGAATTCCTGCGGGGTCGGAAATTATTGCGGTGGCTGAGTTTGATAATACGGTGAACAATCCATGGAATCCGAACCGGCCGCCGAAGGAGGTTTCAGAGCGATGGGATAGTGGCGGGGCGAGTATGCGGGCATCAGATGAGATGTTTCAGTTTATTATTACATATACGTTGTATAAAAAGGGAGATGAATTCGTATCATTGGAGAAGAAATAATCATGACAATTAGGGAGGTAATTACTGCGAAAGACATAGAGAATTTTCATCGGGTGCTGGATGTGGTATATGCGGGCGATGAGGGCTTTATTTATCCGATCAAAACGGATGTGGAAGCGGTATTTGATGTGAATAGGAATAAGGCGTTTCGAAACGGTGCTGCACGTCGTTGGGTCGCGGTGGACGCGGCCGGCCGAATGGCCGGCCGCGTCGCAGCATTTTATACCATGAAACCCAAATCAGGCAAAAGAGGGGGGATTGGTTTCTTTGAATCAATAAACAACGACATTATAGCGAATGCCTTGTTTGATGTGGCTGAAGCATGGCTCAAGGATGAAGCCTGTTTGAGCATTGATGCGCCAGTCAATTTTGGCGACCGCGACAGTTATTGGGGTTTATTGATTTCTGCATCCACACCGCCATCGTACCGCGAAAACTATAACCCATCCTATTACCAACCTTGGTTTACATCAAGGGGATATCAGCTGGAAATCGAACAGAACACATACGACATCATAGAGAAGGATTTTAACTACGAAAGGTTTTCCAAAATTGCGGAAAGGGTGATGAATAAACCCGGATATCGGTTTGAGTTTTTTCGATATTCCCAATTGGATAAGTTTGCTGCCGATTTTGTGAGCATCTACAATGAGGCATGGGCTTTTCACGAAGATTTTGAGCCTTTACAGTACGATGTACTTCACAAACGGTTGAAAGAGATCAAGCCAGCAATGCCAGAGGAGTTTGCCATTTTCGCCTATGATAACGACAAGCCGATTGGTTTTTTTATAGCCATTTTGGAGATCAATCAATTGTTGAAAGATTTTAAAGGTTCGATGGGTTGGTGGCAAAAGATTCAGTTTATGCTTCACCGAAGTGAAATCAATAAAGCCAAAGGGATTGTTTTCGGAATTGTGCCAAGTCACCAGAATTTGGGCGTAGAAACTGGGTTAATTATCAAATTTCACCAAGGCAACGCCATAAAAAAGCGAATGGATAGGATGG
>CAZZKP010000114.1:0-6432 GCA_964654675.1 uncultured Bifidobacterium sp. | reverse complement strand
CTTGGTCACCGTGGGGTGCGCGAGACCCCAATCCTTCACAAGTTCACTTTTCCCGCACTTCCCAACGTTTATGATATGCTGCAAAATGGCGATGCGAGCGGGGTGAGCGAGCACACGAGCAATCTCAGCCAAAGAATTTTCACGCTCTTCAAACAGTTCATTTTTACTAAGTCCCATATTGCAATATTACTATAATGTGGAGACATAACAAAACATGTCATTTTTAAATATTGAAACGTATTAAAACAGGGAGGGCGGCCTACGGCCGCCCTCCCTGTTAACTATGAAACGATAGACTGATTAATGAGCGACAACCAACTTGATTTGATTTCTCACTCCACCAACACTTACCTCTACAAAATACACTCCAGAAGCCAAATCACTTGTATTCAAATCCAAAGTATTCAAACCACTCATTCTCTCCGACAATTGCAATTGCAATACAGATTTACCTTGCATATCCATCAATTTACAAGTCACTACCTCTGTACCTACAACATTCACAATCACCTGAGCCTTTTCGTTCGATGGGTTCGGTTGAACTGCCATCGCACCGCGATTACCAAAGGTCTTCACGTCCGCCGTATTCAATCCCAAACCTGAAATTACGAAATCATAAGACGCTTCGTCCAAATCATTTCCTTTCAATACCACAGTAGCTGAACGACTTCCTTCGGCCTTTGGCTGGAATTTCACGTTGAAAACCATCTTAGACTTAGGATCAACCAACAATGGGAATTTCAACGATTCAACGATGGCGAAATCAGATGCATTGGCACCCAAAATACCCAAAGACGAAATCGACAATACACCAGTTCCGTTGTTTACGATTTCAAAAGTATTTGTGCTCGCAAAACCCAATCCAACGATACCGAATTGCGTATTGTCCTCAACCTTAGGCAAATAAGAGCCATTGGCAATTTCAAGTCCTTTACCCAATATCGAAATCTCGGGTGTTACCGAATTACCAGCAATTGCAAAGGAATAAGGCGATGTCAAATCGGAACTTACAATTTTAACCGTAGCCTCTTTTTTGCCCAAGGTCGTAGGTGCAAATTGAATCGTAAAGTAGGACACAGAATCTTTGGCAACTGAAATATTCGACTTCATCGTGATAGTAAAGTCGCTTGCGTCTTTGCCAGATACCGAAGCCGACATCAATTTCAAGGCGGCCAAACCCGTATTCTTAATTGCGAAAACGTTTGTTACGTTTCCAAACTGATATACGTTTCCAAAATCCGTATTATTCGACAATCCAGGAGTACCATCATTATTGGTAACCACAACATTGTTACCCAATACAGTCATTTCCGAGGTTACACCCGTAGCTTGAATCACAAAGTCAAATTCAGACTCATCCAAATCATTGTTTTGGATTTTGACCGTTGCATAACGATTTCCCAAAGCAGATGGAGTGCATACCACTGTGATTACGTATGTAGAATCTTTCTTTACATAAACCGCGTCAGAAGTATTTCCAACAAACTTGAAATCAGAAGCATTTGCGCCGGCCAAAGTCAATTTAGAGATCTTTAAATCGCCAGCTTTGCTATTCTTCACAGCGTATTTTACGGTTACCGCATCTCCAAAGGCAATATTTCCAAGATGTGTTTTGTCTGCCACTTGCGTTGTCAAAGAACCATCGACAATGTCAACATTATTACCAGAAACTGAAATCTCAGGCAATCCATTGAATGTCGTTTGGTTATACATTGCCAAAATTTGACCTCCTTCAACCACTTCACCTGCAATTGCATAATGCGCTTGATCTACCAAAAGGAACATTCCAGGGCCTAAAATTGACTGGGCATCCATTACACCGCTAGACTCCTCATCCATTGTTAGGAAGTTTGCTCCACTTTTTTCAAATCTTGATGGATCATGCTGACCGATCATACGAAGCGCATCCGTTGCGATAGTATACTCCCAAATTTTTCCATTGTGAGCGTTATTTCCAACATCTTCGAGCAAAATTAAATGGCCCGAATTATCGATAGCAATGTTATCAAACATCTTCTGTCCTTCAGTACCATCCAATAATGCGGTGATAGTACCCCCTTTTTCGGGATTATTGATGTCTGTGAAACGCATTCTCCACAAACGACTTGGTGCAGTAAACGCATTCGTTGTTACAAAATAGAAATCCCCCTTAGAGTTTGGATCCCAAATTCCATCTTCTGGACGCAAGAAAGCGGTAACGCCCTTTGCATCACTCATTTTGTTGATGGCAACTCCTGTTGAATCCCTAACCACACCCAAATCCACCATGGTGAACGTCAAATCAGGTGCAGGCGCAGACCCAGACGCTTCAGTTGATAAACCCGTTACGCTTGGACCGTACAATTTTCCCCCAACCAAACCCGCTTTTTCAATTTCATTACCCGTTGAAGATTTTGTACCAATATAAAAATATACCTGACCCGGTGTTGCATCATCTGTACCAGCTACGATGGTCTTATCAGATTCAATCGGACAAGCCAGCAGGTTTTCCATAGAGAATTTACCCATGAAAGGAAGTTCGTATGAGGTACCCGCGTTTGAACCCGTAATGATGTGAGCAAATCCGCGACCTTCTGTACCAGATTCCTCGCCATTCATAAATAGTCTTTCCTTCGTTCCTTTTCCCGTAATGCTGTTATAGAAGGCAGAAATTGGAGGTAAATCAGCTGAACAAAAGCGATTGAAGGCAGCCTTTGTTGAAGGATTGGCAGCATTGTAAGTTGTGTAACCCGTACCATTCCACAGATTCACATTTTTTATCAAATCACTACCGGATACGACAGACAAATTTGATTTGTTAATCACCCATTTCGATACAAAAGCACCGATAGAACCATGCGCACGCGTAACACCCGCAGTATTTCCAAACTCATGGTTCATCACCATAGTAAACGTACCGTCGTTGTTATCAAAAGCGCCAATACCATCAGGCGTACCACACATTTTATATCCATTCACAGTTTCACCGGCAGTGATAATCGAACTGAACGACACACCAGAGGTAGTGCTAATCAAATAAGGGGTTTGAGAGGTACTAGGGCCCATTTGGCCTGGGGCAAAACCCAAACCACCCACTGCAAACATGTATACAGATTCGTCATAATCACTCGTAACCAAAGTGATAAATGCCTTTTTTATTCCCGCTGACTGGGGTGCCATGCCAATGGCCAAATTGTAATACCCATTGGGAGCAATCGAAATTGGCAATGCTGGCAAACCACCCACAAAGCCAAATTCAGACGCATTCACTCCAGAAATTCCGAGATCAGAAATCGTCAAAATACCTTTTCCCGTATTCTTGATTACAAAAGATTTTGCAAGATTTGAAGTGGTACTAACCGCTCCAAAGTCGGTAAAATCCGTCGATGAAGGTATCGTATCATTCAAAGCAATTAACACATTGTTCCCCAATACAGAAACTTCAGGATTATTTGCATCCGTCTCAGGATTGTACATGGTCAAAATTTGTCCACCCTCAACAACAGAAGGCGATGTGGCTGAATAAGCATAATGCGCTTGGTCAACAATCATAAACATACCTGCACCCAAAATAGACTGTGCATCAAAAACACCACTCGTCTCCTCGTCAATCGTCAGAAATTGAGAAGCACCCGTTTCAAATCTATTGGGATCATGCTTACCAATCATCACCAGTGCGTCAGTCGACGGTGTATATTGCCAAATTTTACCGTTATGTATATTGCTTCCTACGTCTTCCAATAATATCATTTTACCACCATTGTCAAATGCAATATTGTCGAGCATTTTTTGTCCCTCTGTTCCATCAAGCATCACAGAGATAGTCCCACCCAATTCTGGGTTGTTGATGTCCTTAAAGCTCAACTTCCATAAACGACTTGGCGCAGTGAATGCATTGGTCGTGGCGAAGTAGAAATCATTTAAGTTGGAAGGGTCCCAAGTTCCGTCTTCTGGACGTAAGAAATTGGTAATTCCTTTTGCATTACTAATTGTATTCAATGCCGCACCTGAAGAATCACGAATGTTACCTACATCCGTCAAAGTGAAAGCAGTCCCTGCAGCCGGAAAAGATGTACTAACCTCCGTCGTTAAACCACTCACTGCAACACCATACAATTTACCGTTACTCAAACCGGCTTTGTCGATATCTGTTCCAGCATTGGTTTTCGTTCCAACATAAACATACACTTGACCAGGCGTTGCATCATCCATACCCACAACGATGGTTTTGTTTTGCATTTTTGGATTTGCCACAGAATTCTCCCATGAAAATTTACCCAAATAAGGCAATTCGTAGGTGGTACCCGCAGCCGATCCTGTGATGATATGTGCCAAAGCTCTACCCTCGGGTCCGTTTTCTTCGCCATTCATGAAAATCCGTTCCTTTGTTCCCAAACCCGTCAATGGATTGTAGAAAGCCGTTACAGCCGGTAGATCTGCCGAACAAAAACGATTAAATACCGAACGGGTAGAGATGTTTGAAGAATTGAACAGTGTATATCCCGTGGGCGACCACAAGTAAACATCCTTCATCACATCACTGCCAGAAATTACAGATAAGTCTTTCTTATTGATGATCCATTTTGAAACGAAAGCACCTTTATTGCCGTGAGCACGAACACCACCAACGGTGCCTCCAAATTCATGATTAACCAAGAAAGTAAATGTTCCATCGTTGTTGTCAAACGCTCCGGCACCGTCTGGTGTTCCGGCCATCTGATATCCATTTATGACATCACCAGCAGAAAGCACACTCGTGAAACTCACACCGGCCTGCACAGGCACCAAATATGGAGGCGTTGAAGTACTTACGCCAGTAATGCCCGATGTAACTGATTGTTTTAAAGCAACATAATTCTTCAATTTGTTGACACCTTTCAAACGATATAAGAAAACATGACTCGTAATCGAAGTGGCTACGGCGATTCCATCCTGTGGCACAGATACTTGACCAAAATCGTTGTCGTTACAAATTGCGATGGTTGAGTCATTCAAAATCGCGAGACCCTCAGCTTTTTCCAAAGTTGCAGGCCAAGAATTAGCCAACAAATTCATCAATAAAGTTTTACGCACTGGCTTGATGCCATTGGCAACCAAACCGGCGGAATCCAATCCCTCAACGGACTTCGTAGAATATACATAACCTGAAGTAACAGGGGTTGCACCATTGATATTGATCGTATATAACCGCTTGATATCCGTAGTGCCACGTAACGCAGCTTCCAAAACCAAGAAAGTCGAATCATTGATCGCTGCCATATCCCCAATTTTCCAATCCTTCAACCGAATTTGGTTCACACCTGAACCGATGATATTATCGTTCATGTAAACAAACATCCTGTTCGCATTGGTAACTGGATCAATTTCCAAAATTCGATGCATACGAGATGCTTCTCCGATGGTCGCATTTGGATACAACAGAGGACTTTGAATGATCGCATAAATTTTGCCATTAGGGGCAATTGAAATCCCTTCAAAACCGCGATTGTTCTTCCGATACTTAAAACATGTATCGATCAAAATGTCTTCAGGCTGTGCTCCAACCATCTTAGCATAAGGAGTATAACGATTAATCACAACACCGTTGGGAGCTACCTTCCAAACCGTGGGTCCGTTTTCTTCGCAAATCCAGAAATTGCCATTGGCGTCCACGAGAATCCCTTCCGAGTCCAAACTCCAAATGTCCTTTGCCGTAATTTTAGCAGATAAATTCAAACAATTTTGAACGGTATCGCTATAACCGACTTCCAAAGCAGTACTACCGAATCCTACAGGGTTCAAAACGCCTGTAGCTGTTGCTCCACTGGGTCTTTTAATTGCGATGGTCTGTAAAATTTGTACTGAATCTCCAACAATCCGAATACGATGTATTTTCGGCGCGTAGGAAGGAAAAGAGAAAATCTTGTCGTAAACGGGACGGCAAGCTGCAGGGTTAGCATTCGCAGCATCAATATTGACGCCGCGATCCGAAACGGTCCAGAATTCTTTACCCCCTGTATTGGGAATGGCAAAAAGACCTGAAAATCCAGCTTCCCTAAATTTGATGCCCTGGAAAGTTCCAATGGGCGCTGATGTTTTGTTGTTGTAGTCCTGTAATAGCGCAATCTGAGATTGGCCAAACACGGGAAACAACATCAGCAACAATAGACTGATTCTGTTTAAATAATAGTTCATAGTTTTTGGGTTTAACGGCTCAAATGTCTCTACACATTGTTCCTTCTATGAAAGCAATTCGTTATTGATATTCTAAATTTTCATTATCACATCATTACGAATCGAAGAAAAAAAAACTTCCCCCATCAAAAGAATATTATTACAGAACTACCTGTATCCCCATCGAATGTTGAAGATTTTCTCCTCAATAAAAAAGAGGTCAACGGTAGATTTTGACAATAAAAAAGAGGGGCGGCCAATGGCCGCCCCTCTCTAAACATATTTTATGAAATTTACGAC
>CAZZKP010000113.1:0-6444 GCA_964654675.1 uncultured Bifidobacterium sp. | reverse complement strand
ATCGCGAGCACGCCCGCCGTGGGCCCGAGGCCGACCACCCGCACGAACACCAGGTGAATTACCCACCACGCGCACTGGAATTTCCATTACAACCGGCTTGTTTGCATCAACAGCAACAAAATCACAGTGAATGATCATGTCAGACACAGGGTGAAATTGGATATCTTGCAAAATGGCATCATAATTTTTGCCACCCAACTCAATTTTTACTTTGTATACGTTTGGGGTGTATACCAAATTTTTGAAATCGGCGTGGTAAACAGCAAAGTTCAAATTGCCATCTGCCAAACCATACATGTTACAAGGTACTTTGCCTTCGGCACGCAATACTTTCGCTGTGCGAGTACCTACTTCGTCGCGCAATTCGCCTTTTAGAAAAATGGTTTTCATATTATACTATTCTTAATTTTTACCTTATTTTAATTCAATCTTCGTTTGATGCGCAAAGACCTGCTTAAACAGTGAACTGATACTTCCATGCTCGTGAACATTGCGTATCGCACGAGCAAACAACGGAGCCACAGAAACCACCTTGATTTTATCTGAATGACGCTTCAATGGGATAGTATCCGTAACTACCAACTCCGTTAGTACAGAATTCTCTATGTTTTCGTAGGCTTTTCCACTCAATACTGGGTGACAGCATAGCGCACGCACGGATCTTGCGCCTTTGTCCATCAACATCGAAGAAGACTTACACAATGTCCCTCCGGTATCGATGATATCGTCAATCAACACAACATCTTTTCCCTCTACATCCCCAATCACCGTCATGTTTGCAATTTCGTTGGCTTTACGACGTTCTTTGTCGCAAATCACCATGTTCAAATTCAAAATCTTCGCCACCTCCCTGATTCTGTTCGATGCGCCCACGTCGGGAGCCGCAATCACAATATTTTCATCGGCCAATGTTTTGATGTAAGGCGCAAAAATGATAGAACTCTCCAAGTGATCTACAGGTACATTGAAAAATCCTTGAATCTGAGGAGCATGCAATTCCATTGTCATCACACGATTTGCACCGGCTGTTTGCAACAAATCTGCAACCAATTTTGAAGCGATGGAAACCCTTGGTTTGTCCTTTCGATCCTGGCGTGCGAAACCGTAATATGGGATTACCACGGTGATGTAATTGGCGCTGGCGCGTTTGGCCGCATCAATCGACATCAGCAACTCCATCAAATTGTCAGAATTTGGATATGTGCTTTGCACAATAAATACATCACATCCCCGTACACTCTCGTTAAATACCGGTTGAAATTCCCCATCGCTAAAACGCGAAACAGTCATGTCGCCAGGTGTGGTTCCATAGAACTCACAAATGTCCTGCGTGAGGGCGGCAGATGCACTGCCTGCGAAAATCTTTACGGGGTGTATTAATGATGTCATAACTTTCGATTTTACTGTCTCTCTGGCTGCGATTCTACGCACCGGATATCATCAAACCTACAATTTGTTGCCCTACTAGGACTCGAACCTAGACATACGGTACCAAAAACCGCTGTCCTGCCAATTAGACGATAGGGCAATTTTTTTGGACTGCAAATATAAAACAAATATTTGTCCTATCACAGCGTCACGAAAAATTATTGAACCAATAGTACTTCAGTTTGTCTTTTTTCTCCTTGCGACATCTGAATGTAATAGTTGCCCTTCCGCAAACCCCTTACGTCAAAATTCACAGTGTAAGTACCATGTCCGTGCCATCCTTCTTTCAAAATAGCGACTTGCTGGCCCATTGCATCATATACTGTCAATTTAACATTGCCCGACTCTGTAAAATATTCAATATCTGTATTTTCAGTCGCGGGATTTGGATAAATTTTATTCAGAGAAATCCTACTCACGAGATCCACATAATCTTCTACAGTGGCACTGTTATTTTTGAAAATCGGCAAAGTATTAAACGATTTATTTCCCAAAGCTGTGGTTACATCTGCATCGCTCAATTCAAACCAGTCTTTCAATATTGAGGCATAAATTTGTCTAAAATCATACTGCATGGGAACGTTATCGTTCACAGTCACTGTGGAAGGAATCGTAGGATTGGTACCAATTACACCTCCTTGAACGGCATTTCCAAACACAAACATGGGTGCGGCAGCGCCATGGTCTGTACCATCACTGGCATTACTAATCACGCGCCTACCAAACTCACTAAATGTCATTCCAACAACCCGATTATCTAACCCCAACAACTTCAAATCATCTTGAAATGCCGCAATCGCATCACCCAACTGTTGCATTAAACTGGCATGAGATCCTGAAGTGTGATCTGTTGTGTCCACCTGTTGACTATGTGTGTCGAAACCTCCCAAAGAAACCATATAAACCGGGGTTTTTAAACCGCCACTAATCAGTTTGGCAACAATTTTCAATTGATCTGCCAGTGGTTGCCTTCCTGCAGTAGCAGGGTATTTGGTAGATTTATTGGTGCCCTTTGCTGCCGCATTTTTTACAATCGTAGCATACTGATTGCTTTGCTGAGCCATCAAACGCAAAAATGCCAATTCATGACCCGCCGGTGTGTCTGGCGTTTTCTCTGTAGTACCATTGGCTAAGTTGTAAAAAGAATTGGGGTCAGAAATTGCCATTCCCATACTTACTGTTGGTCCCATGAAAGCGAGCGATACCATTTGACCAATTTGAATGGCCAATGGATCCGGCATGGCTGCCGTTGGATAACCGGTAGGATATCCAGAAAAACGACCATCCAGGTATCTTCCCATCCAACCCGTTGTCCAACCCTCATTGCTATCTGAACCACTGTTCCAAATGTCTGTGGCACGAAAATGCGAATAACTTGGGTTGGGATAACCCACTGCCTGTATTGCACTTACCAAACCACTGTTGTACAAATCTTGTAAGCCTGTGAGTTTATTGTGCAAGCCCACTCCAGACTTACCGTTTAAGGATAAAACCTTTGTGTCTGGTAACAAAATGTTGTTTCTTGCCTTGCTCAAATTGCTATATTGATCCAACGGAATTAACGTATTTAGTCCGTCATTGCCACCTGATAGGTTAATTATAACCAGGACTTTTCCATCCGCACTTCTACGGCCCAAGGCATTAAACAAAGGATTGTCTTCATAGGCCTTCACGCCCATACCGTTCAAAGTAATCGGCAATATTGTGCCCGCTGCGGCGGTAGCTTTTACAAATGATCTGCGTTTCATGGCTTATGACAATTGGTATTCTGAAAGGTTCATGATGGCTTTGTATAGGTTACGAAGCTTTGAAGTTGCGGTGTTCAACGCTGTGGTGTGATTTGGATCCGAAGCATCTGTGGCAGCACGATATTCATCCTTCCAATTGTAATCAGGAATGCCACCAGGGAGTAGAATGTCTTTTAATCCCGCAATCTGACTTGCACTTAGGCCTATTGGCAGTAAAAAATTCGTCGTATCTTGTATCAAAGTATCCGGTGTTCCTGGGTCCGACAACTGTTTGGTCAATATCCATGGATCCACCAAAAGAGTAAAGGTGCCCACTTTATAACCAACCAACAACAAGAAATCTGTAAACTGGTTACGCTTGGGCAATGTATCACTGTTGATCCAACTGCGATGAAACATGGGCTTTTGATACCACGCTGGCCATCCAGCAACATTCGGTGGATCCCCCAAATTCAACTGGGTAAGTTGACCAAACGCACTACCCAATTCCCACATTTTATAAAGCAAATAATAGTCGGTTGATGCAGGAAAAGTCATTTCCATCTCCCGACAAAATCCCGCTTGCTGCGTGATAGGATCTTTTATCACACATCCGCGATTCCATGTGTCGTAAAAATGCTCGCTGGATAACAACGTCTTTAAAACCGTTTTGATATCGTATCCACTATCCCTGAATACTTTGGCTAACGGCACAATCACATTGGCCTCAACCGTATCATCGATTTCATAGTAAACAAAAAACTCATACAATTTTCGGCATAAATACAGTGCCACCTCTTCTACATTGAACATCATCGTAAGCATATCGTCCAACTCGGTGTTTCCCGCGTTGATTCCGGACTGCCCTTTGATTGTGGTATTTCCGTAATACGCACTAAATTTCTTGTCTGAAGTATCGTGGTTGGTATTTAAAAATGTAGTAGAAAAGGGATTGGTTAATGGATTAATGTTCCACCCCGTTAGTACCCTAGCCGCCGCTTTCACATCATCTTCGGTATACTTGCTATTGGGGCCTTTTCCCATGGTAAAAAGCTCCTGCAACTCACGGCCGTAATTCTCATCTGGAGCTTTCTTGGTATTTAATCGGCCGTTTAAATAAAACAGCATCGCTGGGTCTATGGTAATGGCACGCGTTAAATCCTTCATATTGCCCAACGCATGGGTATACAATACTTTGGTGTAGACATAACAAGCACGTGCATCAGGTATTTCTAAAAATTGTAAGGCAAAGTGATTGTGCCAAAACAACACCATCTTGGCTTGGATGTCGGGCGTCTGATTCACCATTAAACCCCAAATCCAATTTTTAACACTCCCTTTTCGATACACCTCAACCGCGGGATCTAAGGGTGCATTCACCCAAGTGGATCCATAAGCGACATTAGGATCAGTAACCAAATTGCCGTAATTGTTCACGGGTGGATTCGGCAACGATGCAGGGACAGTCAAAATGGCATCCACCGCCTGCTGTAACGTCTTTCCACGAAGCTTCTTAAAATCGCCATATTTCACACCAAACATGCTTCGGCGCATCAAATGCAACAATTCAGCATCACCAAATGTCCCGGCATAGGTCTTGATTCCCGTGTTGGTCCTTCGTGTTAATCCTGAGCCGGCCGATTTCACTTGCGTGTTGGTAGCAGATGCACTGCCTAAACCAGGTTTTTCCTCTTCCGATGAAGTCAAAAAATTGGGTTTGAACGATCCGAAAAATTGCTTGCGATCCATAATCTAAAATCTAAAGTAACGATTAGACCGAATAAAACGAATATTTGTCCACTCGATTTTCAATTTATTTGATAAAATATGCGATGCTAGAATTTCAAACGCACTTGGCCATGATGAAAAGCCATGAATTTCCCTTCCTCATCCGCAATAACAATTCTTCCCATTGCATCCACATCAATGAACAACCCTTGAACCTTGCCAAAATCATCAAACATCCCATCGGTTAACTCTATTGTTTCATCTACCACTCCATTCCTTGAAGCTCCTTCAGAAAGTGCTTGTTGCACGTCGGTTTGATTTTCGAGAATGACTTGCTCACCCAACTTCCAGAGGGATTTTCTGTACTCAGAATACAAATCCTTCCATGTTTTCCAAATTTCATCCAAAGAAAAAAGTACCGAATCCATCACTTTGTCGCGATCAAGCGCTTTGCCTTGAATCATTGCCAAAGAAGTTGCTTTGGGTTGATTTTGCCAATCCAACTGATTTACATTGATGCCAATTCCCAGCAATAGGAATTTTTGCTGACTGATTTGCGTCATCTCCATCAACAACCCACCCAGTTTTTTGGTTTCTGTAACAATATCATTGGGCCACTTGAGGAACAAAGACTCTTTCACTAGATTTTGAATAGGCACCAAGACAGAAACACTCAGTGTTTTATTCAATTGAACGACATCCATATTTTGTGATGACCCCAATGGAAATGCAATCGTAAACGTGATGTTCTTCCCCGCTTCTGAATTCCAATCGTTTCCCTGTTGACCCCTACCTTTTTGCTGATCATCGGTGTAAAGAGCCAAAGGCAAAGTACGATTCGCCAATCCCATTGCACCTTTCTCAATCAGCGTTATCATCGACGATTGCGTAGAATCACAACTTGAAATGTAAAAAAGATGAATATCCCCGATAGGTCGTATGAACTGAAAGTCTAACAAAATGGCGTTCTTTGTAGCAAAGTAAGCGATTAGATGGCAAAAAAGATTCAAACATCAGATGTAGAAGCGTTAGTGGCCGTGATGGTTCACGGAATGCAAGAGAAAAAAGCGTTCAATATCGTTTCGCTGGATTTAAGAAAAACCTCAAGCGCATTTGCCGATTTCTTTGTAATCTGTCATGGTGGTTCCGCACGCCAAGTGGATGCAATCGCTGACAGTGTTGAAGATGAAGTGAGAAAGGCCCTGAGAGAAAAACCCGCCCACCGCGAAGGAAACGACGAATCAGAATGGGTATTACTCGATTATATCAATGTTGTTGTTCATATTTTCTCCGAGGAAAAGAGAAATTTCTACCAACTCGAAGAATTGTGGGGCGATGGTATAATTACCAAGCACGAATCAGCGTAAATTTTTTGGGAAATGCATTGTTTTACAAATTTCTTTGTATCTTTGCAGCCCCTTAGATGGCCCGTTCGTCTATCGGTTAGGACGCCAGGTTTTCATCCTGGAAAGAGGGGTTCGACTCCCCTACGGGCTACGAAAATAAATCGCGGGATGGAGCAGTGGTAGCTCGTCGGGCTCATAACCCGAAGGTCACAGGT
>CAZZKP010000112.1:0-6616 GCA_964654675.1 uncultured Bifidobacterium sp. | reverse complement strand
AGAAGTTCTTTTTGTTTTTTGATGCATGGAATTTTAAGTTGTTTAGTTTTAAGCGCGGCGATACCGAATATGGTATGGGTTGGTTGCCATTGGGTGGTTACGTGAAGATCGCGGGTATGATGGATGAGAGTTTGGATACCGAGCAAATGAAGTCGGAACCTCAGCCATGGGAATTCCGCAGCAAGCCGGCTTGGCAGCGTTTGATTGTGATGGTTGGTGGCGTAACAGTTAATTTGATTTTGGGTATTTTCTTGATGATTTCTTTGACCTATTCGCAAGGGGAGTCATACATTCCCAACGAATCAATCAATGAAAAGGGTGGGGTCTATGCCAGTCCAGTGGCTCGTTCCATGGGTTTTGCAACGGGTGATAGAATCATTGCATTGAATGGTAAAAAAGTAGAAAATTTGGATGCGGAATTTGGGGATCCTTCGTTTTTGATGGCCGATAAAAAGGTTGTCGATATTCAAAGGGCTAGGTTGGTGATGCTACCATCTTCTGATTCGACCCAGCCAGCAACTTCACAATATTCCTATTACGATACCACCTTGGTTTTGCCGGGCAATTTTGATGAATTGCTTTCGAAGAAGTCGGATTTGCCATTTTTTGCACCTCGTTTGTCTTTTGTGGTGGGTAAACTCACCGGCGGCGGAAATGCGTACAAAGCAGGCTTTGATGTAGGCGATGCAATTCAAAAAGTAGAAGGCAAGGATGTTCTTTCGTTTTTTGAATTCAAAGAGACATTGTTAAAATATGCGGGCCAAAGAATAAAAATGCAAGTGAAAGACACCACGGGGAAAACCACGGTGTTAACGGTGGATGTCAATGCGGATGCAACCATCGGATTTCAACCCAAGTTCTCAGGATTTGAAAACGATGAAAAAATCATCAAATATGGTTTGGGCGAATCAGTGAACAAAGGAGTATCTCGATCTTTTGGTTTGATAGGTGCCAATGCGAAAGCGCTTGGCAACGTGGCATCAGGAAAAACAGATGCCTCAAAATCATTGGCTGGTCCTGTGGGAATCGCACAGATGTTTGGCGGTACTTGGGACTGGGTTAACTTTTGGACACTCACAGCGATGCTCAGTTTGGTGCTTGCATTTATGAATATCCTTCCCATTCCGGCTTTGGATGGCGGACATGTTATGTTCTTGTTATACGAAATCATTGCAAGAAGACCTGTCTCAGAGAAGGTTTTGTATGTCGGTCAGATCATTGGAATGGTAATCCTACTCTCTTTGGTTGCATTTACCTTTTGGGTAGATATCGCCAGGGCTTTGGGAATTTAATATGCAAAACGCATTCGATTTTTTTGGACTTACTCCATCCTTGAATGTGGATGCCAAAGCACTTCGGGTTCGTTATATCGAGATTCAACGTCAAGGTCACCCCGATTTCAAAGGTGACGACAATACGGAAATCAACGTGATTGAGCTTGCCAATCGTTTTTATGAGGAATTGCGCACTTCACGTGGTATTGTTAAGTCCTATTTGTTGACGATGAATGTACCTGACCTCAATCAAAATAGACTGTCCAAAGATTTTCTTTTCGAGATGATGGGTTTGAACGATGAAATCGATGAAAAACACGCAGGGAATGTGGCGGCGGGAGAGAGGGCAGAAGCGATGTTGGATCAAGCAGAATTGGAATTGTTGGATGAGTTGAGTGTTTTACAACAAAGTCCTGCACCCAATTTGGATCAACTCGTAGAATGGTTTCAAAAGTCGAAATATTTGGATCGGTTGCGCAAAAATTTTCAGGGAATAGAGGAGATTTAATCTTACAAATGTAATTTTACCACACCATGTCAACCCGCACCCAACTCAAGAATCATCAAGAAATTCGTGTCATTTTTCAGCGGATGGCTTTAGAAATCGCGGAGTCGTTTGCGGAATATGAGGATTTGTATTTTGTGGCAATCAATGAAAGAGGGATGTCGATTGCTCTGGAGTTAAACCACGAACTGGATCGTATTTTACCCAACTGTAATATTTCCTTAGGCAATGTTCATGCCTCGGATGATTACAAATGGGAGGGTATTTTACCTAACATGGTGGCGATGTCGACCCCTGTAATTATTGTAGACGACGTGATTCATTCAGGCGGAACGGCGATGCAGGTTTTGGTGGATTTGTACGAGCAGGGTTTCGAAATTATTCGGACCGCATTTTTGGCTCAACGTGAGCACCGGGATTACCCCATTCAAGCAAATTTTGTGGGTGTATCAATTGCATCTACCTTGCAAGAGCACGTTTTTTTCAACAACGAAGACCCCGGCGATCTTCAGTTGTATTTGATTTGATCCAATTTTCTACATTTCAATTGTAATTTAGTTGTCACATCAACAACTCTTTAAGCGATATTTTGTTATTTTTGAATAAGTGAAAATGCGTTACACCTTTTTCGTGCTTTTTTGTTTGCTGTCTGGTACGGTGAAAAGCACACATATTGTGGGTGGTGAGATGGGCTATAAGTATTTGGGAAATAACCAATACAAAATCCGTTTGGATCTTTATATCGATTGTCAGAATGGTAATCCAAGTGCCATTCAATCGGATGCAACAGCTTATATCGGCGTTTTTAATGCTCAAACCCGAAATATGATTGGGGGGTATCCAAAACAAGTGAATCGACAAGGGCCCAAAAGAGTAGTAAAAACAAATTACAACTGTATTGTTCAAGCACCCAACGCTTGTGTAGACCAATATTGGTACGAAGTAACTTTTACCTTGCCTCCCATTACGGGTGGTTATTATATTTCCTTTCAGCGTTGTTGTAGAAACGGTTCAATCAATAACTTGGTAGATCCAGGTGGGACGGGCGCCAACTATTGGACGTTTATTCCGGATGTGAGAACATTATCGAACAAAAAAGAGAACAATTCAGCGGTATTTAAGGAATTGCCCCCCAATTTTTTGTGCACGAATACGCCATTGAAATTTGATCACAGCGCCATCGACGATGACGGTGATAGTTTGGTGTATGAATTGTTTAGACCTTTTACCGGTGGTACTTCCAATGCCCCACGCCCCGACCAAGGAGCGAATGGTGATTTACAAATGCCGCCGTTTTCTCAAATTACATGGGGCGCTGGATACATTGATACCAATCCAATCAACGGCAACCCGCCCTTGCAAATTGATTCCAAGACGGGCTATTTGACGTTAACACCAACAAAAACGGGTCAATTTGTGGTTGGGATTTTGGTGAAGGAGTATCGAAAAGGTCAATTGATTAGTACCACCCGACGAGATTATCAATTCAATGTACAAAGTTGTGTGATTGATGTTGTGGCATCGTATTTCGTGCCAACATTTATTTGTGGGTATCAGTACAAGTTTCAAAACAAGAGCACGTCCGCTCAAAGATTTCATTGGGATTTTGGAGTAGATAGTTTAAAAACGGATACGTCGAATCTGCCGAGTCCAACCTTTACCTTTCCACATGCCGGAAAGTTTAAGGTGAAACTCTATGCCTATAAAAATAAGTGTTTGGATAGTTTTGTTGCCTATGTAACCGTCGTTGAACCACTGAAACCCAAATTACCGGCGGATACAATAATTTGCCCCGGGGGTTCTGTGAAATTGAAATCAAACATAAAGGCGGAAGCCTATAAATGGAGTACGGGTCAAACTACAGATTCCATCACGACAAAGTTGGAGGGTTGGGTGTATTTGGATGTATATTCTAAGATTTGTTACTGGCGAGATTCAATGAAAATCACCATCGATAGGGCGATTGTCAATGCACAGGGAGATACAACCATTTGCAGCAATGATCCTATCAACAGAGATATTTATGGTGCCCCGGGAATGGCCAAATACAGTTGGAGTAACGGTGCTAACACAAGGATTACAAATGTCAAGAAGACAGGCAAATACTATTTAATTGGTGAGACCATTAACAAGTGTAAATCCACGGATTCCGTGATAATTTCACAATACAGCCCAGTAAAAGTTGAAGTGGGAGATACAACCGTCTGTCCATCCGTTGTTGTTGCCTTTGATTCTAAGATTAACACCGGGGGGAACACAACTGTTATTTGGAGTGAAGGGTCTTCGGGACGCACGGCAAATATCTCAACGCCAGGTTTGTATTGGGTGAAGGTTACGGTTGGTTTATGCTCGACCAGAGATTCATTTACAATCAAGAATTTCCCCAATGAGTTTAAAATGGGAAAGGATCTGAGGTATTGTGAGAAAATAGATACCACATTAACGATTACATTGCCAAACGTGACCCAAGTGGTTTGGAACAAAGAAGTTACAGGGCCCGTTTTTAGGTTAACAACACCGGGAAAGGTGGTCGTTGAATTGCACAACTCCAATGGTTGTCCAGAAAAAGATTCCATTGAAGTAAAATTGTTTCCCAATCCCATTGTTGACCTCGGACCAGACACTTCGCTGTGTTTGTCTGAAACGCCAACCTTGGATGCAGGACCCGGAATGATTTCATATCTCTGGAATACGGGATCAACCTCGCAGAAGATTGTCGGTTACGACAGTGGTTTGTATTGGGTGAGGGTTAAAGATCCAGAGGGCTGTGTAAATCGCGATTCTGTAAATTTGAACAAGCGAAAAGATGCGTTTCCGTCCATTATTTTTATGCCGAATGCATTTACTCCAAACGGCGATGGACGTAATGATATGTATCCAATGAACCAATATATGGTGAAAGGATCGTTGTATAATGTAAAATTGTTTAATCGTTGGGGTGAGAAAATTGCCGAATTTACCAATCCGGATATGAATTGGGACGGCAATATCAATGGGAAGCCGGCGCCGGAGGGCGTATACATTTTTATCGCCTATTGGATTGGATGTGACAATGAGAAACGTTCATTGCAAGGCAATTTCACCTTGCTGCGCTAGGGTATTTATCCCTATTTGAATTTGAGATATTTTGGGTAAGTAATTTTGAGGTATGGGAAAAACAGTAATAAAAAATGCACGTATCGTTTCGGACCATCGAGTGTTTGAAGGAGATTTGTTAATTCACAACGGATTAATACAACAGATTGATAGCACAATTGACACAAAACACTGTGATGTTGTAGATGCTGACGGTTCATTTGTTCTTCCCGGAGTAATTGATGACCAAGTTCATTTTCGCGAACCGGGCTTAACGCACAAAGCATCAATCTATACTGAAAGTCGCGCCGCATTGGCTGGAGGAACTACCTCATTTATGGAAATGCCAAATGTGAATCCACAAACGGTGACCAACTTCTTGCTGGAAGAGAAGTATGCTTTGGGCGCAGCAAATTCAGCGGTCAATTATTCGTTTTATCTGGGTGCTACGAATCACAATGTAGAGGAAATCAAGAAAGTAAACCCCAAAACTGTATGTGGAGTTAAGATTTTTATGGGTAGTAGCACGGGCGACATGTTGGTTGATCAGCCGAGTGCATTGGAAGGGCTTTTTGCTCATTCACCAATACTGATCGCGACACACTGTGAGAGTGAATCTCGTGTAAAGTCGCGTTTTGCTGATGCTGTAGCAACCTTTGGTGAGGATATTCCTCCGAGTCAGCACCCAATCATTCGCGATGCGGAAGCTTGCTATTTGTCGTCTTCTTATGCGATGGAATTGGCGAAGAAACACAATGCGAGATTGCATATTCTCCACATTACGTCTGAGAAGGAAACCCACCTATTTAGAAATGACATTCCTCTTTCTGAGAAGAAAATCACAGCCGAAGTTTGCGTACATCATTTGCATTTTTCAGATCGTGATTATGAGACACTGGGGAATTTGATCAAATGTAATCCGGCGATTAAGTCGGAAACGGATCGTGCCGCTTTGTGGGATGCTTTATTAGACGACCGATTTGATGTCATTGCAACCGATCATGCGCCGCACACGTGGCAAGAGAAACAGAGTAAATACGCCCAATCGCCGTCAGGATTGCCATTGGTACAGCATTCATTGGCGTTGATGATGGATTATGTGGTTGCGGGAAAAATAAGCATCGAGAAATTGGTTGAGAAAATGTGTCACAATCCAGCCATTTTATATCAAATCAATAACAGAGGCTACTTAAGGGAAGGTTATGCTGCCGATATTGTGATGTTGGGTAAGAACAATGCTGCGGTGAATAAATCTGACCTATTGTACAAATGCGGTTGGTCGCCCTTGGAAGGCCATCAGTTTACCTATCAACCGGCAAAAGTTTGGGTAAATGGGGTGTTGGGATACGATGGCGGATTGACAGAAAACTACAGCCCTCAGCGATTGCTATTTAACCGCGGTTAATGCAATTTTGAGCGTTTGACGAAGAAAGCGGTGAGTGTTTGCTCTATGGGTTTGGAGACATCGGCCAAGTATGAGTCAATTCCCAGTTGAATGCATTTTTCGTTGAATTGTTTGTTGCGATCAGATTCCATTTTTTTGTAGGCCCATTGAATTTCATCCGGTTGAAGTTTGATGGATTCATTGGTTTCTAAATCCATGAATTTTATGGGTCGATTGCCTGATTCGAAATCAAGATGAAGTTCTTGTTGTTCGTGTTGAATTTGCAGTAGCAGCACCTCACATTTTTGAAATCTGAGCAAGGCCATATATTTCCAAAAGGAGGCCTCGGCTTCCGCCTCGGCGGGACCCCACAAAAAA
>CAZZKP010000111.1:0-6652 GCA_964654675.1 uncultured Bifidobacterium sp. | reverse complement strand
TTTCAGCCTGATTGTCGTTCAAACACTTCATGACAAGAGCAATAATTCCCATGCGGGATTGGCTGTATTTAGTGAAATTTACTACAACGAGAAAAACGGCGCTTGGAAGGCTTATGTAGATGGAAAAGAGGCTCAGGCTCTGCGTGTAAATTATATCCTTAGGGGTTTGGAAGTTCCCTCAGGCAATCATGAGATTATTTGGGTTTATAAGCCTTCGGATCGCAGTTTGATGTTAAATATTGAGGTGGCATCGTCTGCGTTGATTCTATTGTTGGTGGCCGGTAGTTTGCTTCAACTTGGAATGAAGAAAGAAGAAGGTGTGGCCTAGAAAGGGGTCGAATGACAAACCCAGTGTCGCATCCATTGTTATTTTCGATTGTTACCATTCATTACAATGATTTGGATGGGTTGTGTCGAACGGCTGATTCTATTATGGGTCAGACGAATCGCTCATCTTTTGAGTGGATTGTAATTGATGGAGGCAGCACGGATGGCAGCGTGGCTTATTTGGAATCGTTGGGTGATCAGATAGACGTCTTGGTTTCAGAGAAAGATGGTGGCATCTATGATGCGATGAATAAGGGTTTGGCTCGATGTAAGGGTGTATATGTTTGGTTTATGAATGCCGGGGACACAATTCATGCGGCGGACGTTGTGGAGAAATTGGTGGAGGAGCTTCCGGCGGAGTTGCCAGATGTTATTTTTGGGGATACGGAATTCATGGATGAAGCAGGAAGGCCTGTGGGTTTGATTTCCAAGTTGAAACCGCAGCCTTTTCCGAAACGACTGCATGCAGGCAGTTTTAGGTATGGTATGAATATTTGTCATCAGAGTTTTTTGGCCAAATTGCGTTTGGCTCCACGTTTTGATTTGCAGTATAGACAGGCGGCGGATGTAGATTGGATCATTCAAATTTTGAAGCGGATGCAAGGGAATTCATTTCGCAGTTCTTTGGTTATTAGTAATTTCGAGTTGGGTGGTAGCAGTGCTCAGCATACACAGAAAGCTTGGAAGGAGAGATATTTGGTATTGGAAAAGCATTATGGATGGTTTCCAAATTTGATGGCTCACGGTTGGATATTATTGAGGAGATTGTTATTTAAATTACATTTGTTGGGAAAGTGAGGGCTTCGGCTCGGTATGAGATTTCAAAGAAGGTATCGCATGGGAAACACAGACAGGGTTGATAAGGCATTGATTGAAGGTGGACATTATTTGGGCAAGCCTGCTGACGCGAATGATTTATTGGTTCAACGTAGGATTGGTCTCGTTCGAGGGATGTCGGACTTAATGGGTGTCAAGGGACTTGACTTTTTAGGTAAGGACAAAACGTTGGTAGAGATCGGCTGTGGCAATGGCAATACTTGTTTGCCTTTGGCGACGGATTTTGCTTCGGTAAAGGGTTTGGAATATGCGGATGTTCACCGGGCGTCGTTTGAAGCGTTGCAGCGGGAATTGGCCGTGGAAAATGCAGAATTTCAGGTTTGGGATATCATGGGAAAGGCCTTTGAGCCAGCGGCGGACCGATTGATTAGTTTTGAGGTGATTGAGCATTTACCGGGCGAGGAAGGAGTTGCGAATTATGCAAAAAGTTTGAAAATGGGTGGATTGGCGGCGATTTCGGTGCCCAACAAATGGTGGATTTTTGAAACTCATGGCGCGAAGTTGCCTTTGTTGCCTTGGAATCGGGTTCCCTTTTTTGGATGGTTGCCGAGGCCATTGCATGAACGTTGGTCTCATGCCAGAACCTATACAAAGCGGAGGATTTGCAAATTGTTGGAGCATCATGGGTTTGAGATTCTTGATGTTGTTTACATCACTGCACCCATGGATGTAATCAAATGGCCCCCTTTACAGAATTTTTTGCGTCGGTGGGTTTTTTCAACCGACACAACGAAAATTCCATTTAAGGCGGTTAGTATTTTGGTAACTTGCAAGCGAGTAAGATAAAATCGGAGTGTAAAAAATGGAAAACAATTCTATGAAAAAGACAATATTATTGGGGCTTATCTTTGGGGTAGGCACTGTGTTACAAGCACAAAAAGGCGAAACAAAGCCAGACAAACATTGGTATCATTCGGAGCCAACAAAGACAAACATGGGCATTTCTTTGGATGCAGCATACGCGAGTCCTGCGGCAAAATTGCCATCGAAAACGATTGTTGTGGCGGTGATTGATGGTGGGGTAGATATCAATCATCCCGATTTAAAGGATGTGATTTGGCACAATCCGAATGAAATTCCGTTCAATAACATCGATGATGACAGGAACGGCTATGTGGATGATACGGTGGGTTGGAATTTTATTGGAGGCAAAGACGGTCGCATGGTACAATACGATCACATTGAAAAAATCCGTGTGTATTTGCGTTTGCGCGAGCCGTTTAAGAATCCAACGTTGATAAAGGGGTTCATGAATGGAGAACCAGTGATGGCGGTGGATACTCAGCTTCCTGGGTATGCGCAGTACATGGCAATGAAAACGGAGATTGAGGGAACTATCAAAAAGCAAAAAGAGCAGTATGAGGGTATGGAAAGATTTCAGAAATCGTTGCATAGTTATGCCGCTCGCTTGGGTAAGGCTGCTCCTACAGGCAAGGAAATCAGAGAGTTAAAAGTTGAAGCGAATGAGGAAAAATTAAGGGATCGGATTGCAACTGTGGTTGGTGTGATGGGCTACGGTCAGCTGGACGAAGCCTTAACTCAGGGGTTACATGGCATGGAAGCTTCTGTGAAGTATCAATACAATTTGGATTACAAGCCTAGGGATATTGTGGGAGATAACTATGATGATCCGCATGAAATTGGATACGGTAATAACAATGTCGCAGGGCCAGATGCGTCGCATGGCACCCACGTTTCGGGCATTATTGGTGCGGTTCGAGGCAATGGAATTGGACTAGACGGTGTTGCTGACAATGTAAAAATCATGGCCATTCGTGTGGTACCTGATGGGGATGAGCGCGACAAGGATGTGGCAAATGGGATTCGATATGCGGTTGACAACGGCGCGAAGATCATCAATATGAGTTTTGGGAAAGGCTTCAAGTGGGATAAGGATGCGGTAAACGAAGCGGTTGTATACGCAAGGGATCATGGTGTTTTGTTGGTTCACGCGGCGGGAAATAGTTCACAGGACAACGATGTTACTCCGAATTACCCGAATGATTCATTGGGTGGTGGTTTATTTGCAAACAATTGGATTGAGGTTGGAGCATCTCAGCCATTGAAGAAGCATTTGGCGACGGATTTTAGTAATTACGGATCAAAAAACGTGGATGTATTTGCGCCAGGTCAGAGCATTTATAGTACGATTCCAAACAACGGATATGCGTATTTTGACGGTACAAGTATGGCAGCTCCGGTTTGTGCAGGCGTTTGTGCATTGATTTGGAGCAGGAATCCTTCGATGACGGCAAAGGATGTGAAGATGGTAATGGAAGAAACTGTAACCCGAGTAAATAGCAAGGTGATTTTGCCTGGCTCAAAAAAGACGAAGGTAGCATTTCCAACACTGAGCACCACGGGCGGTTTGATCAATGCTGAGAAGGCGTTGAATATGGCTACGATTTTGTTGGTGAAGTAATTGCCGTTGACACCCTTGAATTGGGGTAGTGACTGAAATTCGCGAGAGGAAGGTGATTTTGTGTTCCGATTTTATTGGCGACCTCGACAGAATCAGCAAAAAAATACGATCAGGACTGGCGGTTACAAAATGCGGACAGTTCGCGATAGAATTTGGCGATAGGGAATCCCATGACGTTGTAAAAGCATCCTTGGATTCCTTTTACGCCGATGTATCCCATCCAGTCTTGTACTCCGTAAGAACCTGCTTTGTCGAACGGGGCAAAGTTCTCAATGTAATGTTGGATTTCGGCGGCGCTGAGTGGGTGGAATGTGACCTCGGTTTTGTCGTAAAAGGTATGTAAATGGGTGTCGTTTCGGAGGCAAACGCCCGTATAAACAGAATGGGTTTGTTGGCTAAGGGCGGTGAGCATTTCTGTTGCTTCATCGGCGTTTGCTGGTTTATTGAGCACGCGGTTGTTGATGAAGACGATGGTATCGGCGGTGACGAGGATTTTTTCTTGGATGGGAGATTGGTGGTGTTGGGATTTGTGTTTGGCCAAAAAAGTACAAATTTCTTCGGGTGCTAAATGCTCTGGGTAACTTTCATCCGCATCGATATCCACATAGTCAAAAGCGAAACCTGCATCGCGCAATAGTTGATGTCGACGTGGTGACTTCGATGCAAGCAATAATTTAGGAAATGACGGCATTATATTTCTCGACGAGTGTGCCAATGAAGTTTCGTTGGGATTTTGATCATCCGACGATGAATGATTGGGGTATTGGTTTGGGTTTGTGGACGAATTTGAAAGTGGGTTGGATGTCATTTCATCAGCAAAGGTATTGTTGAGTTTTCAATTCTATTGTTGGATGTAGAAATGGATGCAGAAATTCCGAAATTTGCATTGTGTTTGATTTAGATTCAATGATGCGAATGTCGGTTGAACCGATTCAGGTTAGAAAGCGTCCGCCTTTTTGGAAACGCCTATTGAGTTGGATTTTGCCCATTCCTGAGGCCCACAATAAATCTCTGCAGGGAGTGGAGTTAAAGGTACTTGCATGGCAGGGTAAGTTTGTGCTTGATACGGGGAGGGTGAATTATTCTTTTGGAAGTTTACACGAGGTGATGGCAGCCAGCATCAAGGAAATCGTGGCTTGGGGCGTTTCGGCTGAGCGTGTATTGATGTTGGGTTATGGCGGTGGGAGTGCGGCGGAAATCATTCATCAGGATTTTCATCGAGATGCCGAGATCATTGGGGTGGAATGGGATGAGGCTGTGATTGAATTGGCAAAAAAATACTTTTATACCCAAGGGGTTCGATTGTTACATGAGGATGCAGTGGAGTATGTTTTGAAAGCGGCGAAGCAGTCTTGGGAATACGATTTGATCATTTGTGATTTGTTTACCGAGACCGAGGTGGCATCAGCGGTTTTGGAGGAGGAATTTTTGGGCAATGTTGCGAAATTGTTGGGTAAAAACGGTGGAGTTATCATCAATACGATGCTTAAAAAGGCGGAATCCATCTCGTTTTTGGCCTTGTTGAAGACGAAGTTTGATCAGGTAAAAACATGGGATGGGATGAAGGGGAATGCGGTGTTTTTGTGCAAAATGGGCGGGATTGCTTAACTTTGCGCTTACGATGAAACAAATTGCTGTGATAGGTGGTGGTACCATGGGGAATGGAATTGCCCACGTTTTTGCCCAATGCGGATATGCCGTGAATTTGATTGATGTAAAGCAAGAAATGCTTGAAAAGGCGATTGCGACTATCACAAAGAATATGGACCGTCAGGTGGGAAAAGGCACACTGACAGAGGAGCAAAAGGTAGATAGCTTGGCCAGAATCAAGACATATACTCAGTTGGCGGATGGTGTGAGCAATGCAGATTTGGTGGTGGAAGCGGCTACTGAGAACATCGAAATCAAATTGAATATTTTTAGGCAGTTGGATGCATTGGCACCCGCGCATTGTGTTTTGGCGAGCAATACATCGAGCATTTCTATCACCAAAATTGGGTCGGTTACATCTCGACCCGACAAGGTCATAGGGATGCACTTCATGAACCCGGTGCCGGTCATGAAATTGGTTGAGGTGATTGAGGGTTTCAAGACGGACAAGGCGGTAACATCAAACATCATCGAATTGAGTAAGAGTTTGGGTAAAGTGCCCGCGTTAACACAGGATTACCCTGGATTTATTGCCAATCGCGTATTGATGCCGATGATCAATGAAGCGATTTGTTCGTTGCATGAAGGAGTTGCCGGTGTGGAAGAGATTGATACCATCATGAAATTGGGGATGGCTCATCCGATGGGTCCCTTGCAGTTGGCGGATTTTATTGGTTTGGATGTTTGCTTGGCGATATTAAAGGTTCTTCATGATGGTTTTGGCAATCCAAAGTATGCGCCATCACCGTTGCTAGTGAACATGGTAACCTCGGGTGATTTGGGCGTAAAAAGCGGTCGCGGGTTCTATGATTACGGCCATGGAACGAAGGACTTGATTGTAGCGCCGGGTTTTAGCAAAAACTGATTATATTTGCAGCCCCAATTTGGGTATACACTGCAAACATGAAATTATCTCAATTTAAGTTCGATTTACCTGAGGAGTTTATTGCTCAGGAGCCTTTGGCAACGCGCCATGATGCCCGTTTATTGGTGATTCATCGCAAAGAACGTCGTATCGAGCACCGCAGTTTCAAGGACATTCTTGACATTTTCGATGAGAACGATGTGTTTGTTGTGAATAATACAAAGGTGTTTACAGCACGTATGTATGGCCAAAAAGAAAAGACTGGTGCTCAGATTGAGGTATTTTTGCTTCGTGAATTGAATCATGAGTTGCGCTTGTGGGATGTATTGGTAGACCCAGCACGCAAGATTCGCGTGGGAAATAAATTGTATTTCGGTGATGATGATTTGGTCGCGGAAGTGGTTGACAACACCACGAGTCGTGGCAGGACCATTCGCTTTTTGTTCGACGGTACAGACGAGGAGTTTGCTGAAGTAATCAAGAAATTGGGTGAAACACCCATTCCAAAATATATCACCCGTGGGGTGAAGGAAGAGGATGAGGCTTGGTAT
>CAZZKP010000110.1:0-6701 GCA_964654675.1 uncultured Bifidobacterium sp. | reverse complement strand
ATCCAGACGATAAAAATGTTAGATATTGATGCATTGCGATTGAAAAAGAGCATCGAAGATGTCATTCGTACCACCGCTTCCAAAACGGCGAATTTGGGAAATATCCCACTCACCAAGCAAGCGGAAAAAGCCCTAAAGATTACCTACTTGGAGGCAAAGATTTTCAAAACGGATCTTATCGGAACGGAGCATTTGTTGCTGTCGATATTGCGTGATGAAGACAATGTGGCATCCAAAATTTTGAATCAATATGGAGTGAATTATGACGTATTTAAATCTGCCCTGGAAGAAGGCGTGGATACTTCTAGTTTGCGAAACGAGAGTTCGGATGCCGGTGGAGATGATACAGACACCCCAGAGGATTTTTATCGCGAAGAGCAAAAAGCGATGGAAGCCAAAAAAGGCAAAGTGAAAACCAAGACGCCTGTTTTGGACAATTTTGGACGTGATCTTACCAAGGCTGCAGAAGAAGGGAAATTGGATCCAATCGTGGGCCGCGAAAAAGAAATTGAACGCGTGAGTCAGGTTTTGAGTCGACGTAAGAAAAACAATCCCGTATTGATTGGAGAACCTGGTGTAGGTAAAACGGCCATTGCGGAAGGGCTGGCGCTTCGCATCATACAAAGGAAAGTAAGTCGTGTTTTGTTCAATAAGCGCGTGGTGAGTTTGGATATCGCATCCATGGTGGCCGGTACAAAATATCGCGGTCAGTTTGAAGAGCGGATGAAAGCATTGATGATGGAGTTGGAAAAGGCAGACGACGTGATTTTGTTTATCGATGAAATTCACACGATTGTGGGAGCAGGGGGAGCCAGTGGTTCTTTGGATGCATCAAACATGTTTAAACCGGCTTTGGCAAGGGGCGAAATTCAGTGCATTGGCGCCACAACATTGGACGAGTATCGTCAGTACATCGAGAAGGATGGCGCGTTAGAGCGTAGATTTCAGATGGTTTTGATTGAGCCAGCATCGCCCGAAGAAACGGTTGAAATTTTACATAATATTTGCAATAAATACGAAGATCACCACGGGGTGAAGTACACTCCGGAGGCTTTGAAAGCTTGTGTTGATTTGAGTGTTCGTTACATGAGTGACCGACATTTGCCAGACAAAGCGATCGATATTTTGGATGAGGCAGGGGCGAGAGTTCACATCAGTAATATCAATGTGCCTGCGGAGATTGTTGACTTAGAATCGCAAATCGAAGCCATCAAGTTGGAGAAAAACAAGGTGGTGAAGAGTCAGAATTTTGAGGAAGCTGCCAAGTTAAGAGATACCGAAAAGCGATTGTTGGAAGAACTCGAGACGGCCAAAGCTCGTTGGGAGGCACAAACGGCCACCGAAAAGTTTATGGTAACAGAGGATGATATCGCATCGGTGATTTCAATGATAACAGGCATTCCTGTGAAACGAATGGCTGAGGACGAGAGTCGTAGATTGTTAACCATGGCCGATACCCTTCGCAAGCGTGTGATTGGTCAGGACAAGGCGGTGGAAAAACTTACCAAAACGATTCAAAGAACGCGTGCGGGTTTCAAAGAGCCCAATCATCCCATTGGGTCGTTTATTTTCTTGGGTCCTACGGGTGTGGGTAAAACGGAATTGGCAAAAGCGTTGAGTGAGTTTTTGTTTGATGCGGACGACGCGATGATTCGCATCGATATGTCTGAATTCATGGAGAAATTTGCTGTAAGTCGCTTGGTTGGAGCCCCTCCAGGATATGTGGGTTACGAAGAAGGCGGAATGCTTACCGAAAAAGTACGTCGCAAACCCTACTCGGTGATCTTGTTTGATGAAGTAGAAAAAGCCCACCCAGATGTATTCAATTTATTGCTGCAGGTGTTAGACGAGGGTCAGATGACGGATTCTATGGGTCGAAAAATTGACTTTAGAAATACGGTGATTATTATGACATCGAACATCGGATCAAGGCAATTGAAAGAATTTGGAACGGGCGTAGGATTTGGAACGGGTACGAAGGAGGTCAATAAGGAGAGAGATTCTAAGCAGGTGATAGAGGCCCAATTGAAGAAGTTCTTCTCTCCAGAATTTTTGAACCGAATTGATGATGTGATCGTATTTAACTCTTTGGAAAAGGAGGAAATCATCAAAATTTTGGATGTGCGTATGGTGAAAATGCTGAGACGCATTCAAGAGATAGGTTATAAGGTCACTTTGACCGATGCGGCTAAGGTTTTCTTGGCAGACAAAGGCTTTGATGCTGATTTTGGTGCGCGTCCTTTGCAAAGGGCCTTACAGAAGTTTTTGGAAGAGCCTTTGGCGGAGCAGGTTTTGCAGGGTCATTTGAAAGAGGGCGACGAGTTAAGGGTGGATTGTTCTGAAGGGGCGGAGGAGTTGAATTTCACCCCCATTCAAGCGGAATTGGCATTGCCTGAAGGAGACAAAGCCATCGAAGCACCAAAGAAACCTCGTGCTACCAAAGCCAAGGTGGATAAAAAATCGGAGGAATAAAACGGCCGTTCGGAGTTAAAAAAATCTTCGAATGTCCATAAACCGCAATTTGTAATACGGGGCGCTCAAAACATCGTATCGAATCCCACTGCTACTTGCGGAATGGATAAAATACACTTCATTGGGTGTGACTTCGGTAATAATGCCAACATGTCCCATCACTCTGCGGCTGGCGCTATGTCCTTTGAAACAAATTACATCGCCGGGTCTTGCGTTGGCGATACTGACGTGGATTCCTGCATTGTGAAACAGCGATGAGCTGGCAGGGGTGCGTATGCCCAAGGTGGTATTGTAACAATACCCAACAAATCCGCTGCAGTCAAATCCTGAGGGTGTTTTACCTCCACCACGATAACCCGTACCCAAATGCGAGCCCGCTTCTCTGAGTAGTGCGTTGATTGCCACCAAATCTGCTTCATCATTGCCTACCAACGAGTCGGTTTGTGCTGACAATATATTGAAAGTCAATGAGATGATGAATATGGTGATTTTTTGGATCATTGGGTAAATTCCCGGGGGAAAAAGGTTGGCACTCGCGTTATTTTGGTAAGTAATTGAGCATTTTTTTGTATCTGTCGGCGAAAGTTTGCCCTGTTTTGGCGCCTTTGTCGGTCCATCGTTTTTTCATGTTTTCCACGCGATGCCCTGGATCTGGGTGAGTGCTGAGAAATTCGGGGATGTTGATTTTGTTTTTTTCTTTTTGGATTTTCTCGAAGAATCCGGCTGCTCCGATCGGATTGTAAGCGGTTTGATATAGCCAATCCACGGAACAATTGTCTGCCTCGGTTTCGGCTTCACGACCAAACTCAAGTTGTGCCAATCCCGTTGCAATTTGTAAGAGCTGTGCTTTGTTCTGTCCAAAAATCAATTCCAGCAACAGGTTTGCGCCAAATTCGCGCGTCATCGCATCCGTAGAATGTCGTTTCTCTGCATGTGCCATTTCGTGTCCCATTACTCCGGCCAACTGGTCCTCACTTTCGAGGTATTTCATTAAGCCGGTATAGACATAAATGTATCCACCGGGGGTGCAAAAGGCATTTTGTATGGTATCGTTGTGGATGATGCGGATTCTCCACGCAAAGTCATTTTTGTGGGAGAGCAGGTTGGTGCTCAAGATGCTGTCGCGAATTCCATAGATATATTGATAAATCGCTGTGTTTTTGGATGAGTCCAAAATTGTGGTTGCGTTTCCTTGTTCAAAGCTCTCAGAGACTTGTTTGCCCAGAGTGACGTCTTGTTCAACGGGGAAAATATTGACCTTCCCGAGCCAACTTGAGCAGCTTTGCAAGGAGAAAACAACAAGCGAAATCGCCGCGATAAGGGTAATACGATTTAACATGGATGATAAAGTTCATCCGCAACTGCCAAAAATGATGCCAAAAATTTGATGGGTTTCCTAATTACAGACGGGGGTCATGAAAAAACCGGAGTGCGCCGTTGTTAGAACGACGGATTTAGAAGGGATAACCGATGCCTATGCAAATGGCACTTTCTGTGCGCATGTAATTGGAGAAGTTCGTGCTTGCATTTTTCGACATCACCCATCGTTTGTCAAAATCTTTGGATGGGTCGCGGATGGGCAGTCCCAGATCTACGCGAAACAGAAACAGGCTCAGATCAAAACGAAATCCGATGCCTGTATTGCAAGCCACTTCTGTGAGGAATGTTTCTTTTTGAATGACTCCATAACCGTTGGCGGACCCTTCTTTACTCAAGTTCCAAATATTGCCCGCATCGAGAAAGATCGCACTTTCTATGAAATTTTTTACCAAGGTGAAGCGGTATTCTACGTTGGCTTCGATGAGTAGTTCTCCCGATCTGTCAATGATAGAACCGGAACTTTTGGGTGTGTTTCCCGGGCCGATTCCGCGGGGACGCCAACCTCTCAAACTGTTGCTACCACCAATAAAATATCGCTTGTCGTAGGGAATTACACTGCTGTTCCAGTAAGGGATGGCCATGCCGAAATTGGCGCGGAAGGCAATGCTATTGAGTTCGTCTATGGTTCGTTTGACACGAATTTCGGATTCGATTTTGGCATATTGGAAATAATTGACCCCCAAGAATTGGTAGGAGCTATCGGGGTTGTAATTGTTTTGGAAAAGGTAGCGGGCAAGTCGATGCAAGTTGCCTGAGGTTTCAAATCCCAATCGACCGAAGAAGTTGGTTTGTCCGGGTTTGTTTTTGTTGTTGGTATACAGACCTCCGAACTTTGCAGCGGTGATAATTTGGTCTGTAAACACGCGTTTTACAAAGTCTTGGTCCAATTTGGGAAGTGTGGGAAGAAATGCGGCAGAAATTTCGTTGCGGTTAAAGCTCAGTTCAACGGGCGTGTAATACCAACTCAAATTTGGGCGGGTGTATTGTAGAGAGATGGAAGCGGGGAGTGAACTTCGTTTAAAGTTGGGGTTATTTTCAAATTGATAACTGAGGGAGAAAACCGTATTTTTTCTTTGGTAGCTATTTTTTACCTTGATTTTATCGAGTAGTGAGAAGTTGGGAAGTGAGAGTCTGGCATTGAATCCCTGTTGTAATCCGTAGCGAATGTTGTTGTTTTCGCCCCGTTTAAAGATGGCTTCATAACTCGTGACTGAGCTAATTTTCAGGCTTTCTCCATTGCCAAGGGCATTTCGATTGTTGAGCGATACGATGCCGGCCAAGCCAAAACTTCGTTGACTTTGTGTTTGGAAGTTGGTTCCTGAACTGCCTTGCGGCGAATAAAGGGCTTGGGGTTCAATTTGGGTATAAATTCTGGGAATGGCTTTGGCTTCGATTTTGGTGATGATGAGGTGATGGATGGTGTCTACCTCTTGGTGCAAATCAACGTAGGAGAAGAGTCCCATCTCCACAAGGCCGACATAGGATTGATTGGTGACGGATTGACTGAACCAGTTTCCCGAATCGATTGAAACCACTTGGTCTAAAATATTCCCTTTGATGGGGTAGTGGTTGAGTTGAAAATTTTTGCCTTTGGAGGCATAGGTCTGTGGCCATCGATTTTCTAGATATATATCTGAGCAAATGATATTGAGGTAGGTTGGGCCAAATTTATAGCGTTGGAACTTTGTTTGATTGTAGGGGTTGTTCAGTTTGAGAAAAACGGCGCCCTCTTTTTTGTCCGCCAAAGTATCAATTTCATAATGAAAAAGATCCGGACTTGCATCGTAGTAACCTCGATCGCGAAGTTCAGTGGCGAGTTTGTCTTTTGCTTCATTGAGGGCATTCAGATTCACGGGCCACCACAATCGGTAGGCTTGATTTTCACTGACTAGGGTGTCGATGAGGGGTTTTAACGCAATGTCTGCGGGTTCTCTAAAAAATGAATTGAGTCGATAAGGCTTGCCAGGATTTACGATATAATCCACCTCTGCCTTATGTTTTCCGTAGGTAACAATATAACTCACGCGATTGTCGAAATAACCCAAATTGAATAAGTGATTGCTGATGTTTTCCGCTGAAACCGAGGCCATTGCTGTGTCAAGCAAAGTGGGGGGTTCGCCGAGTTTGTTGCGGAGTTTGTTCCGCCAAGCAATACTGTCGTTTAATTCGGGGTGTTTGAAGCTTGTTCCCAACGAATAGGCCCAAAGGAACACGGGCAATTTGTTAAACAACACGCGTTTGTTGGGGTTGTGTAGGATTTGCGCTTTCAGTTCAGAGGCGTTGACTGTTTTTTTGGGGACGACAACGGAATTTTTCTTCAGTAAATATCGATTGATTGGAACTGTTTTTTTTACGCCGCAGGCTTGTACAAGGGTGATGAAAAGCAGTGCCCATAGGTAGTTCGGGTAAAATTTCGGATATTTGCCTAGGTATGCCATCAATTGCTCAAGTCAAGCACCTCGCATCGTTGCGAATGTCGAAGTATAGGCAAAAATATGGCCAATTTGTGGTTGAGGGTCGCAAACAGGTGGAGGAAGTATTCCACAGTGGTTGGGAAATAGACGGGATTTGGGGAACGCCTGCTTTTGCGGAGCGATTTTCGCCGGGGTATGATTTTGAGTGGATGACGGAGGAGGAGAACAAGAAATGTTCAGGATTTGATACGCCGCCGGGAATAATGGCCTTGGTTCGGATGCCAAAGGTGAAGGAATTGAATTTGTTGGAGCCCTTTGTTTTGGCGTTAGACGGGATCAGTGACCCGGGGAATATGGGTACAATGATTCGACTTGCGGACTGGTATGGTTTGCGGCAGATTTTGGCGAGTGAGGACTGTGTAGATGTGTACAATG
>CAZZKP010000109.1:0-6780 GCA_964654675.1 uncultured Bifidobacterium sp. | reverse complement strand
CAACGCGGGGTCTCCTCACAAAAAGAAGACGTTCACAATGCCATCAGCCAAGTCAGCAAAGGATTATTTCCCCAAGCTTTCTGCAAAGTGGTTCCCGATGTGTTGAGCAACAACCCCGATGATTGTTATATCATGCACGCCGATGGCGCAGGCACCAAAAGCAGTCTCGCCTACCTGTATTGGCGTGAAACGGGCGACCTCTCCGTTTGGGAAGGCATCGCCCAAGACGCGATTGTTATGAATACCGATGATCTGCTCTGCGCAGGTGTAACCGGTCCCTTTATGCTGTCGTCTACCATCGGAAGAAACAAAAATCTCGTCCCCGGCGAAGTCATCAAAGCCCTCATCGAAGGCACAGAAAAATTCTGCGAAACGATGCGCGAACACGGCATCGAAATTCATACCACGGGCGGCGAAACAGCGGATGTGGGCGACTTGGTGCGCACCGTGATTGTGGATTCAACGTTGATCGCCAAAGCCAAACGCAGTGATATCATTAATAATGCGAATATTGCCGGTGGTCAAGTAATTGTGGGTTTTGCCAGTTATGGTCAAGCTACCTATGAGGCCCAATACAATGGCGGTATGGGATCTAACGGACTTACCAGCGCACGCCACGACGTGTTTTCAAGTCATTACCGAGAGCAATATCCAGAAAGTTACGACCACAATTTACCCAGCGATGTGGTGTATTGTGGAAGCAAAAAATTGACCGATGCCGTAGCCGGTTCTCCTCTCGATGCCGGGAAATTGGTTTTGTCGGCTACCCGAACCTATGCCCCATTGGTTAAAGCAATATTCGATGCGTGCAAGCCTGCCATCAAAGGCATGGTGCATTGCAGTGGCGGCGGTCAGACCAAAGTCTTGCATTTCACCCAAAACGTGCATGTCATCAAAGACAACTTACTCCCCATTCCACCGTTGTTCCAACTCATCAAGGACGAAAGCGGCACCGATTGGAAAGAAATGTTCCAGGTATTTAACATGGGCCATCGCCTAGAAATTTATACCGATGCCAACGCCGCTGAACAAATGATTGAGATTGCCAAATCGTTTAACATCGATGCGCAAATCGTAGGTCGGGTGGAAGAAAGTTCATCGAACAAACTGACCATTTCAGGGGATTTCGGGACGATACAATATCCGTAAAGTAGATACCGACAAGGATTTACAATTGGTCTACTCGCAAATTGTTTTCGTTACGCAAGAAGAATTTTTCAATTTTTACGTTTTGATTCCATGCCCATTTACCTTTTTGGCAATTGTGGTATTAACGCCCCAAATCTTATGAAAAAACACAACCTTTTCTTTCTTCTCAGCATCTCTTCGATGGCCCTCACGCCCGCGTTAACAGCACAAGCCACGGGCAATGAAACCTACAACGACAACAATCGTTTTAAAAACAATGGTTATTATCGTTCTGAATCAATGTCGGCCCCGGCGTCTGCTGGCCGATACGACGATGACGAAATGGTGAGTCAAAACAGTGCTGCCGTTGCATACAAAAGCAACAAACGCAAAATGGCCACCAACAATTTCCAGTATTACCAGGCCGGCATTGAAACATCACAAGGAGATTTACTACTTAATCAAGTCCAAAACAACCAAAGTAGTTACTTCGATGGCAGCGATTTTTTGGTTCGTGTTCATGTGTTGTACAATGCTTCACCGAGCAGTTATATGGCCATTTTTCATTTAAATCAAGCCGGAAAAAAAGTACAAGACATAGACAGTTTGATGAGCAAGCGTGTAGCCAAGTTAATTCAACAGAGTCAGAGCATCGGACTAAAAAAAGAGGATTTCTACACGGATATGATAGCTTTGGTTCCCATCTTTGAAAAGGAGAGAAAGACTTTTGGCAAGAACTACACCCAAATACCCAAAGGTTTTGAAATGCAAAAAAACCTGCACGTACGATACAAAAATGCAGCACAATTGGACGCCTTGTTCACCCTCGCGGCCCAGTGTGAAATTTATGACTTAATAAAAGTTGAATATTTCTTCGATTCTACCGAAGCCGCCAATCAAATTTTAAAAAACAAAGCCGTTCAAATTTTAAATCAAAAACTAAAAACCTACAAGCAAATGGGCATTGCTTTGGACACAAATTTCAGGACGGTACAGGAGCAGCGTCACCAGTATTTTCCGATCGACGAATACATGCCCTATCAGCCATTGGCCGTAAGCACCTTAGATGCGGACGAAAATTCGGATCCAAATAAATCAGGCGTTGCACAACCCACTTCAACCCAAAGAACCACGATGTTTTACAATCAAGTTTCTACCGATGGATTTGATGCGGTTATCAATCCATCACCACTTACCCCGAGTATTCAGTTCGTTTACAACGTGGATGTGAGATACAAAATTCATGTGCCCATTCAAACCAAAACTGAGACAATCAAACAAACAGATTTACTCATAATTACGCCTCAGGGTACGATCAAAGAAATTAGCAAATAATCAAATGCTAAACTCAGCCCAGGTAGGACAGTGATCGGAGTGTTTGGCAAAATCATCAATCCCAGCATCCGATAACTTGCCTGCCAACTCGGGTGTTGCGCTCACGTAATCAATCCGCCAGCCTTTGTTATTGGCACGGGCATTGGCCCGAAAACTCCACCAAGTGTATTGATGAGGCTCCGGTTTCAAAGTTCTTAGGGTATCTGTAAATCCAGAATCAAACCATTGATCCATCCAAGCCCTCTCTTCGGGTAAAAACCCTGTGCTATTCTTATTCCCCACCGGATCGTGAATGTCGATGGCTCTATGACAAATATTGTAATCCCCACAAACGAGCAACTCGCCCACAGATGAGCGCAAGCCCTGAGCATACTCCATGAAATAGGATAAAAAATCCATCTTCACATCTTGTCTGGCATCACCCGATGTGCCACTCGGGAAATAGGCACTGACCACAGAGCCCCAAGCAAAATCGCAGCGGATCACCCGACCCTCAAAATCGTACAAATCGTTTCCACAACCATATTCCACGTGTAAAGGCGTTTGTTTGGTCAAAATACCCACCCCACTATACCCTTTTTTCTGGGCCGAAAACCAATAACATTCATAGCCCATCGCCTCGAATGGCTCCATATCAATCTGATCTGGCAACGCCTTCAACTCTTGAAAACAAACGACGTCCGCATTTTGCTCAGCCAAATAATCCACCAAACCCTTACTCATCGCACTGCGAATGCCATTCACGTTATAGGAAATCACTTTCATAGAAAACAAAGATACGAGCTCAATCAAAACACTCCATCATCAATAGATGTCCGTCTGTGTAAGAAATCTCCACAAACCCATCCACCATCACTTCATTGGAACTTCCCGTGCTATGAGGCAACTCAAACGTATGATTCAGCAGAGGATAAACCAAATTTTGGGATAGGATTCCCGATGCAAAACCCACCGGAATCAAACTAATCTGAGTCCCAGCAGGGTACCACTTCTTAAACTGCTTTACCAACGGATAAACCCGAGAATGATCGTCCAAAATACTCAAAGTAATCTGGTCATGATATCGCCATAAAGTAGCCATATTGTTGATGGTATGATCGGCCCGTTTGCCCGTACCCCAGATGATATTTGCCGCTTTATGTCCTTTTGATATCAGAAATTCAATGCCCTTTTGAAGGTCGGTTTTGTCTTGATCCTCCGCCCAAATCCGCTGTACATCACCCATTTTTGCCATCGCGACTTCATCTGCATTTGCCCCGGAATCAAAATCACCCAGCCACGCATCAAATCGAATATTTCGCTCAAGTAAACGGTGAACCGCACCATCCAGAGCCAAAACATATGGAGACCACTCCATCAACTGCTGCAACAAATCATCACTGCAATCTGCCCCATTGGCAATTATCAATGCCGGTTCTTGATTGTCCCGTACAACATGGTGTGAACTCATCCGATAAAATTACATCAAAGTTCGTTCAAAAAAACCAGCGTTGTGGCACGAATTTTGGCAATTGTGCGTTGTAAAACAACACGTATGAACAAACCTAAAATTCTCTGGGCAGACGACGAAATTGACCTTCTTAAACCACATATTCTATTTCTTGAAGGGAAAGGGTATGAGATGAGCACTGTGAGTAGCGGAAGAGATGCAATTGATGCGGTAAAAAAGAACGAATACGATCTCGTGTTTTTGGATGAAAACATGCCTGGAATCAATGGTTTGGAAGCACTCGCACAAATCAAACAACTGAAGCCCAACCTCCCCATAATTATGATTACCAAAAATGAGGAAGAGCAAATCATGGAAGAGGCTATCGGTGCCAAAATCTCCGATTATTTGATTAAACCCGTACACCCAAACCAAATCCTTTTGGCCCTCAAAAAGAACCTCGATGAACGTCGTTTGGTGAGTGAAAAAACATCCTTGGGATATCGCAAAGAGTTTATGCAGATTGGGATGACCGTGAGTGACAAACTTAACTTCGACGAATGGAAGGAAATTTATAAAAAGCTTGTTTATTGGGAAATTGAATTGGATAGTGCTGGCGAGGACAGCATGAAAGAAATCCTAGAAACCCAAAAATCAGATGCAAATCGGAACTTTACAAAATTTATCAAAGACAATTACCAGGGTCTACTCAAACAAACAGGCGACGAGGGTCCTACCATGAGCCACAATCTGTTCAGAAGGGCAATTAATCCTCACTTGGATGGCAATGTTCCTGTATTTATGATCTTGATGGACAATTTACGATTCGACCAATGGCGGGCGATTTCTGAAGTCATGCAAGATCGATATCGAATTGAAAACGACGATATGTATTTGAGCATTTTACCAACCACAACACAATATTGCCGAAATAGTATTTTTAGTGGTTTACTGCCTCTAGAAATTGAAAAACGATTCCCAACAAAATGGAGCAATGACGAAGACGAAGGGGGGAAAAATCTATTTGAAAAAGAATTTCTCGAGGACCTACTTCAACGTTTACGTCGAGATGAGAAATTTAGTTATACCAAAATCACCAATCTAGAAGCCGGGAAAAATCTTGTCGACCAAATACCAAACATGATGAAAAACAAACTCAACGTGGTGGTTTACAATTTTGTAGATTCATTCTCGCACGCTAGAACAGATATTCATATTGTAAGAGAATTGGCCGAAGACGAAGCCGCTTATCGCAACGTGATGGCTACTTGGTTTAAGCACTCTCCACTGTGGGAAGCACTTCAATGGCTGGCCGATAAACCTTGCAAAGTGATTGTAACCACAGACCATGGCAGTATCCGTGTGAAGGACCCCATCAAAATAGTGGGTGATAAAAATGTGAACACGAACCTCAGATATAAACAAGGAAAAAACATTACATACAATCCCAAGGAAGTGTATGAAGTAAAGAAGCCGCATGATGTATTTTTACCGCTACAACATCTCACTTCCAGCTTTGTGTTTGCCGGTGAAAATGATTTCTTCGCCTACCCCAACAACTACAACTATTACGTGAATTATTACAAAAACACATTCCAGCACGGGGGTATTAGTTTGGAAGAAATGTGCTGTCCAATCGCCATTCTCTCTCCCAAAGCGTAATTTTGTCAATCGGTTGGCGGGTATTCTGAGCAATTCCTGCGTTCCTAAATTTTCTTACAAAAACTGCTTCGATGACACCCTTCAAGACCACGGCCTACATCAACATTCCTGAAACGGACCTTCACAAAGTAGTGGATGCCATTATGGGTAAGGACCTCAGTGCTTGGGTCTGTGAGTATCCCTTTGGCGATGGCGGTCCGGAAATCATTGCGCTTGAAGGCAATTTGGGGGCCGGCAAAACCACCCTCAGCAAAGCCATCTGTGTCGCTTGGGGATGTACCGAAGAGGTGAGCTCTCCCACCTTTGCCTTGGTTAACGAATACGTGATACCCAAGTTTGAAGGAAAATTGTATCACCACGATTGGTACAGGGTGAAGGAAGCGGGTGAATTGTTCGATGCCGGCATTGAAGAAATCCTTCACGAATACCCAAGTAAACATTTGATAGAATGGCCAGAAATTGGCGAATTTCTTCTGCGCGATTTAGCCCAAAACTACAAAGCCAAAGTGCTATGGCTGAACATAGACCACCAAGAAAACACACGGGAATACCGCCTGCGAATTCTTGCTACAGCCGATCCTAAAACTCCGGCGTAATTAAGGGTCTGAATTTTTTCAACGGCACCGCCACCATGCGGAAACCCACATAGGATGTGGCTGGCTCTTCCCCGGCTACGCTGTAATAAATAATACCCCTACTGCCAATTGTACACGCAGCCTCAGGTAAATTCCATGCCCCGCCTTTGATGATTGCTCCCTCCTGGGTCGACTCCCCAACGCGATAGGTTACTTCCGTAGTTGTCCATTCGGCCACATTCCCTTGCATGTTGTAGCAGCCCGCATCGTTGGGAAAATACGAACTAACGGGGGCAGTATATAAGGAACCATCGGCACGAAAATCGTTGTTCTGTGGTCGAAAATTGGCAATATATACCCCTTTGGCATTGCGCATAAAGTTGTTGTTTACAGGTGAACCCGAAGATTTCTTGGAACGCTTTTGCGCAACCACCGATGCGGCACGCTCCCACTCAACCTCCGATGGCAAACGATACCAAATTTGATACTTTTCCTGCTTTCCAAATTGATCCGAATACCACAAACAATAATGATCGGCTTGGTCCTTCGAAACCCCCACAACCGGATAATCGTTATACACAGGATGAATAAAATAATAAACGTGCATTCCATCCACGCAGTTATATCGGTATATCCGGTATCTCCAAACTT
>CAZZKP010000108.1:0-6806 GCA_964654675.1 uncultured Bifidobacterium sp. | reverse complement strand
ATGAACCGCCTGCGGGCTTTGGCGCCAAAGATGTGCAAGATTTGACATGGAAAAACTTGATGGATGCTTATACCTGTACCGAGTGCGGAAGGTGCAGCAGTGTTTGTCCGGCCAACCAAACAGGGAAGTTATTGTCACCGAGAAAGGTGATGATGGACACGAGAGATCGGTTGGAGGAAGTAGGAAGAGGTATTGATGCGGCGAAGAAATTGGCCAAACAAAATACAGGAGGGGAAGGCATTGCAGCGGGTAGCAGTGATGCGGTGATTGCCCGATTTGAAGACGGAAAAGATTTACATAGCTACATCAGTGCGGAGGAATTGTGGGCTTGTACCACTTGCAATGCTTGCGCCGAAGCATGTCCGGTGAATATCAATCCAGTGGATATCATCGTACAAATGCGACAGTATCAAGTGATGGAAAAGAGTGCCGCGCCGAGTGAGTTAAATAACATGTTTACCAATTTGGAAAACAATGGTGCCCCTTGGCAGTTTAACCAAATGGACAAGGGAAATTGGGCCCAAGGATAAGTATTTTTTTGTTTAAAACGGATTGATTTTTTCAGGGTGAAGTTTGGAATCACACCTGGGCATTTGGCATTCTGAAAAAAGGGTTACAACCCTCGCAGTTTTATCGTATTTTTGAAGGGCAATGAACACATTTCATTTATTATCTTTTTTGGGTGGCCAAGAAATGATTATTCTCTTGGTTCTCGTTTTGTTGCTATTTGGCGGCAAAAAAATTCCAGAATTAATGCGCGGTTTGGGCCGTGGTGTTAGAGAATTTCAAGATGCCAAAAACAACGTTGGCAATGAGATTCGCAAAGGAATGAACGAGGACCCCAAAGAGAATAAGGAGTAATCTTGAAGCACTACAGCCGGATTTCAGAAATTCGGGAAGACCTGAATTCGGGCCGTGTGACATGCACGGCATTGGTAGATTATTACCTAAAAAATATTGCGGACAATCAGCATTTAAATGCCTTTTTGGAGGTTTGGTCCGATGAGGCTAAAGCGAGGGCCATCGAAATTGACAGCAAAGTAAAAGCAGGTACCGCAGGTCGTTTGGCGGGTGTGGTGATTGCTTTGAAAGATGTTTTATCATTTCGTGGGCACAAAGTGAGTTCATCTTCCAAAATTTTAGAAGGTTTTGAGGCGATTTATTCTGCAACCGTGGTACAGCGATTGTTAGACGAAGATGCGATTTTTATCGGTCGCACCAACTGTGATGAGTTTGCCATGGGTGCGAGCAATGAAAATAGCGCGTATGGTCCAGTGCTAAATGCGGCTGATCCCACGCGCGTTCCCGGAGGTTCTTCGGGGGGTAGTGCGGTGGCCGTTCAAGCCAATATGGCACACGCTGCTTTGGGTAGCGACACGGGAGGATCCATTCGTCAGCCCGCAGCATTTACTGGGATTGTAGGATTAAAACCCACATATGGATTGATTTCTCGTTGGGGTTTATTGGCTTACGCATCGAGTTTTGACCAAATTGGTCCGATGACAAAGAGTATAGAAGATTCAGCGTTGTTAACAGAAATCATGGCGGGTCCTGATGGACAAGATGCAACATTGTTTCAAAAAGCGGCACCCAAATTTTCAGCACCCAAAGCACCGGCGAAGGCCAAATTTGCTGTAATGCGTGAGGCCATCGATGGGGAGGGAATCGATCCAGAAGTCAGATCGATGATGCAGGGTTTGATCGCGAAATTGGAAGGGGCCGGCCATGAAGTCTCGTATTTCGATTTCCCTTTGTTGGATCATATGGTTCCCGTTTATTATGTAATCACAACGGCAGAAGCTTCAAGCAATTTGTCGAGGTATTCTGGAATGATGTACGGCAAGCGAAGCGAAAATGCCCATGATTTGGAATCAACGTATGTACTGTCTAGAACGGAAGGTTTTGGTGAGGAGGTAAAGCGCAGGATTATGTTAGGCACATTCGTTTTGAGTAGCGATCAGTATGATGCATACTACGAAAAAGCACAAAAAGTAAGGCGAATTATTCGTACTGAAACAGAGAAAATATTGGCTGATGCGGATGCTATATTGCTTCCAACCACGAGTACGCCGGCGTTTAAATTGGGTGAAAAGGCAGCAAATCCGTTGGCGATGTACATGGCAGATTTATTTACTGTGCAAGCGCCTTTGGCTGGAAATCCGGCCATTTCAATTCCGGGCGGAAAAACGACGGATGGATTGCCGATGGGGGTTCAATTGATGACAGGAATCTTGGAGGAGCAGGCATTGTTTGATTTGTCGAAATTGGTGGAAGAAATCCTGGGATGAGCTTGAAATTGAGAATTTTTATATTGCTAGTCATGGTTTGCGGTTTGGCTGTTGGTCAAAACGATGTGCAGTTGCGTTTGAAGACGATGGAATCCAATGGGGTCCCTTATTTTTATAACAACGACATCGAGATTACGGTGCAGGATTGGTTGAAAAACGAGAGTGAAAGCACCTCAATTTTTTACGGTCGTTTTCTGTATTACGAAGCGTCCATTGATCGCATCGCACAGAAATATGGGTTGCCTTGGTTTGTGAAATTCATTCCTGCGGGAACATCAGGTTTTGAGCCTCGTTACCGTGACGAAAGTGGTGCTGCGGGCATGTGGCCTTTGGCATATTCTATCGGCAAGAAGTATGATTTGAGGGAAACGGCTTTGTTTGATGAGCGCAGAGATCCCCTGAAATCTTCGGAGGCAGCGTGTTTGTATTTGCGTGATTTGTATCACATTTATGGCGATTGGCTGAAGGTGATTACTGCTTTCAGAATAGGCCCAATTCGTTTGAATCAGGTGATTCATGGGTTAGATGGAGATTTGGATTTCAATCACATTTACGAAGCTTTGGAACCCGAGGAACGCTTGCCGGTGATTCAGTTTTATGCTGCGTTGGTGGTGTTGCATCATGCGAAGCAATACGGCATCAAACCTGTTCGGGTTGAGTCGCAAGATGCGGTTGAGGTGCAATCGGTGCCTACCGTTTTGCCCTTTAAGGTATTGAATGAAAAAGTGGGTGTAGGTCTATCAGATTTACGCAATTTGAATCCGGAATTTAGGGCCGATATGGTTCCCTATTTTGGTACTCCTTGCACATTTCGATTGCCTGCGGCTTATGCGGGTGTATATCAATCAAAAAAGGATTCTTTGGTTTATTGGATAGGAAACAAGCAAGGGTTTATTCCGATCATCAAGACAGATACCATTGCGGTGGTTGAGGGTGATTCTTCGATTAATTTGGTGGTAGCGAAGGGGGATCAATCGGTAACTGATTCCTTGGGAATTACCCCTCCAGTCCCTAAAACCATTTTAACTACGCCAGCTGACAAGAAAATTTGGGTTTACTATCGTGTAAAATCGGGTGATGCAGTATATACATTGAGTGATATTTTTGACTGTACACCGGAACAATTGAAATCTTGGAATCATGTTTCAGGCAATAATTTACAAGTTGGAGCCTCGTTAAAGTTTTATGTGCTTGCGAGCAAGAAAGGATATTATCTGAAATTGAATTCGTTAACTACCGCCCAAAAAAGGAACATAGCGGGTGTTGATTGATGCGCAGTATCATTTTGATATTGACCAGTATTCTTTTCCATGCAAATTTATTTGCTGTTGATGACAGTACTTTCTTAGGGAAATCGGGAAAAATGCCCGTGGTTTATGTTGCCAATGCGGTGACTGTGGATGGAGAATTGGATGAACCCGTCTGGCAATCCGGTTTTGCCTCGCGTCCGTTTGTGCAATATTTTCCGTACGATACATCTTTGTCGAAATCTCAGACACAGTTGGCTTTTGCCTACGACGATAAGCATTTGTATTTTGCAGTGAAGTGTACGGATCGAAATCCGCAAAAACCATTTGTGATTCAGAGTTTGAAAAGGGATTTTAGTGTAACCAATTCCGATGGGGTGGTTCTAACTTTATCTACTTTCAAGGATGGTCAGAATGGATTTTCCTTTGGAGTAACGCCATACAATTCTCAACGTGAAGGGTCTGTTGAAGGGGGAGGCGGGTTTGGTGTTACTACGGCATGGGATCAGGTTTGGAACAGTGCAACGCAGCTGAAAGACGGGTATTGGACAGCGGAGTTTTCAATACCTTTCAATAGCATTCGATTTACACCGGGGGTTTCAGTTTGGGGTTTTAATGTGACGCGTTTTGATTTTAAAAACAATGAGGTTTCGAATTATGCGAGGGTGCCGAGGAATTTTAATGTGAGTTCCTTGGTGTTTTGTGATTCGCTCCAATTCTTGGGAAAGCCATTGTCTAAGAGCAACCGAAACATGGTGTTTATTCCTTACCTAAGCGGGTTGACATCGCAGGGTGTGATAGGGAAACGCACTCTATTGGCAGATCCAATTACTGGCAGTCCCAAAATGGGTTTTGATGCAAAGTTGGGTATTACAAGAAGTTTAAATTTGGATGTTACGGCCAATCCGGATTTTGCGCAAGTTGATGTGGATGTGCAACAAATCAATTTGACCCGATTCAATTTATTTTTCCCTGAAAGACGACAGTTTTTCATTGAAAATAGCGATTTGTTTGCGGGCTTTGGATTCAGACAGATTCGTCCTTTTTTCTCTCGGCGCATTGGATTGGGGGACTATGGTGCTGTGCCCATTTTGGGTGGTGTAAGATTGTCGGGCAAGTTGGGTGATGGTTTAAGAATTGGTGCCATGAACATCACGACCCGGAGTGTTGATGTGAGGGATGGAAATAAGGTGTTTCATTTGCCTGCGGTGAATTACACAGTGGCATCTGTTCAGAAGAAGGTATTTGCGGCGAGTAATGTGGCATTGATTTGGGTGCACGATCAGAAATTGGGGGTTCAGAAGACATTCACTGACAGCAAGGGAAACAAGGATTCAACGGGTGATTTCAATTCTGTGGTTGGGGGGGAGTTTAATTTGTTAACCAAGACCAATCGTTGGGGAGGGAAGGCATTTATTCAGAAGTCGTTCTATCCCGGATTGCATGGTCTGGAGGGTTTCGCTCATGCCACTTGGTTAAGATATAAATCTCTGCATTGGATGGCTATGTGGAACCATGAATATGTGAGTCGTTCTTTCATCGCGAGGACGGGATTTGTGCCACGGACCGACAATATCGATGCGAAAACGGGGAAATTATATCGCTACAGCTATTATCGCTTGGAGCCCAATTTAGGATATACTTGGTATCCCAAACATAGGTTCATCAATAACCATGGCATGTCAATTTATAACAGCAGTTATTACGACAGCATTTTTGGCGTCACTGAGTCGACCAGTGAATTGGGTTATGATGTAGTTTTTCAGAAAAGTGCAATTTTTCATTTCAGTGTGGACCACAATTATTACAATTTATTTTTACCATTTGACCCTTTGAATAAGAAACTATTTTATTTCGGAAAATACCAGTGGTTTGCCATTCATCCAGAGTTTACAACAAACAGCAGAAAACGTTTGAATGCATTTTTTGAAGTGATTTATGGCGGGTATTTTCAGGGAACAAAAACGGAATTTAACGGAAATATCAACTATCGAGCACCGAGAATTGGCAAGTTAAAACTCCCGAAATTATTGCTTACCGCTAACTGGAATCACATCAATGTTATGTTGCCAGACAGCTTAGGCACATCGAAAATCAACTTATTGGGGTTCAAAGCAGAATACAGCGTGAGTACCACAAAATACATCACCGGTTTTTTGCAGTACAATACACAAAGTGAAAAGATGAATGTAAATATTAGGTTTCAATGGAGATACCGTCCCATGAGTGATATCTTCTTGGTTTTTTCTCAGAATTACAATCAGTTTAATTCGGTACTACCGAACCGGAACGTATACATGGGGCCATCTTATCGAAGTTTGGCTGCCAAGTGGGTGTATTGGTTTAACTAGAAACCGTCTCCGTCTAAGATATTTCCCAATCCGCCGAGGATGCTGCCCTCTTCTCTTCGTCCGCCAGGGCTTCCGTAACTTAGGATTTTAGAAGCCAATCGAGAAACGGGCAAGCTCTGTAACCAAACGGTTCCCGGGCCGCTTAAGACAGCAAAGAATAAGCCTTCACCCCCAAAAATTGCATTTTTCACCCCGCGCACCATCTGAATATCGTAATTGATACCCGCGGTAAACGCCACGATGCATCCTGTATCTATCCTTAAAATTTCACCCGCTGCCAACTCTTTTTTCAGAACGTGACCACCTGCGTGAACAAAAGCCAAGCCATCACCTTCCAGCTTTTGCATGATAAATCCCTCGCCGCCAAAAAGCCCTGTGCCGAGTTTTCTTTGAAACTCAATGCCTACGCTCACACCTTTGGCTGCGCAGAGGTAACTATCTTTTTGACAAATTACTTTACCGCCCAATTGCATTAGGTCGAGTGGCATAATTTTGCCCGCATAAGGTCCCGCGAAAGTCACACGCGCTTTGTTGTAACCCATATTTGTAAAGGCTGTCATGAATAAGGATTCTCCTGTAAGAAGTCGCTTTCCTGCCCCCATGAGTTTCCCCAAAATGCCGCTGCCTTGGTTGTTACTGCCATCGCCAAAGATGGTTTCCATCTCAATGCCGTTGTCCATAAACATAAAACTACCACTTTCGGCCATTACGGTTTCTTGTGGATCGAGTTCAATTTCTACACACTGCATTTCTTCACCAAAAATGCGATAGTCGATTTCATGATTTCGTCTCATTGGAGTTGCTTTCGAAAGAATTATACTTGGGTATTTTTCGTGACGTGAAATTTTTGGGTTAGGGCATTTTTTTTAATGCGAGGATACTAAAATCGCTATTTTCTTTGACGATGTGATTGCTTAGGT
>CAZZKP010000107.1:0-6856 GCA_964654675.1 uncultured Bifidobacterium sp. | reverse complement strand
ATTTGGGTATAGCCTACAGAATTGTTAATCCAGCGATAAAAGAAAAAAGAAAAAAGTAATTTAGGAATATGATAAAAAAGCCCGGCAATTGCCGGGCTTTTTTATTCCAACTTTTACAAACCGAATCCTTTGCCTAACTTTGCTAGGCAAATCAGCATAAATTCAATGGCAATCGAAATAAAAGTACCGGCACCTGGAGAATCAGTGAGTGAAGTGACCATCGCAAATTGGTTGGTTAAAGAAGGAGATTGGGTGGAAATGGATGCCCCGTTGGCAGAGTTTGAAAGCGACAAAGCAACGTTTGAAGTGAACGCCGAAAAAGCCGGTGTTATCGAAAAGCTCATTGGAAATATTGGCGATACCATTGCCATCAATACTGTCATTGCAGTCATTAATACAGACGCTGCACGTCCTGCCGCCGCCGAAGCCCCTGCCGCAAAAATGGATGCGGTTGCCGTTGCTGCGCCGGTTGCTGCGTCTAATACAAGCAAATCCGATTCTACCAACAACGCGCCCGCGGATACCCAAAACAATGCCTCAACTGAATCGAGTCACAATACATCTGAATCGGATTGGTCTTTGGTTTCACCCGTGGCAGCACAGTTGCTACAGCAATACAATATCGCCCCAAGTCAGGTGAAAGGTACCGGTGCAGGTGGACGAGTAACAAAAGTGGATGCTCTTGAAGCCATCGTGGCGTTGGGGGGTGTAAAGGCACAATCAACAGGTGGACCTCGTTCTGAGAAGCGTGAGAAAATGTCGAACCTTCGCAAAACCGTTAGCCGCAGACTCGTCGCCGTAAAAAATGAGACAGCGATGCTTACCACATTCAACGAGGTGAACATGAAGCCGATCATGGATTTGCGTGCTCAATACAAGAAGAAATTTGAAGAGACCCATGGTGTGGGTTTGGGATTCATGAGTTTCTTTACCCGCGCCTGCTGTATCGCCCTTACAGAGTGGAGAGCAGTGAATGCGAGTATTGAAGGCGAAGAGATTGTTTACCACGACTATTGCGATATTTCAATTGCAGTGAGTGCACCCAAAGGTTTGGTTGTGCCTGTGATTCGAAGTGCAGAAAAATTGTCGTTGGATGAAATCGAAAAAGAAGTAAAACGCCTTGCAACCAAGGCCCGGGATAATAAATTGAGTTTGGACGAAATGACAGGTGGAACCTTTACCATAACCAATGGCGGGGTATTTGGTTCTATGATGAGCACGCCCATTATAAACGCCCCGCAAAGTGGAATTTTGGGTATGCACAACATCGTTGAACGTCCGGTGGCTGAAAACGGCCAGATCGTCATTCGCCCAATGATGTACTTGGCATTGAGTTACGACCACAGAATTATCGATGGTCGTGAGAGCGTAAGTTTCCTTGTGCGCGTAAAGCAATTGCTTGAAAATCCAGAAATGATGTTCGATGGCAAAAAGCCGGAAGAACGCGTTTTGGGATTGTAAATTACACCAAACTTGTTTCTAGTATGCAATGGTGAACGTGTTCACTTTCAATTTCGTGACGTACGCGATCTTTGATGGCTTCTTGTTCCCCCGCAGAGAGTGTGTTTTCTAACATCAGGTGAGCGGTCATCGCATTTCTCGTTGTACTTAAGGCCCAAATGTGGAGGTGTTCGATGCTCTTGACACCGGGAATCTGAAGTATTCGCTTTTCTACCACGGTAATGTCGATGCCCTCTGGAACCCCATCCAAACTCAAGCGGAAACTCTGTCTAAAAATATTCAAAGTACCTACCAAGATTACCAAGCATACCAACACGCCCAAAATGGGGTCAATCATTTCGATGCCTGTATAGGTGATGAGCAATCCACCAAACAATACGGCCAAACTAACACCGGCATCGGCGGCCATATGCAAAAAAGCGGATCGAGAATTGAGTTCACTGTTGCTCATGAATAGGAGTGCCGTTAATGTGTTGATTATCACACCAACACCAGCAACCCAACTCACGGTGCTTCCAATTGTCGGTTCTGGGTGCGTGAAGCGGGTGTAGGCTTCATGTCCCATCGAACTAATTGCGATAAACAAAAGGAGGCAATTTGCCAATGAAGCGAGAATTGTGGCTTTTGAAAAACCGTACGTATAAAGGTTTGTTGGTTGTTTTGCAGCCATTTTTAAGGCGACCAAACTGATAACCAATCCTGCAACATCGCCCAAATTATGCCATGCATCTGCGAGCAGCGACAAACTATTAATTTGTAATCCATAGCCAAATTCCACAGCCACGAATGTGAGGTTCAAGGCGATTCCCCAAAGGTATTTGGGGCCCATGTTTTCTTGTGGTGCGCTATGACTGTGATTGTGCATTTTTTTAAAGATGTGAAATTAATGATTTAACAGCGGTTTACACTGCATTAACCCTGGAACCAAATAGATTTTTCCGGTTTTGATTTCCTGACAGCGAAAGCGGGTACGCATTTTTTCCAATTTGGTGAACTTTCTCCCGTCTTGCGTTTCGAATGTCTGTTGATAGGGGATTTCTTCCACCAAGAGCCAGTCCTTTGAAGCATCGTAGTTCCTTAGTGTTCTTACCAAATTGGCATCTGTACAACTGCTGGCTTTTGGATTTTTGAGGTATTGATTCAATGCGGCGTGCACATCCGTAGGCAATAGGTTTTGCTGAATGATGGGTGTGCTCACCAATTGGAATTCGCGTTTCCATTCGATGCCATGGGGTGGAACCCTTGGGCCAGAATTTTCAAAGTTCACAAGGTGCGCAACTTCGTGCATGAAGGTGATTAAAAAGGCGAATGGGTTTAGATCGCGATTGATTGATATGCGATGACTGCTTTCGCTGGTTGGCGGGCGGTAATCACCCAGTTTTGTGAGTCTTGGGTTCTTGATTCGAAGTTGGATTTTGTGGCGCGACATCAAATCTGCGGCGTAATGCTCGCTGCCTTGTGGCAAATATTTCTTTAGAACGGGTATGAGTTGCTCTTTGTTCAAATGTTATGGTACCTATCGGAAATATTGGCCTAACTCTATTGTGGATTCTTGCAATTTCCTGTTTACTCAGATTCTTGTCATTGCATTTTTTTCATCGCCCGTTCCGCAACCTCCAATCCAATCGATAATGAACTTGTTGCCGCAGGACTGGGTGCATTGAGCACATGAATGAATGAGTTTGTTTCTTGGATGTAGAAATCGTCGATGAGACCACCATCTTTATCACAGGCTTGGGCTCTCACGCCGGCTCCCGCAGGGACAAGGTCGTCTTCGGTAATTGATGGGACAAGTTGTTGCAGTGCTTTCACAAAAGCGGGTTTGAAATAAGAACGATGGTACTCCCCAAGTCCTGTTTTCCAATATTTGCTTGCCACCTTCCTAAAGCCAGCAAAAGAAATGGCATCCCAAAACTCACTCCATTTGAAATCGGTTTTATGGTACCCTTCACGTTTGAATGCGAAAACGGCGTTGGGGCCTGCTTCGATTTCACCACCAATTCTGCGGGTAAAATGCACGCCTAAGAATGGGAAATTGGGGTCGGGAACTGGGTATATTAGGTTTTTGACCAAATGCGCTTTTTCGGGCTTGATCGCATAATACTCACCACGGAAAGGAATGATTTTCATATTGAGTTTTTCTCCTGCCATGGCTGCAACTTTGTCGCAATAGAGCCCCGCACAATTGATTACAAGACGAGCTTCATGTCGTTCAGTTTCGGTGTGAATCACTGCGCCATTTTCGCTTCCTACGATTGCCTGTATTTTTGAATTAAATCGTATGTCCCCATTGGGATTCTCACGAATACAACGAGCCAATGTGATGGCAATTTCTTTGTAATCTACAATTCCTGTTTGTGGCACAAAAACCCCTTTGATACCGGCACAATTGGGTTCGTAATTTTTGATTTCGTCTTTGGATAAAAATTTCAGGCCCGACAAGCCATTTTGAATTCCCCTTTGGTATAAGGCTTCCAATCCTGCGATTTCTTCGGGTTTGATGGCGACAATAATTTTGCCACAAAGTTCATATTTGATATCATGGGTTTTGCAGAAATCGATCAGCATATCGTAGCCGCGCAAACAGTTTTGTGCCTTAAGACTGCCTGGCTTGTAATAAATGCCTGAGTGAATTACGCCGCTATTGTTTCCCGTTTGATGTTTGGCAACAGCATCTTCCTTTTCTAAGATCGTAACGGTTAAACCGGGGTTGAGTTGTAAAAGTTGGTAAGCTGTAGATAGTCCTACGATGCCCGCTCCAATGATGATGATATCGGTTTTCATTGCTAGTTCAACAAAGTTACGATTCCAATTTCATGAATGGTACATTGATTATCTGTTCGCCGATGAAACATTTTGAACATCGGAGTGACTTACAGAAGATTTGGTGTTGGGCAATCAGCGATTGGCTCCAATTTGCGTTGGGCTTCTTTGGTCTAACGCGATGAAAAACGTCCATATTTTTTGTGGTTGCATTGCTTTCGGATGGAATTGTGTTGAGCAATTTTTCTGCGGCGCATTGAAAATCTCCCTTTTGCGTTTCTTTGGCTAACGTATACCAAAGAGGAATCAACCCATTCAGAACAACCTTTTTTGCATGCTCCTTCCCATTGTTGGGGTTATGAAATTCAGACGGTTTGCCGATATCATAGTGTAAGTCCCAATAATTGCTCAGGCAAGATTGGAAACCGAATTCTGTGATGCGCTTCATCTGTTCTGAATCGGGGGGATGAAAAAACTGAGACAATTCCCCACGTACATCAAACAGCCAACTGGCAAATTGTGCCAGTCGAATCGCGGCAAAGGAGGGCGGACGGACTTGTCGGTTGTTCCATTGAAGATGGCTGAGTGCCACAAAGTCATGTTTTTGAGAAAGAAACCTGAAATTTGCAATCAATATTCCAGTGTATTCGTCAGGTGCTTCGGAAGGGAGTAAATTGCTGACACCTAGGAAATATGCAACGAGATCTATCTCTGTGTTTGCGCGCAAAATGAGAGACTTTTTCATTGTTTTACAGATTTCTAGGCAGTTGTGTTGGTTGGCCTTGCCCATCCATGCCGAGAAAAACGCATACATCGCGGTGAGCCACCAATCTTGATTGAGTTGATTGTGAGCGTGAATCAATCGATCAATTTTTTCATTTCTTCGGAGCTCGTTCGCCATGGTTAACTGTTCGGTAAGAACCGCGTCGGGGAGGGAATTTATCTGCCAAGAGCAAGGGAGTTCGGCCATGGTGTTATATCGGGTGAGATGTAGGCTATTGACCCGAGATTTTATGGATAAACAAGGGATGGGGTGGCCGCTGTGGGTAATGCATGGACGATCGTTGTGCCAAACGACATGTAATATCACCCCATTGTATCGCGGGTCGTTTTGGTGGTTGTGGTTATACCAATCGCTTGCGTTGATATGGATTTCTATGGCGCCAAAGCAATGGACACCATTGAGTATGATTTGGGCATTGAGAAAGTCAGGTCCATTTTGATTGTTCCATTCCCCTTGTTTGATGATTTGCAAAGTCTGACCGCAGTCCGTTGATAGGTGCTGGGGCTGAAAAGCCAATTTTTCCCAAATGCGCTGTAATCCAATCTCTTTCACAAAGCAAAGTTGAACGACCCATTTTGAAAATAAAAACGATCTGGGTCGCTTTGGTGAACATTGCAAAACCGCAATTTTGTGTTGGAAATAATGCAACAAAGTCAGCATTTTACTTCATCTTGCCGTAATTTTGTTTCTTAGGTCATGAGCATCAAAAAACTGTCCATTGTCATCCCCGCCTACAACGAAGCGAGAACAATCCATCGGATATTGAATAAGGTTGGAGAGGTATCGCTTATCAACGGCATCGAGAAGGAGATCATTATTGTCAACGATTGCAGTACGGATGATACGTCAACGGTTTTGCTAGAGTATGCCCAAGGTCATCCAGAATTGGGTTTGCAAATATTTCATCACGAAATCAACAAGGGTAAAGGTGCGGCTCTTCATACGGGAATCGCCAAGGCAACTGGGGATGTTTTGATTATTCAAGATGCCGATTTGGAGTATGATCCCAATGAGTATAATATTTTGCTAAAGCCCATCGTGGATGATTTTGCGGACGTGGTTTATGGCAGTCGATTTATTGGTGGAAAGCCCCATAGAATTCTGTTCTTTTGGCATTCTTTGGGCAATAAGATGCTAACGTTTATGAGCAATGCAACCACCAACTTGAATCTTACAGATATGGAAACTTGCTACAAAATGTTCCGTACGGAGATGGTTCAAGGGTTGACATTAAAGGAAAAGAGGTTTGGTTTTGAACCCGAAGTGACGGCAAAGATTGCGAGGGTGTCTGGGGCGAGGATTTATGAAGTCGGAATCAGTTATTACGGTCGGACTTTTGCCGAGGGCAAGAAAATTGGATGGAAAGATGGGTTTAGGGCGATTTATTGCATATTGAAATACGGGTTATTTAAATAATAATGGGAAATCAAGATAATTTTAAAGAGTTTGATTTTGAGGGGGAAGAGAACCTACGGGCCATTGCTGAGGCGGATAAATTCAATGAATGGATGTATCACCAGGTGTTGCCTCATTGCGAGGGAAAGATTTTGGAAATTGGCAGTGGAATTGGTAATATTTCCTATTTTTTTGACCGCGACGGGAAAGATATTGATTTGAGTGATATTCGAGAGCAGTATCGTTCCTATTTGAAAAAGACCTTCGAAAAACGCAATGTCTTAGATATGGATATTGTGTCTGACGGATTTATGGAGATGCATGGCGACAAATTGGGTACCTATGATGCTGTTTTTGCCTTGAATGTGGTTGAACATATCAAAGACGATAAGTTGGCCATTGAAAACATGATCAAGTTATTAAAGCCCGGGGGTAAAATTGTAATCTTGGTTC
>CAZZKP010000106.1:0-6863 GCA_964654675.1 uncultured Bifidobacterium sp. | reverse complement strand
AATCATTCCCATCTACAATGAGGAAATGAATCTTGTTCCTATGAACAACAGAATCATCGCGGCGCTATCTCCCTTGGGTATTCGGTATGAAATCGTTTATGTCAATGACGGTTCAAAAGACAACAGCCTGCCCATCATCATGGGTTTGTCTGAAGAAAATTCATCGGTGAAATTCATCGATTTTTCGAGGAATTTTGGCCACCAAATCGCCATTTCCGCTGGTTTGGAACATGCCGTGGGTGAGAGAATTGTAATTATGGATGGCGATGGACAAGACCCGCCAGAACTCATACCAGACCTGTTAAAAAAGTCCGTCGAGGGATTTGAAGTGGTATATGCCAAACGCAAAAAACGCAAAGGCGAATCCTTCCTCAAAAAGCTCACCGCCAAATTGTTCTACAGGTTTTTGGCAAAAATCACCCAGATTGAAATCCCATTGGATACGGGTGACTTTAGATTGATTCATCGCAAAGTCCAAAAAGTACTGTTAAACATGCCCGAACAGCATAAATATCTTCGTGGACAAATTGCATGGATAGGCTTTAATTCAACCTTCGTGGAGTATGACCGTGAAGAGCGAATGGGCGGAAACACCAAATTTACCTACGGAAAGATGATGCGCTTTGCCACCGATGGAATTTCTGGCTTTAGCAATTGGCCGCTAAAGGTCGCTACGATGCTCGGTTTTGCTGTTTCTGGGATTGCCTTCATGCTCATCATTTACAGCCTTTATCAAAAATTCTATGGCTTCACAGAAGTCGGTTGGACATCCTTGCACATATCAGTACTCTTCCTGGGCGGCGTTCAATTACTCGGCATCGGCATCCTCGGTGAATACCTCGGGCGTGTGAGCGAAAATGTCAAAAACAGGCCAACCTACATCGTGAAAAACAGCAATATTCAAACCCTAAACGAATCCTAAATCGTGCAAGAACGTCATCCCGACCGCGCCTTTTGGATTTTTTGGATCCTCATTCAATTGGGATTGGGCTGGTTGGATTTTATCAATATGCCTGTCTTTGGAATGCACCAAGGTGCACAAGCCGATCGTGCTTGCGTTGCATGGAATTTCTGGCACGAATCCATGAATTTTTTTGAACCCCGAGTCATGGAAAACCGCGCCGCCGAAGGCGTCGCGGGCATGGAATTCCCAATCCTCCCCTATATCACCGCCCTGCTTTATCAAATTTTTGGCTTTAAACCCATTATCTATCGCCTGCTCATCGGTGGCCTCGTGACCTACGGCATGTGGGCCGCCTGGAGAATTTTATCCCTTCATATCCCTCGTACCCTCAGTAAACTAGCCCTACTTGGTATCTATTACCTGTCCCCCACCTTCGTCTTTTATACCTGGAATTTCCTGTCAGACCCCGCCGCTTTATCCCTCTCAATCATCGCCCTATACCACTGGATCCAATGGCAGTATAACATCGATACAAAAAAAAATTGGACCCTCTACCTCCTCCTTATCACCCTCACCGGACTGATCAAAGTTTCATTCCTCATCGTTCACATCGCCGTTTGCCTAGTCCTCTTCACGCAATCCCGAAAAAGAAACCCCTCCGTTGTCAAAACATCCGATAACACCTATCAAATCCTAGACGACACCGAAGATCGAATCAGCTTCCCAAAATTCAACCCCCTTACTCTCATCCTTCCCATTCTGCCCATCATTGCCTGGGTGTCCTATGCCAAATATCTCACAGAACTGACGTACAACACCCATTTTCTGCAACAAATCAACCCCAGTCATTCCATTGCTGAATTCATCTCCGTTACCCAATACAGCCTCAACACATGGGTAGATTCGCTCTATATCCCCTGGTGTATTACAGGCATCCTCTTGGTTTGGGTTATTACAATGATAAAAAACAGGACATCCCTAACCATTTTTGAACAACTCAGTATCTGGCTATTCCTCGGTTTCACAGGGCTATACGTCCTTTTTCACCTGCAATTCCGCTACCACGATTACTACTTTCTGTCCGCCTGGCCCTTTATTTTCTTTGCGATATTTTCCCTTCAACAGCGATACCTCAATGGTAAATTATTTCTGCAAGGCCTGCCCGCCTTTGCAAGTATGCTAGGATTATGGATCATCCCCTTTGTGAGTTACGGACATGCCAATCGAATGCTCCATCACCGCTTTACCCCCAACGATTATTATGCGCAAAACGTAATCACAGATATTCGAGATCTAGAAGTTCTAGGCAACTGGCTAAAAAACAATAATACCCAAGACCAAGAAGTATTCGTTGCCTTCGATCCATCGCCCAACACCGCCCTCTATGCCCTTCAAACCAAAGGCGTAAGACTTGGACCCGATTATCAAACCAATCTAGCAAAAGACATTTACAACAGTAAGATGACACAGAATCCACGATTGCGGAACTTGGGGTACATCGTTACCAATGATACCGCTCGATGGTTCAAAGAATACGCAAACATCGCCGTTCCAACGCCATCGCACAAACCCCTCACCCAAAGTGGCAAGTGGTTCATCTTCTCAATCAAATAGGTTTACAACCTACTGCGAACGCCAAAAGAAATTCCAGCGCCATGCTGACGCTTGGGGAATATCCACGCCTCTAAGCCCCGCAAATCAATCATGAAACTGGTCTGCCCCAACCCAATGATGTTGGATTTCAAAAAGCCCTTATAGCCCAAATTCCATGTATCAAATCCGCCCAAACCCAGATAGCATTCAGAATAAAACGATGTCCATTTCTGTTCGCCCTTGGGACGGTAAAAGGAACCCCAAGAGAGTGTGGTCGATAACTGATAGCCAGGAATATTTAAATAGGTAAAATTTAAGTCCATGACATGAAGAAAGGCCCCACCCAATCCCTTTTTTGATGAATTTTGATTGTTGGGAGAATAAGAAAATAACTCCCTCTGCGCATACAATGTGAACGGCGAAATAACTGTTCCAGATCGCTTTTGAGAATTCACCTTCAACCTGGAATTCAACGTATCTCTCTGACTTGTAAACCAATTGCCCAATTGCAAGTCACGAGAACTCACCACCGCTTGGGTTACAGTAACCGGCTTGATTTGCGATTCCCCTGCTGGCTTTAGTCCACTCGTATTTTCATCCCACGTATAACCCCGGCTGTCTACCGACAATGTCGGTAAAAACAATAATCCCAAATCTCTCACACCATAATAAATTGGCTTCGATAACCTACCAGAACCGGATGAACCAATTTGCATCCTCCGATCCATCGACATCATTACACCCAAACCTTTTTGCCCAAATCCCAAACCCGCTGTAGATTGAGAATAAAAACGACCATTGATGACCACAGAATCAGCGATCGAACTTGTGTAGAGGCTCATATCCTGGGTCTTTAACAAATTATACTGGGTCACCTGAGCGATAGAAAAATACAACTTCTCAATGCGCTTGGATTTGGGAACAGAAATTCCAAAATCCACGGTGTTCATTCCCATTGTAAAAAATTTGTTGCTCCCCACTTCTAAAGTCTGTCCCTTGTAGTATCCATTGCCCCGAAAAACCAAGCGAAATGCATCCCCAGAAAAGGTGAGGCCCGCCATTTGAATATTCCGAATCCCAATGGAAACAACTTCCACTTTATTGCTCGCCGCATGGAATTGCTCAGAATGGAATCGACGTTTAAGCGGATAAAGTACCAAACCAGAAGATTGCAAATAACCCGCCCTGTTTTGAGATTTCAAATGACTTTCGATAGACTCCGTTGCTGCCGGTGTGATATACCCACCAAATGCCATCTTTCCCATAAATGAAAAAGGCAGCACGTTGGATCCCGTTACCAATTGATATCGCAATAAATCCTCGTAAATTATCGGCACGGGAGGTATTGTGATTGGCGGTTTTGCCATGATTGTTGGTTTACTTAATGGCTGTTCTAACATTGAACCATTCGGCTTGGATTCTATCAACAACAAACTGCCCATAACCCGAGATGATTCCTCGGATGCCTTTGCCAAATTGACAAATATCAAACAGAAATACAGCAAAAATCTACTACCCAAAATCCTATTTGCCATACCTCACCTCATATTCAAAATCCACCGTAGTCGAAATGCCAATCGCACTGTTGTCATACAACTTATTCATCTTCCCATCGCCCGTTAACGTCGTAGTTATTGCGATAAACTTCGTCTTTTTCAAAGCTTCCACCTTGTCCCTGCCTATCCCAATCGAAAAGACCGTCTCTGATTGCGCAATAGGATATCCATTGGCATCAACAACCCCTGGCTCAATCACATTATCCGCAGGATCAATGTCCAAACTGGCAATGCCTTGTTCCTTGTCGTCCAGCAACATCAATTGCAACTTAGCACCCAAAGGAAAGGAATTCTTTATTCGAACATCCATCTTGGCCGATTTGATTCTATCCAATCCCCCAATCGCCGTCCAGTCCACAGCCTGAGTATCTCTCAAAACAAACTGATTCAATGAAAACTCAGCCGGAAACTCCACCTTCATTATTACATCCACCTTGCTATTATCAAACACAAAATCCTTGTACAAACTCGCATTCCCGTTGGGGTTGGTCTCCAAGTCCAAATTGTAATCCAACATTTGTGGCAAATTTTCAATGAACGATTTGATATTCGAATTGGTCCCGTCCAACACTATCTCCGATTCCACAAAAGCATCTCTTTTAAATGGCGGAGCTGAAATCAAAATGTCGTTATTCAAGGGCATCGCACTCAGTTTTACCGAGTTTTTGGTAAATACATTTTCTCCCGACAATGAATGAATTTTTATCCTTCCCTCCGCACCGATGCTATTTCTCACAATCAAACTCACCTTAAAATTCTTGAATTTCAAATCTCCATTTAATCCTTTGAACAAATCAAACGGTGCCTTTTGATCCCCACTCTGATTTAAGCTCTGCCCCATATAACCAATTGCATAATCTGGAATCAACGATTCCATTCGATAATCGATGCGAATACTGTCCTTCAAACCGATAGCAACTTTACGACCCGAACTATCCAAGCGTACCAACAAAATCTGGTGAAACGTATTGACCGTGTCCTTCACGTCAGGATTTTTGCCCCTAAAATCAATCAGATAATCTGTCAAATCAAAAAACTCATCCCGAGTACTTACACCGTTCGGCTTGGCCGCGGGCAACTTTACCACAGTTGAAAGGACTTTGCCACCCTTGGTCGCACTCGGAATCTCAAACAACATCGTCATGTCTTCCTGGATTGTACTGGCCAAATGGATTTTCAAATGCCCCCCCTTGGCCTTGAAGTACTTCACTTCTGCTCCACCCATAAACACCGTCAAACCCTCATTCTGATCGATCACATTCTGTGTTGGAAACGCCGCCACCGCATACCTTGGATGCAATCGAGAAACTGTCAACTCTAGGTCAACCCCCTTGCTCGCATCAATCAAAACGGGACCGTTACTCGCTTCTGTAACCAACTGTTTGATGCTCCCCTTTAAAGTCTTTGTCACCGTTTTATTCCTTAAATCGATGCGCTTTGTCACTTTGCCCCCAATCGGAATGTTTGTAAAGGAATCGTAGGCAACTTCCGAATTATCTCCCGCATTGGTTAGTTCGAAAATTACCAACTTTACCTTCACAGGCAAATTGTTGGAGATGCTAATATCTAAAAAGCCACTGTCCAAGGTTGCCGTCTCAAAAAATGCACTCGCATCGATATCCACCGGCGCCAAATTGCCTTGGTTCTGCTCCGGAATATTGGCAGTCTGACCGTCGAGCAACTTAAACAACGGGTTAATCTGTCCCAAAGTGATCTGCTGGACAATAGATCGATCCGTTAACTTCAATCTCTTGAGCGTAAATGAAGCTGTAAGTCCGGTATCATAAGCCCTCACATTGGCCATTCGATAGGTATAGACCAAATTCTCATATTTGAGCTTGTAACTACTATCTGCCGCAGTGTGATCTAGATACTTTGAATCAATCTGACCCAAACTCAATGAAGATTTAAACAAAGGGGCGGCCACACGATTGTCCCACGACAATGGCTCTCTTCTACAGGCAGAAAAGACAACTATCAAACCCAAAAACAAAGTGAAAATCTGAGATTTACGCATATGAAGGCACAATTTACTGACAATTTGGGGAAACTGAAAAAATTTCACCTGAATACAACTTCAATTATCTAGCGAATGGATCTCTTGATGAACTAGAAATTCTCCTCACGGGCTCTGAAAAAAAATTCTAGGCCAATAAATACTTACTTCCAAAGATGATGATGCCCCAAAAGGCAATGCTAATCGACATATACAGCCAAATTTTAAATCGATCCGATTCCAATCCAACGGCAATCAAACATCCCACATTCACACCAATTGAGATCGGTGATATAAAGCATAAAATAGGCAGTCCACCGTTTTTCTTTATTTTCACCAACCAACGATTCTTCTTGTTGAATCTTTTTGGGTGGTCTAACGTTGTTTTTCCTTTTTTTCGCTTCACCCATAGATTGTATGCTACAATCTTTGATTGCATCCAATTGCCAAAAAAAATCCAAAAAAAGGCGGCCGCAATCCCTCCCGTTGTGGTAATTAGGTAGCCCCAGGTGGGATTTTCAAAATGTGCTACCGCCATACCAGCAGCAACCGCATACTTCACAAAGCACATGAAAAAAACGCCCAACTGCCACAAAAACTCTGGATCAATCCATGATGTCGACAAAATCAAGATTCCCGTATACATCTAATTTTCCCTTTGAGTTAAGTTCAATTTTTATTCGCAAATTTGTGATACCATTCAGACCCATTGAAAAAGCAACTCCTCCTCATATGTACCATTGCTTATATCATTTTCCATGGAACTGATTTATTCGGACAAGCCATCGAAATGCAAAGTCCAAAAAATGTTACC
>CAZZKP010000105.1:0-6951 GCA_964654675.1 uncultured Bifidobacterium sp. | reverse complement strand
TCGAATTCTTGTTCCCCGATTTGGCGTCATTAACGAACGTAGAAATCGTTTACATGAAGTTGTTAGATTGAGTGGAATTAATATTTCCATTGATGACAACGACAACCCTTTGATTATCAAGGTTGCATCCATTCCCCAGACCAAGATGCAAGTGTATTTCTTGGACAATGAAGATTATTTTCATCGAAAATATGTTTTCAGAGATGAGGCGGGTAAGTTATTTGATGACAATGACGAGCGCACCATATTCTTTTGTAAGGGTGTAATGGAAACCGTAAAAAAATTGGGCTGGGCTCCAGATATCATTCATTGTCAAGGCTGGATGACAAGTTTAATCCCAATGTACTTAAAGACCATTTACAAAGATGAACCTGTGTTTAAAAACACCAAGGTCGTTTATAGTGTTTACAGTGATGAAGACAGTATCAATTTGGGAACGGATTTCGCGCGCAAAGCAAGCCTAAATTCTCTCGATGACAATTGCATGGAGTGTTTTTCTGATGGATCTGTAGACTCTATGAACATCGGTGCTGTAATTCATTCCGATGCCGTTGTCACCAATTGTGAAGAAGGCCATCGTGTTGTTGAAGCGCACATCGCAGATAAGATTGTTATGCGCCACAGCGATGAGGATGCAGGCACTCAATATGGCACATTGTACGAACAACTCCTTGCTTAATTCTACGCTGAAACGGTGACAGTTCGTAGAATCCTTTTGGCCTTGGTTTTGTTAACGACCTTCACGGCGTGCAAACGCAACGATGGCAATATTGTTATTACAGGTCAGCAGAAAAGTGATCAACTCACATTATTTCGAACAGATACTTTTACGCTGAAAGCATCCACAGTATTAGAAGATTCACTTCCTGCCAACAATCTAACTTATGTTTTATTGGGAGAGTTTCATGACCCATTGTTGGGAAAGAGCAAAGCCAGTATTTACGCCAAAATGAATATTTTGGCTCCAGAAAATAACTTTCCAAATACCATTGAGCCCGATTCTGCTTTGTTATACATCCCATTGGTAGATGGACTTAACTTTTATGGGAATCAACTAACGAAACAAAAAATCCAAATTTACGAGTTAGATGAAGCCCTTGCCGGATCCAGTATCTATTACCAAAAACAAAGTAAACCAAAAGTAAAAAATAACCCTACCACCGATTATTATGGTTCCATTTACCGACAAAAAATTGATTCGATTCGATATCAAAAAGGAAAAATGGGTTTAAAACCTGGTTTATTGATTAAATTAAGTAAAGAATTTGCACGAGAACTGCAAACGATGCCATCAGAGGCATACCAAACCAATGAAGGCTTGTTAAAGCATTTCAAAGGCATCGCAATTGTACCCCAAAACGATGAGTTAAACCCCGGAGATGGTGGGTTTGGTGTACTTGACTTAGCCAATGCCATTAACATCAATTATCGAGCAAAAATTCTGTTGTATTACAACGATACAAGTACCTACATATTCGGTTTTGATGGTAGGTCTACCATCGTAAACACCAGTGAAACCGGACCATACCCAGAGATTGTTGAAGCACAATTACGTCAGCCTGCCAAACATTACAATACCACTTATGTTCAAGCACTGAACGGATTAAAAACGAAAATTGAGATTCCCCATCTCTTAAATTTGGTTCAAAGCGGCACGAATGGCGAGAACAATGTGGGTATCAACAACGCCACGCTCAGATTATACGTAGATGAAAATACTACCGTTCATTATTTTGCACCTCCACGAATGAATTTATTTCAACCTACTTCACGCAGTAGCGACAGGAATCGATTGGTGGAAGATGCTTTGGCTTCTCCCACAAAGTTTGGCGGTGTTTTTAACGACAAGGGGAGATATTATCAATTTGATATTACCAGGCACTTGCAAAATGTATTGAATGAAATGGCATTTAAGGGAATAGATAACAATTTGGGTTTGTATTTTGCCGTACCTACGGACAACCCAGTAATTGGGGCCCGGGCAGCCATCGACCATTCAAAAACAAAATTGATTATCACCTATACCAAACCCAAATAGTATTTCATTGTTACATCTTCATGGGAAATCGCAAACCATATCAACTCGTAAGTAGAGAATGGAAAAAGGAAGACACCACCTTTGAAATCAATGGCGTTTGCATTGGAAAGGAGTTAGTGATGATTGCAGGTCCTTGCGCTGTTGAAAACAGGGAACAGATTTTTACCATTAGCGAATACCTATCAAAATTAAATATCAAATTTTTACGCGGGGGTGCATACAAACCACGCACAAGTCCATATTCATTCCAAGGGTTAAAAACAGAGGGCTTACAACTACTCCGTGAAGCGGGTGACAAGTATGGTTTGGCGGTGGTTAGCGAAATCATGGGGTTGGACAAGATCGATGAATTTTGCGAATATGCGGACATTCTTCAAGTGGGTACACGCAACATGCAGAATTACCCCTTGTTAAAAGCCTTGGGAAAAAGCGGAAAACCCATTTTATTAAAAAGAGGTATGAGCAGTACCATTGAAGAATGGTTGTTGGCAGCAGAGTATATTGTAAGCAGTGGAAACGATAGGGTCATTCTTTGCGAACGTGGCATTAGAACTTTCGAAACTGCGACCAGAAATACAATGGATATTGCCGCGATTCCACTGGTAAAGTTGTTGAGTCATTTGCCTATCATTTTGGATCCCAGTCAGGGTACCGGTCTCCGGGATCTAGTAAAACCCGTTTCATTGGCTGCAATTGCTGCTGGCGCAGATGGACTCATTATCGAAGTGCACAATCAACCTGAAGAAGCGCTCAGCGACGGTGAACAGAGTTTATACTTGGATCAATTCACCGATTTGTTGCCCAATTTGAGGGCCCAGGCGCATTTGCGCAAGAAACACTTCGATTTCGAAACAAGCTACGAATTTTCTAATTTGAGTTAATTCACTGGGCAGATTGATTTCGCCGAGAGAAAATTGCATAGATGGGCCAACCCAAAGCAACGATGCCAATTCCTGTAATGGCGATTGAAAACTGACTTACAATAATGCCGAGTGCAACGAAACCCGCAAGGATCAAATAAATGATGGGCAAATAGGGATATCCCCATACTTTGTATGGTCTCTCAGCGTCCGGCTCTCTCTTTCTCAAAATCATAACCCCTGCTACAGTAATGATATAAAACAGCAGTGACGCAAAAGTACAATAACTCAGTAGATCGCCATAAGTACCACTCAAACACAAGGCACTAGCCCAAAAAGCTTGCATCCATAGGGCATTGGCAGGGACATTTTTGCGATTGAGTTTGGCCGCACTTTTGAAGAACAATCCATGGTCGGCCATGGCTTTATACAATCGACTTCCAGCCAGAATCAGACCATTGTTACACCCAAAGGTACTCACAATAATCAAGGTGGCCATAAAGATTAATCCCATAAGTCCTGCATAGGCGTTGTGGGTTGATCCCATCAATACGGAAGATGCCGCAACACCCACGCGATCTTGATCGGCATGGGCAATTCCCATTACCAAATTATCGGCCAGGCCATTGGGACCCACAGCAGCCATCGCATCGCTCCAACTGAGCCCTTTTAGGGGCAATACGGCCATGTACGCCACATTTGCTAGGCAGTATACCACAGTGACAATGAAAGTGCCGTAGAGGAGTGCTTTGGGAATCGTCTTACTTGGGTTTTCTACCTCGCCCGACATAAACGTTATTCCCTGCCAAGCATCGGAGGAAAACAAACTGCCAACCATGGCACTCGCAAATGCCAACAGCAGTCCGAGACCGGCTAGTGTTTTCCATTCGGGAGTAACCTCATGAAATTGCGCACCATTGGAACTTATGCCCTGGGTTTTTAGTGGATTCAAAACCTCTTGCGACACAAAATGGGAAGCCCCCGACGACATGTTTTCCCAAAAGTAGTTTTTAACACCATTGAGGTTTCCGCCAAACAAAACATAGAGGCCACCCATAATCAATGCGCTTAACGCAATCAATTTTGCCAATGTAAAAATGCGTTGCACCCATTTTCCCTCTTGGATACCGAGACCATTGATGATCGTTAACAAGAAAATACTTCCAATGGCTATAAGCTGGCCTGCGAGCAGTTTAAAAGTTGTGCCGCCTTCACATTCACCATCGCCAAATAACACAACACTGAAAACCACTTTTTCATGGTTCCAGGTGAAAATCCCCAGATGCTTGGCAAACGCCATCGCAACGGCAGCAATAACACCTGTTTGTATGACAGAGAATACGGCCCAACCGTAAACAAACCCCATCCGTTTTCCATAAATGCGAGTAACAAAATTGTACTGACCGCCGGCATTGGGCATCATCGCGGCCAACTCGCCGAAACTCAGTGCCGCCATCAGCGTGATAACACCTGTTAACAACCAAGCCAACAAGACCAACGGTCCGCTGCCAAGCTGCCTGGTCATGTCGGATGTTACCAAAAATATCCCACTACCTATCATACTGCCAGAAACCAGCAGTGTAGAATCAAACAATCCCAATTTTTTCGTCGCGCTCATACTCCTTAAAACGGAATATTACAAAAAAGGCCTGGGGTTACCAAGCCTTTTCAGAAATATGGATAATACTTAAGGTTTATTATTTAGATTGGAGTTTCTACGAGAATAAGCAAAATAAACCACCAAGCCCACAAGCATCCAAACCATCGCTGCTTTCAAAGTGAAAGCATCTAGGGCGATAATCATTGCCGTGCAAACCAAAATGCCCAACACTGGCACCAGTGGCACCAACGGTGTTTTGAAAGGTCTTGCTAACTCTGGATTGGTTTTACGCATCAACAAAATTCCAATACAGACTAAAACAAATGCGAACAACGTCCCAAATGACGTCAAATCTCCCGCTATACTGCCAGGAACAAACGTAGCGAAGGCGCCTACAAAGAGGAATAAAATCCAATTTGCTTTAAACGGAGTTTTATATTTGGGATGCAATTCACCAAAGGCTTTGGGAATTAAACCATCTTGACTCATTGAATAAAATACTCGGCTTTGGCCCATTAACATGACTAATATTACAGAAGAAAATCCTGCCAAAATGGCCAATGTTACACTTGTACCTAACCATTCATATCCACTCATATACGTTTTAATCACATAAGAAACGGATGCTTCTTTTCCAGCAGTTGCAAATTCACTCCAGTGAGATACTCCGGTGAGAACGTGACCAAAAAGAATATACAAAACTGTACAAACAGCCAAAGATCCCAAAATTCCGATTGGCATATCTCTTTTTGGGTTTTTTGCCTCTTGCGCTGTTGTACTTACCGCATCAAATCCAATGAATGCGAAAAATACAATTGCAGCGCCTCCCAGTACACCACCCCAACCCCATTTAAAGAAGCCTTCGTGACCGATTGTCCCTTCTGGTATTAAATAAGGTGTATGATTTTCAGGCTTGATGAATTGCCATCCAACCACAATAAAAACCAATACGATAGCAACTTTAATAAATACAATGATGGCGTTTACAGTCGCAGATTCTTGGGTTCCTTTGATCAATAACAATGTTAAAGCCAATAAAATTATCAGGGCAGGAATATTCATTATTCCAGAGGTGATAGTCACTTGAGAAACAATATTTGCCGGTAATTTTGCGAATTGATCCGCGTTTAAAAAACCTTTTTCTATTCCTATCCAATTCCCTGGTAACGCTTGGATTTGTGTAATAACATCCGCAGATGCTTGATAGAGCTTTTCAAATGGTGAGTGACACCATTGGTAGGGTATCGAATTCCCAAGCAGGTTATTTAAATACTCACTCCAAGCAATTGAAACCGTAGCTGCTCCCAATGCATATTCCATGATTAATGCCCAACCGATCACCCATGCAACCAACTCACCCATTGTTACAAAGCTGTAGGCATATGCACTACCCGAAATGGGTATCATCGCAGCAAATTCTGCATAGCATAAGCCTGCAAAGGCACAACCAATTGCCGCAACAATAAACGATATTGTTACTCCAGAGCCAGCCGCTTCAGTCGCCGCCGCCGCTGTTCTAACAAACAATCCGGCACCAATGATTGCTCCTATCCCCAACGCGATTAAACTGCCTGCGCCCAATGTGCGTTTCAAATTGCTTCCTTGAGCTTGCTGCAATAATGCATCTAACGATTTCTTTCTCCAAATAGACATGTTTGATTTTGCTTAAAAAACAAATATAGGGATTTAGGCTATTACACCCAATGCTTTACCTACTTTGGTAAATGCCGCAACTGCTTTGTCGATGTGCTCAAATTCATGCGCAGCACTCAATTGTACACGTATTCTGGCTTGATCCCTGGGTACAACAGGAAAGAAAAATCCGATGACATAGATTCCCTCAGCCAACAAGGCATTGGCCATATCCTGACTCAACTTCGCATCATACAACATCACAGGTACGATGGCACTGTCGCCATCCTTAATATCAAATCCTGCGGCTTTAATTCCTGCCTTAAATCGTTTTACATTCTCCTCCAATTTGTCGCGCAACGATGTTGTCTCATTCAACATATTCAATACCTCGATGCTTGCACCAACAATACTTGGCGCCAATGAATTCGAGAACAAATAGGGACGACTTCTCTGGCGAAGTAGTTCAATGATTTCCTTTCTGCCTGTAGTCCAGGTGAAACAGCCGATACTCTGGCTGCAATCGAATTGGCCAAATCAAAAGGCGCCACTATTTACGGGGTTTGTAATGTCGCCGGATCTTCAATCGCCAGGGCATCTCATGCCGGTTCATATACCCATGCCGGACCTGAAATCGGTGTGGCATCTACCAAGGCATTCACCGCCCAGGTAACAGTGTTGACGCTCATTGCACTTTCGATCGCTCAGCACAAAGGGTCTCTCAAAAAATCACGCTTTCAGCAGCTAATTAATGAGTTATGGGAAATCCCCGCTCTGGTCGAAAAAGTGTTGCAGACCAATCAGTCCATTATTGAAATTGC
>CAZZKP010000104.1:0-6956 GCA_964654675.1 uncultured Bifidobacterium sp. | reverse complement strand
CTTGGGCGCTTTCATCGCGCCTTTGTTGTGCGGCTATTTGGGCGATACAGGCAATGCAGCAGATTTCCGTTGGGGATTCATGGCTGCTTGTTTGGGAATGTGTGTGAGCTTGATTCTTTTCATCACATTGAAAAATAAATACATCGTTACGCCAGACGGTGAGCAAATTGGAGAAAAACCCAACTCTGCGCGCGAAGTAAAATCTGAAACCGATGCCGCTGCTCCGGTGAATTACACGGCAATGGGAATTTGGGCTGCTGTATTTGGTGGGCTGCTCTACCTTTTCCATTACCAAGCGGATATGGACTGGATTGGATCATTTATCTTCTCTTTAACAATTGCTGCGCCGGGTTATATCATTACCGACCCAACCCTGAGCACCGTTGAACGTCAACGCATTTGGGTTATTTACATTGCAGCTTTCTTTGTGATATTTTTCTGGGCTGCATTTGAACAGGCGGGTGCATCTCTGACCTATTTCGCAGAAGAGCAGACCAACCGTGAGATCTTTGGAACCACCATACCTACATCGTATTTTCAGTCTATCAATGCTGTGGCAATTGTGATTTTTGCACCGGTATTTGTATGGTTGTGGGGCTGGATGGGTAAGAGAAATATGGAGCCCGCATCTCCATTTAAGCAAGCCTTAGGATTGTTTTTGTTGGCGATAGGATATCTGGTGATTGCTTTTGGTGTAAAAGGCATAGATCCTAGCACAAAATTGAGCATGGTTTGGTTGGTATCCCTCTATACAATCCACACCTTTGGTGAATTGTGTTTGTCGCCTATCGGACTTTCCATGGTTAACAAATTGGCTCCTGTAAAATTGGCTTCTTTGTTGATGGGGGTATGGTTCCTTTCAACTGCGGCAGCCAACAAATTTGCCGGTACGCTGAGTGCTTTGTATCCCGAAGAGGTAAAAATGGAAAAGCGCTATTCAGCAAAAGCCGATGCTTCCGTTATGGCAATGTTCAACGCAAATATGCTCGACACCAACGTATGGAAAGCTGACCCGAAAGGAACTTATTCTTTGGCTACTGCTACGGCAAAAACGGTGAAGGCTGCAGATGCAGAAACAGATTCTATGGTTGCTTTGACCATGAATACTGTTGCTGCTGCAGATAACTCCAAACACGACGTGTGCTCGGACTCCTGCATGAAGAGTGGGAATTGTTCGATGCACAACAAACCCTTTGTGGCTGCGGTAACCAAAAATATTTCGGTATTCCATTTAAAAGTGATCAAATCAAACAACAAATATTTCGACCGTGCCTTGTTGTTGAATGATACAACTTTGATTACCCACGACTCAGTAGACGTGGTAACCAACGTAAATGGCGTGAAAAAAGCCACGAAGGAAGAGCGCTTACAAACTTGGAATTTGAAACCTGAGAAGCCTACTTTCTTCGTGAAAATTGAAACCTTGTACGATTTCTTCATGTTGTTCGTATTTATGGCTGGAGCTGCATCCATTGTACTGTTCTTCTTGAGTGGTAAACTCTTGAAAATGATGAATGGCGTGAGGTAAATGGTTCTACTTATTGAATCTCTTAACTTGTCGTTTAGAAACAAACAAAAAAGGGAGCCCATTGGCTCCCTTTTTTGTTTCGTATTGACATATCAATTTATTGTAAATACACGAGTAAATCGGCGACAACAAATGTACTGCCTCCAACATAAATTAAGTCTTGAGGCCTAGCATCGGTCAATGCCTGTGAATAAGCCGATTTGACATCCTCGTAATGGTTTCCATCCAATCCCATGGATTTTCCCTCCAATGCTAGCAGATCGGAAGCCAGACCCCGCATTACACTGGGTTTGCAATAGTAATAGATAGCTTCTTTTGGGAGTAAGGCCAGAATCGTTTTACGGTCTTTGTCCGATACCATCCCCCAAACCATCCGAATGATTGGAGGTTGTGCGTCTGGATTCGTTGCGGACGTATGGTTCTCAATCAAACTGCGTTTCCAAAGTTCCGTTGCATTTTTGTATTGGTCCATCAATTGCGACATCGTATTTTTTACCCCATCGGAATTGTGTGCCGTATCAGTAACAGTCCACGGGCTATCAGAAACAATTTCCCAACGACCGCGCAATCCTGATAGCATTACAACATTTTCTAAGGCTTTGAGAATTAAACTGCGCTTTATTGGAAACCATAAATCTTTTAACGCTTCCATGGCGCAAGTAAAAGTCTGAATATTCTCCATTTGGTAATTCCCCTTCAACGCCAAATGTCTGATAAAGCCCACGTCTACTGGAATATTGTAATAAATTTTTGCCAAGTTCTTTGTTGATACCATTTTCATTACGTCCATCGCCTCATCACGCATAGGGCCTAATGCAACTGGGATTCCACGCTTAATTATGCCGGCTTTTTCTGCCGCAATTTTCTCGATACTATCACCAAGAAGATCCATATGGTCCCAGCCAATATTTGTAATCACCGACAGGATAGGAGTGATCACATTTGTACTATCTAGCCTTCCTCCAAGGCCCACCTCTATGACTCCGATATCGATTTTTTCCGCTTTAAAATGATAAAAAGCCAAGGCCACTGTGATTTCAAAAAACGATGGTTTGATTCGGTCCAGCGTTTCATGGATCTCGTTCATGAAATCAATCACCGTTTTTTCTTCGATACACTTCCCGTCGATGCGGATTCGCTCTGTAAAGTCTAAGAGGTGAGGAGATGTATAAAGACCGGTTTTGTACCCGTGTTGCGTTAAAGTTGCTGCCAACATGCTGGAAACCGAGCCTTTGCCATTGGTTCCGGCGACATGAATCCATTTTTGACCTAAGTGAGGATTCCCAATTGCTTCGAGAAGATCAATGGTATTGTTTAAGTCAGCCTTGTAGGCCGCTTTACCTACGTTATGAAACATGGGTAATTGACTAAACATGTAGTCTAAGGTTTCACTATACGAGGTAAACCTCGGCATTAAAAAGATTTAGTTACGTTTAACGTGACCAATGCACTTTCGCCACAACCTTCGCCGTTCTTCTCAAATTTTGAATCATTTAAGAAATCACGGAATATCCGCATCATATCGTTGTCATCGCCATTCCATGAAGTCCCTTTCACATTCCATTCTATTACACTGTATTTCCCATTACAATCAATCCTCACCCTGGCAATGATAACACCAAATGCATCAGTTCTAGGATTGTCGTATTCAGACTCCATTTTATATTTCTTAAAGGTGTTACTCCAATTCTTACCGCCCTTACTCCCGGTCACTCGATCGCCGTAGTTGCCCGTTACGCCACCACCCGTACCACCTTTACCCGAACCAGTACTTCCGCTTCCGTTTTTCCATCCGTTTGGATCACCTTCACCCCCTTTGCCATTTCGTTTTCCTATTTTGGTCATATCAACCTTGATTTTGGGGTTGTCTGATGCAGGTCTATCTGAACTTGGAGGGTCAATTGGGGGTAAACTCGTTGTTTCCGGTTGCGCCTCACTTGTTACAACAGGACCCGCACCACCACTTTGTGGTTGATTGGTTTGAGGTCCTTCTGATGGGTCACCGCCCAATTTGGGTGGCGTTGGAGAGGGGCCACCGTCGGTAGGTCGACCAAAGCTAGGATCCTCAACCATTCCAAAATCCAATATCAACGCCCCTTTTTTGTTCTCAAATGGGGGATTGGGAATTGAAATATGGACAAAATAAAGCATCAACAAGATAATTGCAGACGCTACCAAAGCGATCACCCACGAAACAGCGCGCTGGCCGTTTGTGGTCCTCAGATTTTCCTCAATTTGATAATGTGCCATCAGTTATTCCAATCTAACGCAATATCGGATACAGATAATGTTCCCGTTGGCAAAATTTTAATCGTTTCAGCGTACTCACTTGCCAAACTATCTGATTCAAATCGGCCCAATACAACCTTAAATAAACTTGATTTTTTTCCTTTGATTAAACACGCATCAATACCCAATCGCTGCCACAACAAACATTCTCGTTCACCCAGAGAGGCCGTTAGGTAAGCGCCTCCTAAAATTACGAATTTCCCTTTCGCGTTGACGGTTGCGTTCTTGAATTCGGCAATTCCATCAACACCTTGAGCATATTTCAATTTGTGTGAAATGACTGTTGTCTTAGGGGATTTTGCATCACCACTGTTTTCATCTACGATGATAAACTTGTCGATTTGTGATTCAATGGGTGGGTTTGATATGATTTTTTGACTGTCTTGCGGCAATAAAGAGGCCATATCATTTCCAGTACTTACCGACCAAATTTGTGCGATTGTCAATAATACACCGGCACCAATGCTGATAATTGCAAACGATGCTGCCATTCTCCATAACAGCGGAGTCTGTCTTTTAGATTCGGTAAATTCACTATGGTGCTGCTCAGAACTGACTTGGGATTCCTCGGATGGATTTTCCCATTTCTCCTGGACAAAATCAGGGTATTCAACTAATGATTCCAATTTACTGTCCTCTTTCGAGGGGATTAAAGATTCCCCTGAAATTGGAATAAGGTGTGCATCTGTTTTTGATTCTTGGATAGGAGCAGGATTTGTTTCAGAGCGATAAGATGGGACGTCTTTCCATTGCCAATCAATGATGGGAAGGCCGAATGTTTCCTTGCTCAAATTCAATGTTGGGCTCGCCAAAAAAAACAAATCACCCATCGCATTGCGATGAAATTTACCTAAATCACCCATGGAAATCGCATGGGATGAAGTACAATTCGTGGTTAGGGCCTGAAATTCAGATGTCAATAGGCTAGAAGCCTGTCTGAATTGCAATCCACTGATTTCTTTGAGTTCATTGGATACAAATCCATCGTCTTCTTGGATGTTTGCATTGAAAAAAACCGAATGAACACTTGGTTTCAGCTGTCCAGAAAATGGATTGGCTACACCATAATTTTTACGTAGAATAAATGCGCCAAACCCCGGAATAACAGCACATTCGTGTTTATACAAAACACGTGTGATAGCCATTATTACTGCAGTATTCATATTACAATATTACGGCTATTTTTTAAATCTTCATCAAAACAACATCAGTGAAAGTCCGCCCATTACGGTTAAACCATAATTTTTGTAACCATACCATTGTTGATATTGATTATTTAGGAGATTGCTACCTTGTACCCAAACTCGTCCTTTTCCAGACAATCGATAATCGATTCGCGCATGAATATCCATGTACCCCGGCATTTCCTTGGTTTGTGGCTTGCCATCAACAACAATCTGATTTCTGCGTTTGCTTACGCCGTCAAGACCGCATTGGATCTCAATTGACTTACCTAAATAATATTGACCCATGAGGCCATAAGTAACAGAGGGAAGGTGCCAAGCATAATCATTTCTGTCTACGTTATAACTATTCACTTTGGCGTTGGCGGATAATTTTAGCTGCTCTCCAATTTTGTACTTGATCGAACTTCTAAAATAAACACTATTGACATCTGCATAAATGAATTGAAGTGAACCCAAACTATCGGTCATTAATTTCTTCTTTCCCGATACGAGTACTGAATCAGCTCGTGAAACAACCAGCGCGAAATTCGACGAAGAATTGCCACCAAAATCCAAAGCAAATTCGGCATTTTCAGTGATTTTTCCTTTAATTCCAATGTATCCATTGAATTGTTGATAGGTGTTTTTTATTGAAACAGAATCACCGGTAAAGGGCATGAATGAATTCATCCTTCGGAAACTGTTCTTTTTTAGACCACCATCAATACCCCCATAGATTTTTAGGTCGAGCCCGGTAAGGGTTTTTTCAACTTCTAAATAAGGATTTACATAGAGCTTACTCGTAGTTTTTAGCGTATCAATCGTCTGCGTCCATTGGGTCAATAATACACCAAATTTTACATCCAATTTCGTGGGTTGATGATTGAATTTGACATAGGGAAGGGCGTCGATAAACAATTGTTTGTTTTGACTCAAGCCATGAAATTTGTTGGTGTCGGGCTTTTGCTGCATATCTAAATAGGTGGTACTCAGATCCGCGCCCCAAATGGCATTTTTTATTCTGTGAGAAACATTCAAATAACCGCTAAAATCCATTTCCTTTTGACCAAATGAGCCGGTATTGAAGGCTTGCGCTGAAATGCCTGTGTGAACAGAGGGTCTTTTTCCACTGGCAATAAGGTCATAATCTACGCCAAGGCCGAAATGATTGCTTATTTTGCCATTGTTGGTAATGCTTCGTTTTTCGTAGGCCGAGTCCTTCGCGAAGAAGTTGATTTTATCAATGTTGTAGAAAATTTTTGTTTCTAAACCAGAGTTTTGAAAGTATTTCGCTCCCTGCAATTGGAATTTGTTGGTTGAGAATTCTCGGATGGAATTGGCAGGGTTGGCATTTAAATGAATTCCACTAAAGTTGTAACTGTAATTGGGATTGGCTTTGCTACTCAGATAAAGTTCGCCAAGAATATGGCCATAGTTTCCTCCACCAATCCTAGCATAGTTGGATAGGTAAATGGAGTCAGAACTCTTGTCTTTCAATTTCTCAGGCTGAACTGGGCGAATGATTTTTCTGGTGTTCCAAGCAAATTCGGGTGTTTCAAATTTTACGTTTATTTTGGGATTTTCTGAACGAGGGACGATGGGATCCAAAACCAACTTTGAGGAAGGAATGAGCTTGGGCTCAAATTTGGTGGTTACTTGACGCGACGAATTGTCGATTCCACGATTCCCCGGTTGCGCGCAAATTGACGCACTTGCAAGCGATGTAAGTCCAATGAGAATAATACTTTTCATGTAAATACAAAATTCAATCAATCAAGTGTTAGGATACGCACCGTTTTTAAGGGTGTCTAAAAAATACAACGATATGAACCATGCGATGGACTTTGAGAAAGTAATTCAGAAAATTTACAGAAATAGTTGATGTATTTGTTGGTTTTACTTATCTTTGCAGCCCAATTCACGGATTATGTACGCCATTGTTGAAATAGCCGGAAGGCAATACAGGGTAGAAG
>CAZZKP010000103.1:0-6960 GCA_964654675.1 uncultured Bifidobacterium sp. | reverse complement strand
GTAAAAATGCAATATTCAGACTTTGCCATGGAGTTGGATGGTCTGAGAGCGAAGGGCTGCGGCGCACAGGATATTGTGGCTCTCCGCAATAAATATGGTCGTTTCTTCTCTTTGTGGATGTATGAAGTGATGGATTTTGGTCGTTTCGGCCCCATTTCCGATACAGCCCGAGCGCAATATTTGCAATATTGGTTGCTTCAAAATACACCCGTGTTCAAGGTGGTGAAATCTCATTACCAGAAAAACACCCAATGGAAATCGGATTTAGAGCAAGCATGGGGCAATTTGCAACAAGAGATCCCGGGTACACCCCAAGCCAATGTCTATGGCTACCTCTCTCAGTTTAGCAATTACAACACATTCGTTGATACTTTTATCAATCCCAAATCGCATCAACAAGAAGTCATCTTGGCTTTCAGCGAAGAGATGTTTCTGAACGATACTTTTCCGGCCTATGCGCTCTTGGAAATGCCTCCGTTTTTTAATCGATACAATGGCAGCGATCAGGTGGCGTCACAGTTGATGTGGAATTACCTCAAAATGCGATTTGAGCCGACCCACAAACGCGGCAGTATGCTGGAAGAGATGATTTTTCAGGGGAAGTTGTGGTACAGTTTGATGGACTTGTTTCCCGATCGGAATCCTTGGGAATTGTTGGGATACGACGAAAAGGAATGGAAATGGATGATGAAGGAAGAAGGTCAGATTTGGAAGCATTTTTTGGATAATAAGTTGCTTTTTAGCTCCAAATTCAACGACTACAAACGCTATTTCGCCTTTGGCAACAAGACCTTTGGTGGTGGGGTCCCCGAAGATTGTCCGCCTTTAATAGGCAATTTTATTGGTATGCGCATCGCACAAGCCTTTGCTGCGAAAAACGATGCCAACCTAGATCAAATTTGGCGTAATGTGAATGCCAATCAGTTTTTACAAGCATCAACCTACAATCCAATCAAATAATTAGCATGAATCAGGAATTAATGTCATACATGTCGGCACGACTCAAGGAGAATCAGTTTATTCAATTTGTTGGACTGGAGTTAACCGACATCGATACGCATTTTGCGGCGATGGAGTTGCAGATCAAACCGCATCACATGCAGCATACAGGGTTTACCCATGGAGGAGTAACGGCTACGATTTGCGATGTAACAACCGGGATTGCTGCGTATACGGCAATTTTTGGTTCTGGAAATACAACAAAAAACGTGGTCACGGTGGATTTGAAGGTCTCGTATGTGAATCCTTCGGTGGCTTCAAAAATTAGGTCTACTGGCAAGGTGACCAAAGCGGGGCAGAATCTGATGTTTTGCGAAGGTCAGGTTTTTGATGTTTTTGAGGATGGCACGGAAAAACTGGTAGCCACGGCGGTTTCTATTATGGCGGTGATTGATGCACCGCTAAAAGCGACGGTTTCATAAAAAATTGATTTAATATCGCATCAAAATGTCGGTAGAATATAGGAAAGTACTTTACGCAAATTACCACACCACGCAGAGTGGTCGGGCTTCGTTGACATCGGCGGAGGAGTTGTTCGAGCGCGAAAAACGACAGTTTGAGCGCGAGATTTTGCCCTTGCTGCATTCGGCCTCCAAAACGTCGAGAATTTTTGATATGGGTTGCGGCAGCGGCAGTTTGTTAAAGGGTTTGAAGGATGCGGGTTATTCCAATGTGATAGGGATGGATTTGAGTGAGGAGCAGGTGAATATGGCCCACGAATTTGGTGTTTCTGAAGTGGTTTTGGGCGATGCGATGCAGTTTTTTCGCAGTTCGGAAGAGCAGTTCGATGTGATTACGGGGATGGATATCATCGAACATTTTACCAAGGACGAATTGGTGGAATTGCTACAGTTGATCCAAAGCAAGTTGAAAAAGGGGGGCATGGCAATTTTTCGTACACCCAATATGGATGCACCGATAGCAACAGCCTTTGCCATTGGAGATTTTACCCATGAGAACTATTTGAATGCCAGTTCTGCCGAGCAAGTGATGCTGTCTTGCGGTTTTAAGAATGTGAGTGTTGTGCCGAGCTTTATGCGTGTGGATGGGTTTTTCAAAGAAGGTTTGCGCAGTGTTTTGTATCGTATAATGAACTTGCGCTTGAAGCTACAGTTGTTTGCCACCGCTCGTTCTACGCAGAAGGTGTTGTTTACCCCAAATTTGTTAATCATTGGCGTTACGTCGAAATAATCGTTTTTTATCGAATGGAGAATAAAGTGAAGAAAATTGCTTGTGTAACGGGAGCGAGCAGTGGAATTGGATACGCTACTGCCAAGGGTTTGGCGGCCCTGGGGTACGACATTATCGCTGTGGCCAGAAGGATGGATCGACTCAAAGAATTGGAAAGAGATCTGAGCGTGACGCCTGAGACTTCGGGTTCAAAGGTGTATTTGTCGGTTTTGGATGTCCGCAACAAGTTAGAGGTACAAGCGTTTTATGATGGTTTGCCGGAGGAATGGAAAGCGATCGATGTATTGGTTAACAATGCGGGTTTGGCAAAGGGACTTTCCAAATTTTACGATGGGGATACCGACCATTGGGACCAAATGATTGATACAAACATCAAAGGACTATTGTATGTGAGTCGCGTGGTTTCGCCGGGAATGATTTTACGTGGCAAGGGACATATCATTAATATCGGTTCGATTGCGGGGAAAGAAGTGTACGACAACGGGAATGTGTATTGTGGGACCAAGTTCGCGGTGGATGCAATTACCAAAAGTATGCGGTTGGAATTGGCGGTGCACGACGTTAAGGTGACCGGAATTCACCCTGGTGCCGTTGAAACGGAGTTTAGCATCGTTCGATTCGATGGGGATAAAGAGCGGGCCAAATCGGTTTATAAGGGATATGAAAATTTGGTGGCGGAGGATATTGCCGAGGCGATTTGCTATGTGGTAACGCGAAAACCCCACGTAAATGTCAACGATATGGTTGTGATGCCCATGGCCCAAGCAGTGGCTGGGGTGATTATTAGGAAGTAGTTAACGTGTTGATTGTATGAGCAATAAGAACAAAAATAAATCTGGAATCGTCTACAGTACCAATCCGGATTTTAACTACGATGATGATGCAACAGAGGCGGAAACCTTGGCTGCATCGCAGCAGAAATTGTATGTGCGTCGCGAAGTGAGAAATGGCAAACCATGCGTCGTGATTAAAGAGTTTGTGGGTGGTTCGGAGGATTTGAAGGCATTGGAGCGCGCCTTAAAATCTCATTGTGGGGTGGGGGGAAGTGCCAAAGACGGAGATATTATCATTCAGGGCGATTTCCACGCCAAGGTAAAATCCTATTTGGAGGGAAAAGGCTACAAAACGAAAGGATGAGTTAGGATTTTTCTCCTACGAAATAAGCACTGTTTTTACAGAAGAAAATTCCGTTTTATTCTCGAGATTTTTTGGCAGACATCTAAATTCAAATTTATTGCGACAGGATTTTGTAATTGTAATTTGAGACGATTTCTAAAAATTCTGTTTCCTTTAGTTTGTCCGCAATGAGGCATGTGTACTCGAAATCCGACTCCGTTGTTTTTATCAAAATCTTCGTGATTCCTGTGTTGCGAATACCGTGATATTTTTTATGGAATAAATAGTGATCTGGTTTAAACAGGAACTCAAGCATATTTTTGGTTTCAATTAGCCTTGTAATACTCCCGTTTTGATTTGTAATCATTACGTTTTCCTTGCTGAGTACCATTTGTCCAACTATGCTGCGATTAAAGTGTCGTTGAATAAGGATTTTGATTAATCGTCCTCCAATAAAAACAGCACAAATGGATAGGATTAATGAAAAAACACTGTTATGGGTTATCATTAAAAATCCGCACCATAGAACAACAATCAAAATTGCAGTTGAAAATTGTTCTGCCCTGAAGAAGCCCTTGACAAAACTGCTTTTAACATTGATAATGCTAATCTCCATGGTTTTTTCAGTCAGTAAATATCTGAATTTCAATCGGTAAACCCCCCGTTTCCTCCAGAGAACTTTTGTAAATAAATCGGATTCCCTGAGCTCAAAGAAATTATTTTTATTTAAGCAGCTGCGAGAAGGCTTTCTTGAATTTTTCTACTTTTTCACTCACCACGTAAACGCAGTATTGGTTTTCTGGGTTGTTGGCGAAGTAATCTTGGTGGTAATCTTCCGCGGGCCAGTAGTTGTCTAAAGGCAATATTTCTGTTACGACTTTGCCCTCTGCGGCCCACATACCACTTTCCTCCACCGCCGTTTTACTGGCCCGCGCTATCCTTTCCTGCTCGGCGTTCATGTAGTAGATGCCACTGCGGTATTGGGTTCCCACATCATTTCCTTGTCTGTTTAAGGTGGTGGGATTGTGCACGCGCCAAAATACCTCGAGAATTTGGGCGTAATTGGTGACGGTTTTATCGAAGTAGATCTTAGCGACTTCTGCGTGTCCCGTATTTCCGCTACACACTTCTTTGTAGCTTGGGTTTTTTACTGTTCCATTGGAATAGCCAGATTCAACATTTACGATGCCGATCATTCTACGATATACGGCGTCCATGCACCAGAAACAGCCACCGGCAATTACACAAGAGTCAAGATTTTGGGGTTCAACGTTTGTCATTTGGTTAGAGGGATTTTTTGTTTGATGAGACTTTTTTGGGACTTGGGTGCATCCAATCAATGGGATGGCACAAAGAATGGGTATGATAAAATCAATTGGCTTCATGAAATTTGGTGTTGATGACGGCAACGGCGACGCCAACCAATATACCAGTAACAACGTCCGAAGGATAATGTTTTCCAGCACCGACCCGCAAAATGGCCGTGGTTAGTGCGAGTCCACCGGCAGAATATGCTGCCACCTTACCCCAGGAGGGCATGTTCGGTTGATTCAATGCCATCATAATGGCTGTGGTTGCTGCGGTTGCTGTAATGGCGCTATGTCCGCTGAAAAAACTAAAATGGTCATCCATTTTTGATGATACAAACCCTGGTGTTTGGGTGTAGGGACGGTTTCTGAGGGCGAGCATTTTTACCGTTTGGGTAAGATTGGCAGTAATCCAGACGTTTTGGACAGCCAACTGGATGTAAGGTGTTTGCTGATTTTTTGGCAGTGCCCATGTAATCATGCCAGCGGCTAGGGCCGTGCTAAGTGCCATGCCATCGGAAATGTGTGCCGTTTTTCCGTTTAATGTGGTTTGAGCCCAGTTGTCGATGGGTTTCAACACCCAGCCATTTCCCGTAGTCCTAATTTGTTGTAGGTGGTCGCTGTAAATCAGGTTCGCACCGGTATGAAGTATGCTCTCTGAAAAAATGATCCGATTTAATGTGGGCTGTGCAACCAGATATTGGGCTCGACTCGGATCGCTTGGATAGAAAATAATACACAATTTTACAAGTGTCAATACAACACTTTTGGAAATATTGACTTTTATTAATTTGTTGGAATTCAATGGGTTGATTTTTATTTTACGGGTCAAAGGGCTCATTTTATTTGTGCGTAAGTTCATTTACAAAGAAATCTTTTGAATGGGCGATATCCCCCGCGACAATAAGTAACTTTGCAAACTCAAAGTTATTTCATTTATAGCATGAATAATATCGAAATCATTGCGTCGATTAAAAATCACGCCCAGACCGTATTCGAAAATCTAACCACAGACGAACTCGTAGCAAAAGCCCTCGAAAGAAACGAGGGAAGAATCACCTCTCAAGGCGCTTTGGCGGCTGATACCGGAGAATTTACTGGTAGAAGTCCCAAAGACAAATTCTTGGTAAATGACGCCCAAACCGCAGACTCTGCTTGGTGGGGTGCTGTGAATCAGCCATTTGAAGAAGCCAAGTTTGATGCTTTGTTGAACAAGGTGATGAAACACATGCAAGGCAAGGAAATTTTTGTCCGCAATGCTTATGCTTGTGCCGATCCCAAGAATCGTTTGAATATTCAGGTAGTAACAGAAAGTGCTTATCAGAATTTGTTTGCGAAGCATTTGTTCTTGCGTCCTTCTGCGGAAGAAATTGCCACCCAACCAACGGAGTGGATCATTGTAGCATCGCCATCGTTCCGCGCGGATCCTGCGGTGGACGGTACACGTCAGCACAATTTCACCATGGTGAGTGTGAGTCGCAAAATCATCTTGATTGGTGGTTCTGGCTACACAGGTGAAATCAAAAAGGGAATTTTCTCAGTATTAAATTATATCCTTCCTCATGAGCGCAATGTATTGAGCATGCACTGTTCTGCCAACATTGGTGTGAACGGCGATACCGCTTTGTTCTTTGGTTTGAGTGGAACGGGAAAAACCACTTTGAGCGCTGATCCAAATCGCAAGTTGATTGGTGACGATGAGCATGGTTGGTCGGATACGGGTGTTTTCAACTTCGAAGGGGGCTGTTACGCCAAGTGTGTGAACTTGACGGAGGAAAAAGAGCCACAAATTTGGCATGCCATCAAGCACGGTGCCTTGGTAGAAAACGTTCGTTTCTTTGAGGGTTCTGACGTGGTGAATTACGACGATATCTCGGTAACTGAGAATACACGCGTAGCGTATCCTATCGATTACATCGACAATATTGCGGTACCATCCATTGGAGATGCCCCACAAAATATTTTCTTTTTAACAGCAGATGCTTTTGGTGTGTTGCCTCCGATTTCTAAATTGAATCCAGGTCAGGCGATGTATCAGTTCATTAGCGGTTACACGGCGAAGGTTGCTGGAACAGAAGCGGGTGTTACGGAGCCACAGGCTACTTTCTCTTCTTGTTTTGGACAGGTTTTCTTGCCTTTGCATCCCACTGTGTATGCCAAAATGTTGGGTGAGAAGTTAAGTGCGAATCCGAATATCAACGTTTGGTTGGTAAACACGGGCTGGAGTGGTGGTGGATATGGCGTTGGAAGTCGTATGAAATTGTCTTACACCCGCGCCATGATTACTGCGGCATTGGAAGGCAAGTTGAAAGGTGAATTTACCGCGCATCCCGTGTTTGGAATGATG
>CAZZKP010000102.1:0-6980 GCA_964654675.1 uncultured Bifidobacterium sp. | reverse complement strand
GCCTGCGGCCGCCCTCCCTATCAAACAAAACGACAATTACTACTATTACTTCAATACAACCTTTTGGGTAGTAGTTCTTCCCAATTGGTCAGTGATATTGACAAAATAAACACCCATCAAACCATTCACATTCACAGTCTCAACATTCGCGTTGCTGTTCATTGAACGCACCACACGACCGTCGATTCCACTCACAATGATTTGAGAAATTTTGCTGCTTTCCAAACGAACTACGAACTGACCTTCAGCGGGGTTTGGAGCGATACTCACTTCAGCGTTTTCAATGATGTTGCGGTTCGACAAAGCAGTACAAGAATTCCATTTGTATGTTGGCAATTTCACATTTGCAGTGGCAGTTGTGATATCAAATACACGGTCATATTTGTTGTACCCGTTCAACTCTCCACATGCAGCCTTCAAGTTCTTTTCGCTGTAACTGTCATCGCCAGTCGCAGACAATCCATTGGCAAAACGGAACTGGTATTTTTGAGCCCAAATTTTAAGAGTCACTGACCAAATGCCATTGCCCATGTCCTTCAACTTGATTTTGTTGAATTTCCACTCCGTTTGAGCAGTATCCATGTAAGGCTGGAAGTTACCCGCCAACCAAACACCATCGGCCGATACAATCGTATCAGACATATCAACAGAGAACGTCACGTTCAACAATGAACCCAATTTTGGAATGGTGTACACCGTATCTCCGGTAACAGAACCATCAGTGTAATTCAACTTAAATGTGCGATTGGGGCCTTTGATAATCCAATGTCCGTCCGCACCTGCAGTTGCTCCCCACTCATAAGAACCTGTCAATACCTTTGGGTATTTTGCTGTCCAAATACCATCATTGGCCTTCACGTCACCACGAACACCACTGTCGTTTGCAACAAAATCAGACCAACTCGAGAAATTGCCTTTGAATTTCACATTGGTCAATTTGAAAGAATTCTGGTAATTTCCATCAACCACCATGAAGGTAATATCACGCTTGTATTTAGGAATTGTAGCACAAGTATCAGTCTTACCGAAACAGTTCAATGGGTTTACAACACCTGCACCAGCAACTTTGAAAGAACGATTGTTCGACAAAGATTCCCAACCAGATTTTCCGTTCACATATTTGAACTCGTAAGTACCGTCTGGAACAAATTTCACCAAGGTGTAAACCGTTCCCACTTGAGTGCATTTTGCCGTGTCGTTTCCTGGATTCCAATCACCAGCCATTCCAGCCGCTTTTTGGTAGTTACCCGCAACGCGAACACCATCGGCAGAAACATCTTCGTTTTTCATTTCCACTTGGAAAACTACACGCTGAGTTCCAGTTGGTGGCGCAGCACAATCGCTGGTTGCATCCCAACAGTAAACATTCAATACTTGATCTGTAGTACCTGTAGTGATTTTACGATTGAAGGATTCATTGGGAAAACTCCAAGCGTCACCGTTCACGTACTTGTAACTGTATGTAGTACTCGCCTTCAACGTCAATTGAATGGAATACACATAACCCGAACCAGTGGCAGTCAATGTGTTACCTGTAGCTCCAGGTGACCAGTTACTACCAATTCCAGCGTCGGCCTGCAAGTCACCAGCAATGTGGAGACCCTTAGGACCTACCGCAACATTCTGCATGTTTACCCTGAAGGTAACCTTTACAGTCTGCGCAATGGCAGCACTAGATAGCGCAACCAAGGCAATAAGAGAGTAAATTTTTTTCATTTTTGTGTTAATTTTATATTTCCGCCGTAAAGATAAATAAAAAAGTGTCAAAGTGACAATAACCTTTTTCTAAAAAATTTGCACTTTCTTTGTATACAGATGTCAAAATCGTTTAAAACCCTATTATTTACCGCATTACTTACAGTAATCTTCCCGAATCTGTCGGCCAACAATCGCATTTCCCCACCCCGAAAAAACGTCTATCATTTGGCGCCGCCCCATTGGTATGTCGGTTTTCAAAACCCCAACTTAGAGATCATTTTACACGCCGAAAATATCCAACAGTTCAACATTTCTCTCGCTCCCTACCCCGGTGTTTTCATGGATACAGTGAAGCCGAGTGCCAACAACGACGTTTGTTATATTCATTTAACGATCCAACCCAACACCGCCGCTGGGATTCTCACTTTCAACATCGAACCCAAAGAAAAACGCAGCAAAGCCCTTAGCAGCTACACCCTGAACTACGAACTCAAAGCCAAACGCATCAAAGAGCAACAAGCCGTTGGCCTCACTCCGAACGATGTCACCTACCTCATTTTTCCAGATCGGTTTTGTAATGGCGAGAACGACAACGACAATGAGAACATGCAGTACCGCGTAAAAGTAGATCGCGGAGGATTAAAGTCGAGGCATGGCGGCGACCTTGCCGGCGTAAAATCGAAATTGGATTACCTCAGAGATTTGGGCATTACCGCATTGTGGCTCAATCCCGTTCAAACAAACGACCAACCCGAAGAGAGCTTCCACGGATATGCCATCACGGACAATTACGAAATCGATCCGCGATTGGGTAGCAACAAAGAATACATCGACCTCTGCAGTGAAATGAAACGCAAAGGGCTCAAAATGGTCATGGACATCATCCCAAACCATGTGGGCGACAAACATTGGATGAACCAATACTTCGATACCGGCTGGTTCAACTACAAAGACACCTATGTTCAGACCAATTTCAGGGCCCCCACTGTGGCCGATCCTCATGCAGCACAATCTGAACGCGCCCTCAATGTCGATGGCTGGTTTGTCTCAACAATGCCCGATTTTAACCAGAAAAATCCGCACATCGCAACCTACCTTGACCAATTGTATCTGTGGTGGATTGAAGTGGCCAATCTCTCCGGCTATCGCATCGACACCTATCCTTATCCAGACCAAAACTACATGAATCATTTGATGGATGTGCTACTTTCCGAATACCCCTACCTCACCATTTTCGGCGAAACTTGGGTCAACCACACCACCACACAAGCCACCTTCGTCAAAAACAACATCAAAGGATTTGAAAAGAACAAACTCCCCGGCGTTACCGATTTCTCGATGTGCTGGGCCTTTCAAGAAGCTTGCTCCAAGCCGTTTGGATGGACAGAAGGATTGAATCGCGTGTACATCACACAGAGCGAAGATTTCTTATACCAAGACCCCAATAAGAATTGTATTTTCTTAGACAACCACGACATTTCTCGTTTCTATTCGATTGCCAACGAGGACATCGACGCCTGGAAAAGAGGCATCACTTTGTTGCTAACCACCCGAGGTTTACCCTGTATTTATTACGGGACCGAAATTCTGATGACGGGAAAAACGGAAAAATCCGATGCGTATGTTCGATTTGATTTCCCTGGCGGATGGCCCGGCGATCCAGTGAACAAATTCACGCCCAAAGGTCGCACATCGAAAGAAAATGAAGCGTGGAAATGGATGCAGACGCTCAACAAAGCAAGAGCAAACTACCCTGCGTTGGGCATCGGACAAACCACCCAATATTCGGGCATCAATGGCGTTTATACGTATTTCCGACATACCGAAACCCAACGAATGATGATTGTTTTAAGCCAAGCCGAAACATCAACGGATTTGGCGATGTCGCGCTTTGCCGAAATGACCCAAGGCTATTCCAAGCTCAAGAACATTCAAACCGGGGAAGTAACGCCAATCAGAGAAAAATTGACTTTGGCGCCGAAAGGCAGTTACGTTTTTGAGTTGATCAAATAAATCAAACCGTCATCAAGGCCTTGAATTGGGCCAAGCGACCTTTGAGTTCTTCACGAGTGATCGATGCCAATTTGGTGGTACCAAACTTTTCTACACAGAAACTGGCCATGGCACTTCCGTAAACGATGGCCATTTTCATCGATTCAAAGTCGGTGCTATCTACGCTAGCCAAATACCCAACAAATCCACCGGCGAAAGTATCTCCCGCACCGGTTGGATCAAATACCTCCTCCAAGGGCAATGCAGGACAGAAGAAAATCTCATCATTTCCGCCAAACAAGAGGGCCCCATGTTCCCCTTTTTTTATGATCAAGGTTTGAGGACCCATGGCGCGAATCACCCGGGCCGCCTTCACCAAACTGTATTCACCGCTCAGTTGGCGCGCTTCTTCGTCGTTGATGGTAAGCACATCCACCTTCTTCAAAACCGCTTTCAAATCGTCCAACGCGATATCCATCCAGAAATTCATCGTATCCAAAACAACCAATTTGGGTTTTCGCGTTAAACGCTCTAATGTCGTCAATTGAACTTGCGGACTCAAATTTCCGAGCATCACATAATCGGGTTGCTGCCAATGTTCCGGAACGATGGGATCAAAATCGCCCAATACATTGAGCTCCGTAACCAAGGTATCACGCGAATTCATGTCCATATGATACTTGCCATGCCAGAAAAACGACTTTTCTCCGGCTTTTACTTGCAAGCCTTCGGTGTCCACACCACGACGTTTGAGATCGTCCACGAAGTCAAAATCGAAGTCCTCACCCACAACGGCGACCAACCCTACGTTATCGTGCAAAAGGGTAGTGGCCAATGAGATATACGAGGCGGCTCCGCCTACAATTTTACCAGTACTACCAAAGGGTGTGTCGATTGCGTCAAACGCTACAGATCCAATAACAAGAAGGCTCATAAAGATATTTTAAAAAATTTCTACAAAGGTATTGAATTGAAAGTGCTTTCGTACTATTTTTGCATTCCGGTTGAGACAAGGCAATGCATGAAAATGACAACCTTGTTCCAATATAGACTCCTTGATAGCTCAGCCGGTTAGAGCGAGCGGCTGTTAACCGCTAGGTCGTTGGTTCGAGTCCAACTCAGGGAGCACAAATGGGAAAGAGGTCAAAATTGACCTCTTTTTCTTTTTCTACCCCTTGTAAACCCTTACCCATATTGAGAAGCAGAGCGAATGGCTCTGAGATTGGGATGGTGGTAATCAAATTTCTAAGAAATCTATGTAACAAATCCACTTTTTTTGCGTCTACAGAAAAAACTATAATGAAACCCATTTCACTGAGGATTACAGGAATTTTGCTTATGATGTTAATTGTAAGGTCAGGATTCACTCAATCCAATAACTACGATAGCATTTCATTTGATGGTCGATGGCGAACACATATGATTCATTTACCGACAGGCTACACTACCAACAAAAAATATCCTATTGTTTTGGCCTTTCATGGCGGTGGTCCCTACGGCTATTTATCCATTCAAAGCCAGTCAAGACTTTCACTTAAAGCAGATTCAGCAGGTTTCATCGTAGTATATCCAGAAGGAGTGAAAGTTCTAGGGAATCGAACTTGGAATGCAGGTGGATGTTGTGCCCCTTCAACCACATTAAAAGTAAATGACGTCGGATATGTAAATGCATTATTGAACTACCTCTTCAAAGGCAATTCAATTGATACTACCAGAGTCTACGCTACAGGATTTTCCAATGGTGCACTTTTGTGCTATAGACTTGCCAATGAATTGACAAGTCGTTTTGCCGCAATCGCACCCGTTGCCGGTGATCTATTGAATTATCCCTGGAATCCGTCACGAGCAATTCCTATTATCAGTTTTCATTCATATCAAGACCAAAATATCAAATACTTTGGGGGTATTACAACAGGCACCACAGGAACATACTTCCCACCTCAGGATAGCATGTTCAATATAATCAGCAAGAATTATTCATGTGTAATAGTTAAAGACACCCTATTTCACAACACCAGTAAATACGATCATTTCAAGTATTCTAATTGCAGCTGCAACGCAGTGATAGAACAATATGTGAGCTACGATGGTGAACACTCATGGCCCGGCGGATTATCTACAGGTTCGATAACTGTAAGTAAACAATTTAGTGCAACATATTTAATGTGGCAGTTTTTTCAAAATTTTACGATAACGTGCAATACTGCAAATAACATCAATTTAAATAATTTACACTTCAGTATTTACCCGAACCCATTTGATTCTAAAATCAATTTAGAAAACGCCACCGGAAATGAATATTATAAATTGATGGATTGTTTAGGAAAACCAATATGGCAAGGAAAAAACATAGATAAGCAGGAATTCTCATTTCTGCCCAATGGATTTTATTTATTAAGTATCAACAACACAATCATCAAGTTAATTAAAGAATAAAAAATCTATTTTTAAGGATTGCATCCTTCGCTTCGTCGCAGCACACTTTTTCTTGGATAATGCAATTGAAGATTTTTCAGTTTTGAGTAATCGATTAAATGAATTATGGCTAATCGATAAATTCAGGGAAGCTCGTTGGGAAACTCCAGTTTTCATGGAAAATGAGTATCCCATGGTTTTTCATGAGTTCTAAAGCCAGTTCTTTTTCTAACAAAATAGAATAAGGGCAAAATTGTACGCTGTAAAATCTCATATTGGAACCAGATTCCATTAAAAGCCCATTAAAAATAGATTTGAAAAGTAAAAATATGTCGGCATCGGATTCAATTTGAATCAAGCGCTTTTGATTTTCAAATTCGATGGTGAATTGATATTTCAATAGTTTTTCGTCAAACGGTTTTACGGTTTGACTCAGTTTTATGTCTAGAAATCCGGCTATTTTTAATTTTAAACTCCAATGTTCTTCAAAATACTTTTCAAAATCATAAGTTTGGTAACTTTCGTAGTCGTATTCGTCTTCATCGCGAATAGTTCTAATTGAATTTACAAGTAAAGTAGTGATAATTAAATGAGCATCGGAAGTATAGATAGATTCGTTATTCATACACTCCTCCAAGAAATCAACAATATGGTCTGTCCAAACGCCATATTTTAAAAGCAGTTCAATTCCGTCAATGATCTCTTTAGAAGAGACATTTGCTTTTTTTCTAAGCAACTTCAATTGCTTCAATTTTTCGTTGATGGCTTCTCTATTTTTTGCCTTTAATAGAAGCGGACTGACTAAAAAAGGAGAATTATTGTCAATTGGTTCTGATTGAAACCAATCGGAATCTTTGATTGACTCATATTCCATC
>CAZZKP010000101.1:0-7188 GCA_964654675.1 uncultured Bifidobacterium sp. | reverse complement strand
GTAGCATGTTGGAGAGTTTCTGCGTAAAAGACAATTTCATTTTATGAGTTTGAAAAATCGAGTGTTTGTTAGATTTTTTTGTCAAATCCTAATAACTCTGCTGACCAATCAATTGATTGGTCAGCAGAGTTATTTTAACGTCCCCTCATCTGATCGAACAACCCAAAAAACTTGGTTCTTTCAGCAACAAACCAATTACTCTGCGGGAGAGTTTACCAGCAATTATACCTTTGATTATGGACTGTCGAAAAATTGGGAAGCAGGATTTAATGTACTTCAGCTAAATGTCATTCCGAAAAACGGGTTGAGAGTGGTTGCAAATAATGATGGAAAAAATCAAGCCTTCTTTCCTTTGATAACATCCAATGTGCAGCGCTTCAAAAAAATATCAAAGCATGAACAATTGTCATTGGGTGCAGTCGGTGGTTTCGATCCATTTTCTGTGAATTTTTTTAAAAGTGGTTCCGTTATCGTGTTTGCCAATTATCAATTTCACAATAAATTCATCAAGTTTACTGGCGGTTTTTGGGGTGGAAACAACCACTTTGTAGGTGTAGGGGATAGAATTTATACGAACAAACTGACATCTTCGCTGGGGCTTCAATTCGGTGGAGAATTCCATATTGGACATCGACAAACTCTCGTGTTTGATCATATTTCTGGGAAGACTCCCATGTCAATGTCAACCCTGGGTTTTACGAAGTACTTCCATAAATATTGGATTTTTAGTTTGGGGGCACAAATTCCCAACCATCAGCATTTCAGACCCAATGGAATTGTTTTAGAATTTACCCGTGTCATGTGATTTGCACCTATCTTTGTTGTGTGAATACAGAGCAATTTAAGGATTTAAAAGGCCGTGCAGAGGCTTTGAGGAGGTATCTTTGACGTCGATAGGAAACTTGCGGAAATCGCCGACGAAGAAGAACAGACCTTAGACCCAAAGTTTTGGGATGATTCAAAAAAGGCAGAATTACATCTGAAAAAAATCAAGGATAAGAAAATCTGGACTGATTCCTTTGGTAAAATTGTTGGTGCAATCGGGGATTTAGAAGTCTTGGTTGAATTCCAAGAAGTGGGAGAGGCCACGGCTGACGAGGTTCACGCGCAATATCTAGACCTGATGCAAATGGTAGAAGATCTGGAATTCAAAAATATGCTCCAAAGTGAGGAAGATCATTTGGGCTGTGTTCTTGAAATCAATGCCGGTGCGGGTGGAACGGAGAGTTGCGATTGGGCTCAGATGCTTATGCGGATGTATTTGATGTGGGCTGAAAAAAATGGATTTTCAATCACTGAGTTAGATCGCCAAGATGGTGATGTGGCTGGTATTAAAAGTGTTTCTTTGGAAATCAAGGGCGATTTTGCCTTTGGATATTTAAAGGGAGAAAATGGCGTGCATCGCATGGTGAGAATTTCACCATTTGATTCAAACGCTCGCCGACATACCTCCTTTGTGAGTATTTATGTCTATCCCTTGGTAGATGATACCATCGAAATTGAAATTAGGCCGCAAGACGTTGAATTGCACACGAGTCGGTCTGGTGGTGCCGGTGGTCAGAACGTAAACAAGGTAGAAACAAAAGTCCAGTTAACGCATACACCCACAGGAATCGTTGTGGTATGTCAGGTGGATAGAAGTCAGTTAGGAAACCGCGAACGAGCCATGCAAATGCTAAAATCGCGCTTATACGAATTGGAAATTGCCAAACGAAATGCCGCCCGGGCTGAAATTGAAGATGGAAAAATGAAAATCGAATGGGGTTCACAGATTCGCAACTATGTTTTCCACCCCTACAAGTTGGTGAAGGATGTGCGTACGGGCGAAGAAACGAGCAATGTAAATAACGTGATGGATGGCGATATTTGGCCTTTTATCAAGAGTTATTTATTGGCAGCCAGTGGAGGAGAATTGAAAAAGTAATTATTCGTTTAGCGCCGATTTATACGTTGCTAAACAACGATTTCTCGCAAAGGCATGGTCCACCATGGGTTTTGCATATTGATGGGTTCCAAATTCTGGGACCCATTTTTTTATGTACTCGTAGTTCTTGTCGAACTTTTCGGTTTGAAGTGTTGGATTGAAAACCCTAAAGTAAGGTGCCGCATCAACGCCACAACCCGCAGCCCATTGCCACCCACCGTTGTTGCTTGCCAATTCGAAATCCAGAAGTTTCTCCGCGAAATAAGCTTCTCCCCAACGCCAATCTATGAGCAAATGCTTTGTTAAAAAACTTGCTACAATCATGCGAACCCGGTTGTGCATAAAGCCCGTTGTGTTGAGTTCTCTCATCCCAGCGTCTACGATGGGAAAACCCGTTTGGCCAGATTTCCATAATTCAAATTCGTGTTCGTTATTTCGCCATTCAATCTTGTCGTATGCGGGTTTGAATGCCTGTCCTACCACTTGAGGAAAGTGCCACAATATTTGCATGTAAAAGTCACGCCAAATCAACTCATTTACAAAAGTTTCGTTGAGCAATAGGGCCTTTTGCAACTTTTCTCGGATACTAATGGTGCCAAATCTGAAGTGGATCCCCAATCTACTTGTTCCTTGAATCGCAGGGAAATTTCGTTGTTGCGTGTAGTCCGCAATTATGTTTTTCGATACCGATTTTTCCGGAAACGCGATGTTTGTATTTTCAAATCCTAGATCATTTAGCGTGGGAAGATGAAATTCCCTTGTATCATTTCGAGGAGACAGAAGCTCTAAATGGGATTCTGACGGATAATGTAAAATCGGGTGTTCGGCCAATTTGTTTTTCCATTTTTTACTGTACGGAGTGTAAACAGTGTAAGGTTTGTTATCGTCCTTGACAACTTCCGATTTCTCAAATATGCAAATGTCTTTAAAGGAATGAAATTCTACATCATTTGCATGGCACAATTCCGCCACTGAACGGTCACGGATGATAGCACTTGGTTCGTAATCGGTGTTGCAAAAAATGGCAAATGGACTGTTTTTTTCAATTTCATCCTGCCAAATGTTGATAGGGTTCCCATACCATACGGCTAAATCGCTGTTTGCTTTTTGTAAATCCCGCTTAAGTAGTGAAATTTCTTGATGCAAAAATTGCACTCGGGCGTCGGCCTTGTTGGACAATCTGCCCAAGATATTGGTGTCAAATATGAAAACGCATTGAACTTGCTTATGCTGCGACTTGGCCAATTGTAAAGCACGGTATAACCCATGATTGTCTTGAAGTCGCAAATCACGACGAAACCAAAAATAGATCGTATTTTTCATTAAATGAGTGGGTTTTTGTGCAAGTGTTCCATCGCGGAATCAATGGTTGGATACTGATAACAAAATCCCGTGTCTAAAGTTTTTTTGGCACTGACGTTTTGATTGGTTAGGGCGATGATCGATCTTTCGCCCCATATTAGCTTCATCAGAAAGGCGGGCAATATGGGTCTAATTGTGATGCCAAGGAATCGAACGAATTTGTTTAATCGGCAGGCATTTCCCCATTGCAATTGCTGCAGAAAGGAATTAAAATCTTTGCGATTTTGTGAATGCGCTTCAAAAGCTCTCCCCATTTCTTTTTGGAAACAAGTATGAGGCGCGACAGCATTGTAAATGCCTGGAGGCATCGTTCCTTTCACTAGGGCTACATAAAGATCGCATAAATCATCAATATGAATCCAACTCCAGGTATTTCTCGGATTACCAACACTTCCAACCATTCCTGAGTATAGAAACTGAAGTTTCGTGATATGAAAGACTTTACTGTTGTTTGAGAACACGATGCCTGTGCGCAAACAGCTTTTTTGAATGCCAGGCGTTTCGGAATTCAACAAGGTGTTCTCCCATATTTTACAAACTTCAGAGAGGAATCCGGTTCCGTGCTTACTAGACTCGTTTAGTTCTTCCTTGCTGTTTTCTGGGTAGATGCCTATTCCACTCGCAGAGATTATGTGTTTTGGCGGAATTTTGCATGCCGCACAAGCAGATAACAATGCCTCAGTACCAATTTTTCTGCTCATCAATATTTCTTCTTTGTATTTTTTTGTCCAGGAACGACTCACATTTGCGCCTGCCAAATGGATGACGGCAGTGGCATTTTCTAAGACCTCGGGATTCGACCAGAAAATATTTTTTCTCGATGACCAATCTTTTTGACTCATTGCTTTGTTATAGTCATGTCGCTTCAAGAACTCAACGTCAAATCCATTCTGCTTCAATTGGTTGCAGAGTCTTTTTCCAATGAGTCCGGTTGCGCCAGTTATTATAATTTTCATAGATATGTCGAATTTGGGAGAAAAGATATTGATAGATAACAAACGTGATTCGAAAAAGTCGAAGAAAGATTATAGGGATAAGTATTTTATCAAAGATATCGAGAATATCACAGGTATTAAGGCCTATACGCTAAGGATTTGGGAACAGCGGTATGGAATGTTGGTTCCAAAGCGCACGGAGACCAATATTCGCTATTACGAGGAGGATGATCTGAAATACATGATGAATATCGCAATTCTAAATGCCAATGGAATAAAGATAAGTAGAATTGCGCAGATGGATAGGGATGAAGTTCAACGGAAAACGTTGAGTATTTCTGAAAACAATTCCGGGCATCAAGCGCAAATTGCCACATTAACGACCGCGATGTTTGATTTTGACGAGAGGGAGTTTAATAAAACTTTGTCTATCAATATCTTGCAATTGGGGATGGAACAAACGACCACCCAAATTATTTTTCCCTTCTTACAGCATGTAGGGGTGATGTGGCTCAGTGGAAGTATTCATATTGCGCACGAGCATTTTATTACCAACTTGATTAAACAGCGTTTGTTTGTGGCCATCGACCAACTCAATGTGACACCCAATGCAAATGCGAAAAAGTACTTATTGTTTTTGCCAAATGGAGAAAATCATGAACTAAGTCTGCTTTTGGCGTCCTACCTGCTCCGTGCAAATGGTCAACATGTGATTTATTTGGGTACATCCACACCATTAGAAGACCTAAACAAAATCCACAAATTACACAATCCGGACTATGTGTTTTGCGCTTTGACGAATTCCAATGCGAGCATGCCGGTACAGGTGTATTTGAATACCCTTTCTCGAAGCTGGCCGAACACCCAAATCCTTGTCACGGGCTCACAAGTCGTGAAACGTCGGGATTTGAAAATTCCAGAAAATTGCAGAATCATAGCAGATCCTACGAGTTTCTTGGAGTTTATCGAAAACAATTAACTGGTTTCAACGATTGGAGGGTAATTTCTTGCAATGTCGACTTCTGCATTCAGCGGATTGTTGGTTGTAATGAAATCTGCCATCATGGGTGAAAGCCAACTGCACAAAGCACTTCCTTTTGAGCCCAATCCGTTGTATACAGATAGCATTCTATGGGTTTGATGTCTGCCTAAATAGGGTCTTCGATTCTGTACGGTGGGTCGAACGCCACGTTGATGTTTCAGTAATTCTACGTTTTTCCCCGTGATGATTTCCGCTCTTTCAAGGAGAAATTGCGCGTCTGTTGCGTTGGGTGTCTCAGACATGGATTGTTTGTGAAATGTGCTCCCGACCAAGAAAATGTCTTTTTCTTTGGTTGGTACAATCCATTGTTTTTGTTTGATAATTCTATTGTTAGGGAATCCGGGGATTTGAACTGTCAGAATATCGCCGGCTGTGGGTTCGAAGAACAAATCCTTGAACCATGGATTTTTCATGATTCCAATACCCTCACAAAAAATTACTTCATCAAAGTGCTGTCCACGATACTCCACGCCATTGGAGGATCTATCGATCAGTAAATCGGAATAATCAAAATGGCCATGCATGATTTGATTTTTTTTATCCAATGCGAGTTGTGTGGCTTGCAAGAAATTTAGTACATCGAGTCGACCACAATGATTGATGAGGGTTTTGTCTTCGTCTGGAATCAGAAGATCATTCATTTCTGTGTTTTGTGCTCTCCTATGCCATTCACTGATTTCATTTGCGTTGGCGTGAATTTGCCACATCGGAAATTCGAAGATGAATTCTGCTTTCAATAGGCTTTCCCATTTTCTGTAGTAGTCAAACACGCGAGGAAAAATTTCTGTGTATTGCCATGTTCTTTTCACGCCTTTGGGAACGATCGGATTGATGATGCCTGCTGCAACGCGCGAACTGCTGTTGGGTGCGAGATTGTCTACCACAAGAATGCTATGCCCACGTTGAATCAATTCCAACGCCAGTGTGCTTCCAGCCAAACCGGAGCCTACAATCAATATGTTTTTTGGCTTGTTCCCCATCCTCTTTTGCAATAAATTGCTGCAAATTACAACATGAGAAGGAAAGCAGGGTTTCGGTTGATCAGTACTTTGATAGTATTTTTTGTTAGCGGTCTGAAAGGACAGGTGTCAATGGAAAAGTCAAACAGTTTTTATGGTAGACCCTTGATTGGTTTGCTCGCATCTCAGATAGATGGAGATCAAGCGAGCGGATATAACAAATTTGGTTATCAAGTGGGAATGGCAACGGGCTTTCGGTTGGGGAAATTCAGCAAGATGGATGCTTTGGAAATGCAATTTTGCCTGGTTGAACGGGGAAGCCGTCGCGCCTTTGACCCACTAACAATGGTGAATGCATTTCATATCAAGGCGAGACAAATGGAATTTCAGTTGGGCGGGATCAAAAATTTTGATGCGGGTAGTTTGGGTGATTTGGAAATTTTGGGTGGAATAAGGTTTACTCGATTACTGAAAATAGAGGAAATGGAAGGTTACAATCCCGGAATTGCAAATGATTTTGCGAAAAATGGTGTTTTGATGCAGGTTGCGGTGGGAAGGAAATTCTCAAATCATATTGAATTGCGGTTGAACTGGGATTATAGTTTGATTTCGGCTTTGTCTCAAAAAACAATGAATAATCCCTTCTATCCAACGGGGGTTTATCACAATGGTTTGGGTTTGGCTGCGTTTATTCGATTTGATCGCGGTTGATTTGTCATTGTCTTTGACAGTACACCAATAAAAAAAGCCCAACGAGTTGGGCTTTTTTTATTGGTGTACAATGTATTATCTGGTACGAAGCTCTTTGATACGAGCGGCTTTTCCAATTTGAGTGCGCAAATAGAAAATGCGGGCGCGACGTACACGACCCTTTCTGTTTACCTCAATTTTGTCGATAAAAGGTGAGTGCATTGGGAAAATACGCTCTACACCAATTCCGTTGGAAATTTTCCGTACAGTGAAAGT
>CAZZKP010000100.1:0-7417 GCA_964654675.1 uncultured Bifidobacterium sp. | reverse complement strand
GCAGGAAAAACCAATATATGACTGAGTTAAACAGCATCCGCGGTCGCGAATATACGCTATTGAATCATCAACTTGGACGAATAAACCGCGCCTTGTTTTGATGTAAACTGAATCCAGTACTGACCTTTAGCCAAGTCTAGAACCGACAAGGATTCACCCGCCGCAATCGATTTTTGCAATACAACTCTACCCACGCAATCGATCACCGATACCGTGCCACTCATCCCATCTGCATCCATAAATCCAAGTTGGACAGAACTTTGTGATGGATTGGGATACACCTGCATCTGCCCTTTCGATACCAATTCTTCAGCGCCTGCACTTCCACCCAAAATCTGTTTGGCATAGGGATTTGCGATTTTTTTATCCGTATAAACCCGATATTCTCCTGCCGCCAATGTAATCACCATCGATGCACCTGAAACCTTTAGGCTATCCCCCGTTAAATAATTGTACCAATACCCAGTGTGGGCAAATCCTACCGAAGCACTGCTGGAGGTAACATCAAAATTGCCTATCACAACCGTATTCATATTGCTGTGATTGAGGGTCAAAATTTTGTAATTCCCACCACTGGAAAAATTGTAACTGTTGGGCGACGATACCTCTGAGTAGTTTCCTTTTAGCTGCGCGATGGATGCGATTTTGAATTGATTTTTTCTACGAACCGCGTCGGACGTCCAATAGTCCCATCGAACGGGCTTATTTGCCAAACGACATGCATCTTGAACCGTAACGCCATCCTCACATGTGTTGATGCTGTAATCGTAAGCGAGTTCATCAAACTGCCAAATCATTTTTGGGCCCGGTGTAGCAATTGCAAAGGCATAGGCCAAACCCACCCGAGGCACGTACACATTGGGATCCTTCACAGAATAGCCCGTAGTAGAATTTCCAAAATTTTTGCACTTGTAACCCATTCTTTCCTCGTCGTGGCTCGCGATGTAACCCACCAAATTTCTCTGTCCAAAAGATCGTTTTTGCGCATCAATGCCATACCCAAAATCGCTATTGCTGAAACCCATTCCGGCTTCATTTGCATTGTAATTTCCATTGCCCCAAAGCATCATTCCCTTAGACGATAAGGTCTGTTCTTCATTGTTCTCCGCAAAGTGCTCCATGATGCAATAGGCCCCTGGCGATTTCGACTGAACCCAATTGTAGTAATCGGTGAGAATATCAACGCGACTTTGGTCGTATTGGGCCATTTTAGCCGCATCATTCCCAGAATTGGTTTGGGTAAATCCTTTGCTCAAATCGAAGCGAAAGCCATCCACATGAAACTCCTCGAGAAGATAAGCCAAGGACCGTTTTACGTAATATTTGGTAGCCTGGGATTCGTGATTCATATCGTAGCCCACATTAAATGGATGTTTTGCATCCGCATTAAGATAAGGGCTGTTTCCCCAAGGTTTTCCGGTGGTAGCATCCCAATAAAGTACATTAACGGAGGCGGATCCAAATACATGATTATAAACCACATCCAAAATTACGGCGATGCCATTTTGGTGACATGCATCAACCAACGACTTCAGCGCTGCACGATTGCCGTAGTATTTGTCGATGGCCAAATGACTTGCCACGTTATAACCCCAGCTCAAATTTCCTTCAAACTCGCAAACGGGCATCAATTCTAAGGCCGTAATTCCCAATCGCTTCAGGTACGGGATTGAATCTTGCAAAGCCTTAAAGGTTTGGGCTTTGGTGAAATCACGGGTAAGGCATTCGTAAATCAGCAATTTATCCGTCGCGGGCCGCTGAAAATTGATCTTGGACCACGAAAAAGCCGGTTGGGCAGTTTGCAATACACCCACATAACCTTGGGTTTTATTTTTGGGGTAATATTTCAAATTGGGGTAATTGGCGGCGGGGATATACGCATCGTCCCATTCATGCAGAAGTAAGGTGGCAAAAGGATCCGCCACACGAATGCTGCCATCCACCCAAAATTGATAACCGTATTCAACGCCTTTTTTTAGGCCTGTGATTTTCTTCCACCAAATGCTCTTGGCCGATGAATAGTTCATAAAATAGGCAGTGTCGGGTCCCCAATTGTTGAAATCTCCGATCAGATAAACATAATTTTTGTAGGGGGCATAGAACAACACATAGGCCGATGAATCGTCAATATATGTAACTCCCAACTCCAATCCCGTTGGAGGGTCTACATACTTAACCGAGGGATTTACCACAAAGGTGACGGTGTCGGCTGCCAGAAATTGGTTGTTGTAATTGGCGGTAAAAATCATTCTGTTGGAGCCTATCTTCCATTTATTGTTGGTGATCTGGAAACTGTCTTTTGTCTTGCTTTGACGAAGGGTATCGCCATTTAGCGTAAGAACGGTTGCACAAACTCGACTCGACCATACTTCGATTTTTTGGGTTGAAGTGGCTCCGATGATACTCGTTTTGGTCTCTGGCAAGGTAAATTTGGCAGCCAGACCCGTGGAATAAATGGGCGTAAAAATATCTGTGCCCGCAGCGCTTCTACCTACAACAGAACCATCGGCATTTCGGAAAACAAAGGCCAGCTGCAAGACCGTCTCATTGGTGGCAAAAGTCCCAGCTTGAGAATAGAAATCTTTCACATGATAACGAATCTGCCATTTGTCGTTCCCGAGGGATGTCATCTTGGTACGCGCATCCGCCGTACCCCAATTGCCTACAACATGACGCCAATCGCTACCACTGGTGCTGAGGGTTGTGATCACGCCGGTATGCGCATAGACTTGGGTTGCACCCACGAGAGCGCCATTGCCCAACTTTGCGTTGTAGACGATGGTAACGGTATCGGTTTCTTTGGGGAATACGGGGCTGAGCGACAGTACTTGGGCTTTTACAGTACTTCCCATCAAAAACAGACAAAGTAAAAAGGCGAATCTTCTCATAGTTTCTTCAAAAATAGGCGATAAGTGTCGTTCTGACAATAAATGAAAGGGAAAGCAACCCTAAAGGATGATTGAAATTCAAAATCAAATGTGGGTATGCTCAGAATAATTCCGAACTTTGGGGTGTGGGAGGTTTTTTCCTTTTTCAAAGAATAAGAAATTTTAGGGTGACATGAATTCTGGGACAGGCAATCGATTGATTCACAGGACATTTCCGGTAGTGGGGATGACGTGTGCGGCTTGTGCGGTGAGTTTGGAATCGTATTTGGGACGTTTGTTAGGGGTAGAATCTGTGGTTGTGAGCTATCCGAATGAATCGGTTTTTGTTCGGTTTGATGAGGCTTTGATTGAAGTAAAGCGATTGGGAGAGGCGGCCAAAGAGATAGGGTATGAATTGATTTTGGATCAATCGGCAGGGGGTAAGGAGGCGGCCGCGCTTCGCGCGGCCGCCCACCTCATCACCCTAAAACGCAAACTCATCATTGCCATCCTCTGCACCGCACCCATTCTCGTCCTCTCCATGTTCCTCATGAACCAAATCCCCCACGATGGACTCATCCAATTCCTTCTTGCACTCCCCGTAATCCTATATTGTGGCCTCGACTTCTATACCAACGCCATCAAAAAAATCAGACACCTCCAATCCAATATGGATACCCTAGTGGCCCTATCTACCGCCACCGCCTTCCTATACAGTAGCTATCACCTCGCTCTGTATTACCTGTTTCCCCCCAATACAAATCCTACCCACCACCCAATAAATCAATCCGCTCAACCCATTCACCCCCACTTCTATTTCGAGTCCGCAACCGTCATCATTGCCCTCATCCTACTGGGAAAATTCCTCGAAGAAAGAGCCAAAAACAAAAGCACTCAAGCCATACAAGACCTGCTCACTTTGCAGCCCACCGTGGCCACCGTAATCAGAAATAACGAAGAAATAACGATCCCCACCGCCGACATAATCCTGGGCGATTTTGTCATCATCAAACCGGGAAATCGCATCCCCGTGGATGGAAAAGTGCGATCCGGATCCTCCTACATCAACGAATCAGCCATCACCGGCGAACCCATCCCCGCACTCAAAGAAAAAGGCAGTCCCGTCTTCGCCGGTACCATAAACCAGCAAGGCACACTCAAAATACTCGCTCAAAAAATCGGCAATCAGACCCTCCTTGCCCAAATCATCGCCCGTGTGGAACAAGCATTGGGATCCAAACCTGAAATACAAAAACTCGCCGATCGCATCTCTTCCATTTTTGTGCCTACCGTTTTTGTCATCGCGGCAATGTCCGCCCTGTTCTGGCATTTTTTCCCCTTCCATACACCACAAAATTTTGCTCTCACCACCTTCATCAATGTCCTCATTATCGCCTGCCCCTGTGCACTCGGACTCGCCACACCCACCGCCCTGATGGTTGGAATCGGCAAAGGCGCCAAACAAGGAATACTGGTAAAAGATGCGCAGGCCTTGGAAATGGCAAATAACATCACCGACATCGTATTTGATAAAACAGGAACCCTCACAATAGGCAAGCCGGTGGTTTCGGAAATGCACCTATTCCCCAGCCATCAACGCTCCGAAATTCAAATTTTACAGATCATCCAGAGCCTGGAAAGCAAATCGGAGCACCCGCTCGCCCAAGCCATCATCGAACATGTTGCGGAAATCGCAAAATCAAATCCGTTGCACGCAAGCGCAGAACCCACCGCATTTACCAATCTGCCAGGCAAAGGCATCACCGCCCAAATCAATGACATTGAATACCATCTCGGTTCATGGAAATGGATCACATCGAACCCAACCTTGATCATCGATCAAAGCACAGAGAAAATCGCACAGCTGCTCCTAAATCAAGCCCATACAACCATCGCCCTAAGTAGCGAAAATCAATTGTTCGCCCTCATTGGCATCAGCGATCCGGTAAAAGATACCGCGGCCCAAACCCTAACAAGACTGCGCGATCTAAACATTGAAATTCATATGCTCACAGGCGACAACGCTCAGACTGCCAAAGCCGTTGCCGACCCACTGAAAATTCAAAATATTTTGGCCGAAGCCCTACCCCATTCCAAGTTCGATTATATCAAACGATTACAATCCCAACAGCGGGTCGTTGCCATGGTAGGAGATGGAATCAATGATGCGCAAGCGCTGGCCCAAGCAGACATAGGCTTTGCGATGGGAACAGGTTCAGCACTGGCCATGGAATCTGCCGCCATTACGCTTACCGGCGGACAAATTACGCTGATCCCCAAGGCCATTGAACTGTCTAAACAAACCCTGAAAACAATACATATCAATCTGATATGGGCTTTTGGATACAATGTCCTCGCCATTCCCCTCGCCATGGGTGCATTTTACCCTAACTTTGGCTTTTCACTCAACCCAATGATCGCGGGCGCCGCAATGTCGGTTAGCTCAATATCTGTCGTCCTAAACAGCCTCTGGCTCGCAAACAAAAAATAACAACATGAACCAAATTCAATTCAAAACCAACATCAATTGTGGCAGTTGTATCAAATCCGTTACACCCTTCTTAAATGCGCTTGAAGAAATCGATGCATGGCAAGTTGATACCGCGGCTGCGGAAAAAATCCTGACCGTTGATACCGAACAAAGTCCGACCGAAATGGAACAAAAAGTAATCTCCGCCGTATCAAGTGCAGGGTTTACGATTCAGAAAATCGCGGAATAATTCGTTAGAGTTATTTTATTCTCGTAAACTCAATCCGCTTGGTTTTGTCCGATGGGTTTTCCCACCACATTTCCTTGTTGGTCATGCGAAGAATGCGATACACTTTTGTACCCAATTTCACACCCGCCCAAGTTTGCTCCATGCTAATATTCTCCTTGGTTTCACCCCAAACCCATTTCAAATCAACAGAAGCGGTATTATAAATTCCGGGCGACATTTGCGTTTTGGTTACAGCAGTTCCGCTACCCTTCTTATCAAAAGTATAAATCAAAGAATCACCATTTTTGGGAGCAGTTCCCGCTTCAAGGAATGTGCAATTCCAACGACCGTCTAATCGACCCGCTTTAGAGCGAAACGACAAACTGGGTCCTTCAGAGTAAGTACACCCCTGCATTGTAGCCATAGCCACACAAATCACAGCAAATAATCTCATTTTCATAGGTTTAAATAAAAATAGTTTGTTCGAATTAAATCAATTTTTTAAGGAATCAAAAGAAAAATGACGAAATTTGTGGTACTGTAATGGGGTTGACTGGATTCGACGGGATGATTGATTGCAGTGTAAGCATGTGGTGCGTGGGAGGTTTGCACCGAAATCTCAGCCTTCAAACTTTTAAGAGGCGAATCTAATTACGCCATGGCTGCCTAATCGGAATGATTAAGTAATTGCCATCTACCCCGAATGTCTCTATCTGAGCCGATGTTCGTCAGGGGTAGTCGACCCGCTCAGGTATGACCCTCAACCATCAACGCAGGGGCTCATTACAAAGTTGGTTAAGGAATCACGTTGGCTAGGGTAGAGCCGGCCGATTCTCGAAAATCAATCTCACCCTAAACATGTAGAAAGCGCTTGTAATCGCATAGCCGGACGGGGGTTCGACTCCCCCCAATTCCACTCTAAAAACACTATAAACCCCTGTATTTACAGGGGTTTTCATTTTTCTGTTAAAACATTTGTTAAAACATTTTATATCTCATTTCCAATCCTTTCAACTAAAACTTTGAAAATGTTGTACAAGGAATGTCTTTTTTCATCTTCTGAATTTCCCTTTGGGAGAATAAAAATTGGGGCATCATACTCATTCAAAATATAGTAGCCATCTTCTACCCTAATTGTAAATTCATCAAATTCTAATTCGCCTTCAGCCAATCTAATACAACCACTAAACATTATTTCCAATTCACCTTCCTCAATTTCAAGATAGTCGCATATAAACTGATTTATTTCAGTATCTGAAAAGGAATCGACAAATTTGTTTTCATAAATAAACTCAACATTTTTACCCAAATCTCTAATTTCTTCATCATAATGGGTATTTTGTGTAACTGTAAAAAAACCGAACCAAAAGACATGTTCAAAATGAACAATTTCAAAATAGTTGGGAACAACACCATTGGCCTTACACTGTTCAATTGAGTGGTGCATGCCTTGCATGACTGCAAAATAGCCGACCACATTTTTTATCTCTTCATCTACATATTCATCTTCATTCGGAAAGTAAGCTCCTAAGTTGAAAGTCTCGAGCACAAAACTAAGGGTCGTTATTTTTTCTATCTCAAGGTTTCCCCATGTAATGAGGTTATAAATGTTCTTGCGTGTTGTTAAAAAACCGTAGTCCATAATAGCAATTTAATATAAACTTCTATTTGTAGTCAAGTACACTGTACTTTCTCAATAATCATCGTATTTATTGAACAAGGATAATAGTATTGAAATCAACCCACTTACGGATAAGATGTAAAGCCCATCCTGTAAGTCATACTTAAAAAGTGGTTCAGAAGTCGGGTTGTATGAGTAATCCATAGAGATGAAAAGAGTTGTCCCCGATA
>CAZZKP010000099.1:0-7449 GCA_964654675.1 uncultured Bifidobacterium sp. | reverse complement strand
CCAAAGGAAGATCATCATGAAACTCATTGCGCTGAGCGGCCAAGAATGATGGGTTCTTGGTTAACTCATCTTCACCTTTCCAATATTTAATATTATTTGACATAATTGATGATTCTTTCAGTTAAAATTAATAGTGACACTTAGAACATTCTAAACCGCCATTCATTGCTGGCGTTAACTTCACTTTACCGTCGGCAGAGAAATATTTACTTTTCCCTTGATTACTCGCGATGTCCTTTTTCGCCTTTTCATGCAAAGCCTTATAGTAATTGTTATTGGCAACATCTACTTGTGCATTTCTGTGACAATCGATACACCATCCCATTTGCAAAGTATTTTTCTGTTGAACTACTTCCATTTTTTCGATTGCACCGTGACACGTTTGACAAGTTTGCTTGCCCACTTTTACGTGTTGGGCGTGATTGAAATAGGCATGATCCGGTAAATTGTGAATTCTTACCCAACGAATGGGCTTAGGATTTGGACCATATTGCTCTCCCGCTTTTCCTTCTGGATTGTAATCCAATGCCGCATAAATCTTCTTGATTTCAGGCGAAATTTCACCGTTGTACTTGTCTGTCAATTGTACACCTTTGTGGCAATTCATACATGTGTTCAAAGCTGGAATAGAAGCTTGCTTGCTTTCTTCTACTGTAGAGTGACAGTATTTACAATCCAATTTCAAATCTCCTGCGTGCAATTTGTGTGAAAATGCTATGGGTTGTTTCGGGGCATACCCTTTTTGAACACCCACTTCGGTAATGGCAAATCCATATCCATAATAAGCACCCACTCCACCCAAAATAGCCAATGTGAACAAGGTCAAAACTGTTGGATTCATTTTACCCCACTTCCCAGGAAGGATTTTCTCAAAAAATCCCTTCTTTGGCGCGTTGTGATTCTCGAAATCTTCTGGATGCTTTTCAGCAGCTACTCTCTTCAAAGTATTTTGAACTCTGGCAAGTACCAACAAAATTGCACTAAAAATTGCTACAAGCAGAATCAAGATGTACAACGTGGTGTTGTCATCTTTTTTCTCTCCAGCATCCACCACTACGGTGGCCGTTTTGGTTGGAGCTGGTGCTGTTTTGATATACTCAATGATATCAATTACGTTGGCAGGAGTCAAGTTTTCAAAAATGTTCATCGCAGCCTGACCATTGTCGTTATATAACGCAATCGCATCTGGATCTTTATCAACTTTTCTGAATTTTTCGTTGTTCCGAACCCACTTCACCAACCATTCTGTTGAGTGACGAGTTTCTACACCCCTAAGAGCGGGACCAACCAATTTCTTGTCTAATGCGTGACAGCTACCGCAGTTGTTGGCGTCATAGAGCTTTTTACCATTTTCGGCATTTGGCTTGTCTTGCGCGTAAGAGGATACTGATAACGCCATAACGGCGGACAGCATCCAAACTTTCATATTTCTAGCAATCATGTTTGGGAACATTGTCTTTTTTCGCGATGCAAATATAGAAGAAGGGGGCCCCGTTCTAAAATAAATTGTTAACAGAGTCAACAATTTAAAATCAATCTAAACAAATTTGCCATACCACTGAATTTCTATGCATTACAATTTAATAAATCATCAAATAACTAGGATTTCCACATTGCATTGTAACATTCGTCTACCTTACGGAACAGTTATTTGGTCGAAAATTAACCCAATTAGAGTCTCCCTTCCAAAAGGAGTCAAATAGGTTGCCTATTGAGCCAATGCAAATAGTTTACATAACTGGCCAATGCCAATTGGGTATAATTCTGTGAACTATTGCCAAAGGCTGCAGCTTGTGTCTTCCAAAGCTTCAAAATCAATTCTTCGCCACTTGATACAGGACCCACCGCTTGGACCGCTTTTCGGACGTTTCCTGCGCCCGCGTTGTACACATGCATCACCAACAATTGAAACCAGAGTTCTTCCTTGTTTGGGGTTAAGCCCAATCCAATTGCCATTCTCTCGGCATTTGGAATACAATAATCCCGCATCAATTTGGCAGCAGCCATACTGCTTTTGGAAAAATCATGACGATCATCCCTTGAGGACGACACAACCAAACCATATTTCCTTGCAACAAAAGGCATTAATTGGTAATGTCCCACAGCGCCAGAAATGGATCTCGCTTTAGGGTTATTTGGAGATTCAATCAACAAGATGAATTGCGCATAAATGGGATTTACACTGTATTCTTCAAAAATTGTCCTTGCATCATCAACCAAAGGTCCCACTTTTTGAAAATCAAAAAACTCTTTTTTGCCACGAACAAACTTTACCAACTCACAAGTTTGGTATCCATTTTTATCCCGATAACACTGTGCAGCAATATCCAATTGATTGTGACCAACCATCGAGTCTAATTGTTCTGCAGAAATAAAATCCAGCATTTTTCGGCTATCCTTGTGTACTACAATACAAGAATCTTTTGTCAATGATATCACTGCACGCCAAAAAGTAATTTGTGGTTGTATTTCAAAAAATGCGAGTTGATTATTTGGAATGGCAACAATGTGAAATGAATCTTTGGGTTGAACATGTTGGACATTGGGATCAGATACCGCAGAATTACAAGCGGTCAATTGAAGCCAACTCAATCCTGCCCAACAAAAAATTACGGAGATTTTCAATTTTAGCATTATTTGTTAATTGATGGATTTTCTTGACAATGTTTCTCCAGCCATTGACTTGCTGTTTTTTCTCCAAGCAATAAACTGCGCTCCCAATCGGCGCAGGCTACACCAATTTTCCCCATATTGTATCGAGCAATTCCCCTACCCAAATAAGCATAGGCGGGCGTGGAACTTTTACTCTTTATCGCTTTACTCAACCAAACATCTGCATCATTGTATCGCTCCAATTGCAGAAGGCAATGGCCGTAATCAGCCATCAAATCCCCATCGTTTGGTGCCCCATTCAACAGTGATTGATAAATAGATTCTGACTCATCAATCCGACTCAAATAAAAAAGAGCATCCGCTTTCAATTTTAACAAATTCTGATTTTGGGGATACAACTTTAATGATTCATTTACTTGTGAAAGACAAAGTTCATACTGACCCATTTCATAGGTATTTTGAATCAAAGATTCGGTGATCAAAGATTCATTGGGATTCACTTGTCTTAAGCCCAGCAGGATTTTTTGGAATTCGCCATACTTTTTGGAAGCATCAAAATGTGTGTTTAAAATCGGTAAATAATCTCTCAGAAACAGATCACCCATGGTCTTATATAACCAGATCATGTCCTCATACACCGCATCGTACTCTTTTAACTTCAAAGCAATTTCCAAACGATAAACCCTGCCCAATGTATCCGAGGGTGCCAATTCCAAATAATGATTAATATCACCAAAGGCAAATTGGTAGTTTTCCGTTCTTGAATACGCAATGTATCTGTATAGATACGTTTTTGGTCTAGAAGGATTTAGGTATATCGCCTTATTAAAATCAACCACCGCCGAACTAAAATCTGACATATGGATTCTTACGATTCCCCGAGTTAACCAACCCATATCGTTCTCCGGCTTCATGTCAACAGCGAGATTCAAATTTATTAGGGATTCGTCGTATTGACCTTTTTCATCCGCCCTGACCCCATTGGACATCAATTGATCATAACTCAACTGGGCGAATCCGTCGTTGAATACTGAACAGATGAAACACAACGAAAAAATTATTTTAGCAAAAAACCTCATGTTAATTTAATATTCAAAAATCAATCCAATCTGTTGAATAAATTTACAGGAATATCGACATTGTTGTGGATGTCTATTAACAAGGACGAACAAAACCTTATTTTTGCTCCCAATAACAAAATGACAAAGCCAATTGATATCAATTCCAGAAAAAATCAATTATTTCTTGTGCTAGGAATGATTTTTTTAACCAATGCAATTGTTGCGGAGTTTATTGGTGCCAAGATCTTTTCATTGGAAAAAACGATAGGAATTCAACCATTGGGCTTACATATTTTTGGCGGAAAATTCAATTTTGACATGACGGCGGGTGTGATTCTGTGGCCATTTGTGTTTATCCTAACTGATTTGATCAACGAGTATTTTGGAAAAAAGGGCGTTCAAAAACTCTCTTGGATAGCGGCTGGATTATTGATTTATTCTTTTCTGTCGGTACGTGTAGCCATGTGGTTAGACGGCGCAGACTTTTGGAATGTGAGTGGTCAATCCAGGGGTTTAAATGATATGCAGAACGCATTTAACGCCGTATTTGGCCAGGGTTTAATGATCATTCTAGGGTCATTGGTGGCTTTTGTAATCGGTCAAATGGTGGATGCTTTTATTTTTACGAAATTAAAAGACAAGACTGGAGACAAAATGGTATGGCTTAGAGCTACCGGAAGTACGGTTGTAAGTCAATTTATTGATAGTTATGTAGTACTTGTCATTGCCTTCTACGTGGGGGGTAAATACGATTTGATTTGGGTATTGCAGGTTGGGACATTAAACTACGTATACAAATTGTTTATGGCCATTGTCTTATTACCACTACTCTATTTGATTCATGGTTACATTGATCGATACTTGGGAATTACCAAAACATCAATACCAAACCACTAATGATCATTACCACTCCGGTGATCAATCCCGTGCTGTGTTCCAATCGGTGAGAATTCCATCTCTCCAATCCTTTAAAACCAATCCAAACCCCTCCCATCATGCTCAGCCATGTGGTAATGGCATAAACCAAAACCAAGAGCCAAATCACCGGCCAACCCAAAGGTGCCAAAGTGGCAAAATACCACTCAATTTCCATACATGGAGATAAAAACAATGCCAATAAAATGGTACCTAAGGCCCACCTACTCTCGGATTCATTTACCTTTTTGGGAAAATGGAAGTGATGATGTGTATGGTGTCTATACAGGAAATAAAATCCCAATAAAATCATAATCAAAGCACCAAAAGTCTCAAATGGTATTCCTGTGTTAAACAGAGAGATGCCACTGATATCTCCGTTATTGCTTTTGATTTGATTCGTGTGTAAACCCATCATAGTAAAGTGGGCGATGATCAATCCAACGAGAACTGTACCCAAGGCGTGGGCAATCGCGGCCAATCCTGTATATCTTAGGGTTGTTGACTTACTCCATTCCAATTTCTTTGCCAAGGCCAAAAAAGGAAGCCAATGACCGGGGATAAAGCCATGCAAAACACTAATAATAAAGGCAGCAATGAGTTGTTCGGTCATGAGAATACAAATGTAATTTATTAAAAAGAAAAGCCCCGCCGAAGCGAGGCTTTTCCTATATGAAATTGATTTTTTTACAATGAATTGGATTCTTCAATCCACTTATTCCACTGGTCTGCAGAAATTTTGGCATCTTCAGCGATCAAAGAAGCAATTTTCTCTTCTGTTAGCGCTTTCAAATCAGCCAACGAGTTGACACCCAATGCATTCATTCTTTTTTCCATCGCTGGACCTACGCCAGACAATGATTTCAATGATGATGCAGTTGCAGGCTCAGACTTAGAGGCTTTTTCCTTCTTTTCAGCCGCCGCTTCATCTTTGGCTTTCGTGGCAGCCGCTTCAACTTTTATCGCTTCTGCTTTGTCTGCTTTGTCTTTGGCAACACCTTTTTCTTGCTTCTCAAATTGTGCACGCAAAGCGGTTAAAGCATCCAATTCACCAAATGTAGATTTTTCAGAAGACTGATTCATCTTTTTCACCACCTTGGTTGCAGTTTTGCGTGCCTTGTCCTTAGATGTGCTATCAGCTTCTTTGGTTGCGCGCTCAGCACCTTTCCAGATGTTTGTGTGTGATACGATGATACGCTTGGCGTCTTTAGAGAATTCGATTACTTCAAACTCTAACGTTTCATCATCTGCCATTGTCTTGTTGTCCGCCTTTTTGATATGACGTGATGGCGCGAAAGCTTCAACACCATATTGAAGTTGAATGGTAGCTCCTTTGTCATTCACTGACATAACAGTTCCCTCATGAATTGATCCAATTGAGAAAATTGTTTCGAATGTTTCCCAAGGATTCTCTTCCAACTGCTTATGACCAAGGCTTAAACGACGGTTATCTTTGTCCACTTCTAAAACAACCACATCCAATTTGTCACCTTTTTTGGTGAATTCACTTGGATGTTTGATTTTTTTGTTCCAACTCAAATCAGAAACGTGAACCAAACCATCAATACCTTCTTCCAATTCCAAGAACAAGCCGTAGGATGTCAAATTCTTAACAATACCTGAATGCTTGCTTCCCAAAGAATATTTGTTTTCGATATCAATCCAAGGGTCTTGTGTGAGTTGCTTAATACCTAAGCTCATTTTATGTTCTGATCTATCCAAAGACAACACCAAAGCTTTCACTTCGTCGCCAACTTTCAAATATTCAGATGGATTGCGCAAATGCGAACTCCAGCTCATTTCACTCACGTGAACCAACCCTTCAACACCTGGCTTGATCTCAATGAAAGCACCGTAATCAGCCACAGAAACCACTTTTCCAGTCACATGAGTACCTTCTTCGATATCAGCTGTTAAATTATCCCATGGATGAGAAGTCAATTGCTTCAATCCCAAAGAAATACGCTTTTTCAAATCATCGTAATCCAAAATAACTACTTGGATACGATCATCCAATTTCAATACTTCCTCTGGATGATTGATACGACCCCATGAAATGTCGGTTATATGCAACAAACCATCTATTCCACCCAAATCAACAAACACACCAAAAGAAGTCATATTTTTTACAACACCCTCTAAAACTTGGCCTTTTTCTAATTTAGATAAGATCACAGACTTCTGTGCTTCGATATCATCTTCAATCAATGCTTTGTGAGAGACAACTACGTTCTTATAAATTTCATTGATCTTAACGATTTTGAAATCCATATTTTTTCCAACGTATTGATCATAATCACGAACTGGCTTCGTATCGATTTGAGAACCAGGTAAGAATGTATCAAAACTAAATACATCTACTACCAAACCACCTTTGGTACGAGAACGAACATAACCTGTAACGATTGTGTCGTTGTTGTGCGCCTCAACAATTTTCTCCCATGCAGTTTCTTGCAACGCCTTTTTGCGACTCAGAATCAATTGACCCATTTTGTCTTCTGCAATGTCAACAAATACTTCCACTGAATCGCCCAATGCCAAATCTGGCATATCACGGAATTCTGTACGAGGTACCAGACCATCACTTTTGAATCCAATGTTTACTACAACATCTTTTTCATTCATACCAACAACCACACCTTTAACCACTTGTTTTTCAACAACTGGCTGGAAAGTGGAATTGTAAGATACTTCTAAGCGCTTGCGCTCATCGCTCGAGTAAGACTCGAATCCAGCATCATCTGCACTCCAGTCAAAATCATCATGGGCAGTAACAGCAACTGCTGTTTTGGTTGTTTTAGCCGTTGAAACTTCTACGGTTTCTTCAATGGCTTGTTCATTTTTTTCGTTTGTCAAGAAA